>JAKSQC010000001.1 GCA_024404325.1 Clostridia bacterium
CACTTTCGTGCTTATTTAATATTACACACTTTATTTGCGACATTCACCGACATAATATTTCCGATAATTTCACAAATAAAGTATTAAAAAATCATTGGAATCACCCCCTTAACATAATTAAAAAATATCTTTGGACTTGACGAACAAATGTTCTTTTATATTAAATATAACACCATGACTGTCCTGAAAGTTGGACTTTCCTATGACACGCCCCCTGCCCACTGTCAATTATCAAGCATCAATTAAATCCGAATTTGCTTTTTACATAAAAATAACAAAGACCTCCCATGCAATATAGCAAAAGAGGTCTTTTAATATTGTTCAAGCGGATGTACTTTTATTATTTTTGTTTTCTAATGAATCAATCAGCGATACACGCATTTTGAGTTTGAAAAACTATGCGAAGAACTAAACAAATTATAAAGAATTCAGGGTTGCATTGCACAACCCTGAATTTGTGTCATATCTTGTGTCATACCGCAACGAAAACAGGTATGCCTAAAACTGAACAAAACTGAACAAACCCCCGAAAACACAGTGTTTCCGAGGGTTTGAAAACTGAACATAATTATCTCTTTGAGAACTGCGGTGCACGACGAGCGCCTTTGAGACCGTATTTCTTTCTTTCTTTCATACGTGGGTCACGTGTTAAGAAACCTGCTTTCTTAAGTTCGGGACGAAGTTCGTCACTTACCTGCAAAAGTGCACGTGCAATACCGTGACGTATCGCACCTGCCTGACCTGTAACGCCACCGCCTGTAACACGGCAAACTACGTCAAACTTATCCAAGTTTCCCGTAAGTGCCAACGGCTGGCGAACTATAACTTTGAGTGTTTCAAGACCAAAGTAATCGTCAATATCTCTCTCGTTGATGGTTATTTTTCCTGTACCGTTATAAACGCGTACACGGGCGACAGAACTCTTTCTTCTGCCGGTGCCGTAAAAATATGGCTTTCCTTCAAACATTTTTTCTGTCTCCCCTCTTAAAATTCGATTTTTTCAGGCTTTTGTGCTACCTGAACGTAATTTTCGTCTTTGTAAACATGAAGTCTTGTAAGAGCCTTACGACCGATAGTAGTATCGGGAACCATACCTTTAACCGCAAGTTCAACTGCGAGCTCGGGACGGGTTTTCATAAGGGTTGCATACTTAACTTCCTTAAGACCGCCTATGAAACCGGTATGACGGCGATAATACTTATTATCAAGTTTTTTACCTGTAAGCACTGCTTTTTCAGCGTTGATAACAACTACGTGGTCACCGCAGTCAACGTGCGGAGTGAATTCCGGCTTACCCTTACCGCGGAGCAAATCTGCAACCTTAACGGCTGTACGTCCGAGCGGTCTGTTTGCCGCATCAACTATATACCACTTACGCTGAATTTCAGCAGGCTTTGCCATAAATGTAGACATAATCAAAACCTCCAAAATTTCACTTTTCATTTATCAAGCTTTACAATAATACCACACCTGTATAATATTGTCAACAACATTTTTTCATAATTTTAATTTAAAATTAAAAATCTCTTGTTTCCTCATTTTTTCTCTTGTTTTCTCTCGTTTGCTAACAAATGATTTTTAAAATATTTTTCAGTTTTTGTAAATCTGATTGAATTTCACTGCAAAATGTGTTATTTTATATAAGTATAAAGAGGTGTTAATATGCGGGTTTTTGCCGTAGGTGACGTTTGCGGTGAGGTAGGTTGCAAAGCAATCTTAAAATTACTGCCTAAAATAAAGAAAGAAAAGAATATCGGTATGGTAATAGTAAACGGCGAAAACTCGGCAGTAGGCAACGGAATAACGCCCGAAAGTGCCGGTCTTATTTTTTCTGCCGGTGCGGACATAATTACCGGCGGTAACCATTCACTTTGCAGAAAAGAAGTATATGATATGCTCGATGAAAACCCTTTTCTGCTTCGGCCTGACAATATAAAATGTGATTACGGCAGTGGATACTGCTTATTAGACCTTGGCAGAACAAGTGCCGCCGTTATAAACCTCTTAGGAAGATACGGTCTTGAGAAACTCGGTGCCGATAACCCTTTTATTGCATCAAATAACCTAATAGAGCGTGCAAAAAGTGACGGTGCAAAAATGATATTTGTTGACTTTCACGCAGAGGCAACAAGCGAAAAAAAAGCACTTGGTCTTTATCTTGACGGCAGGGTTTCCGCCGTTTTCGGCACACACACGCATATACAAACCGCCGATGCCACAGTTTTGCCAAAAGGTACGGGATATATAACAGACCTTGGTATGACAGGTCCTAAGCATTCGGTATTAGGCGTTAAAGGTGAAATAATAATAAACCGTTTTGTAAGCGGTGACCCGACAAAATTTGAATTTGCAGACGGTAATGCTATTTTAAACGGCTGTATTTTTGATGTTGACGAAACAAGCGGTCTTACAATATCGGCAGAACCGATTTTTATAAAGGAGGCTTAAGATATGAAAAGAATAATATGTGTTTTTCTTGTTTTATGCCTTATTCTATCCCTTTGCGGATGCAGTTCTGCCGACAGTAACAGCAGTTCTTCAGATTATGCAGAAACGGTAACCAAAAGTGACGGGTTTACCGCAAGTCTTCTTTACAGTTATTCCGACAGTTTTAATCCGTATTCTGCCACCACACAAATTAACCGTCAGTTGTGCAAACTGTTATTTGACCCGCTTATTAAACTTGACAACAATTTTGAGGTTGTATACTGTTTGGCACAGTCTGCGGAGTTATCGGGTAAAAGTTGTAAGGTGGTTTTAAAGGACGTTAGTTTCAGCGACGGCTCTAAGGTTACTGCCGGAGACATTGCATATTCCTTTAATCTTGCAAAATCTTCGGCTACGGTTTACGCTTCACAACTTTATGAAGTATCTTCTGTCAGCGTTGCAGATAATTTAACGGTTATTTTCAACCTGACAAGGGTTGACCCGTATTTTGTAAATCTTCTTGACTTCCCCATAATTAAATCAGGAAGTGTGGGTGTGACAAATTCTGACGGTGTTGCCATTCCGCCGATAGGTTGCGGACGTTACACCATAAACAGTGAAAAAACAAAGCTTATTTTTAATGACCTTTATTATGGCAATAAAGGTCAGATAAAAACAATAAATCTTATCAACTCGCCCGACAGTGAATCTCTATCTCATCATATAGAAGTAGGTGCCGCAAGCATTTATTATACCGACCTTTCAGACGGAAATATAGTGCGTATGAGCGGTAAGAAAACCGAAATCAACTTAAACAGTCTTGTATATATAGGCATTAACAGTTCATACGGCGACCTTACGGGCAAAAATATGCGGTATGCCATTTCATCCGCCATCAACCGCATGGATATATGTCAACAGGCATTTTACAACAGTGCAAAACCCGCAACGGGATTTTTAAATCCCGAATTAAAGGCGGTAAATCACGTACAAAGTATAGATAAAAAAAGCAATACGCAAATAACTGTTGAGAATTTAAGTGAAATAGGGTATAATAGTTTAGATGGTAATGGTTTCCGTGTAAATCAAGCAGGGAAACACCCCGTGTATTCACTTCTTGTAAACAGTGATAATAAATCAAAACTTTCCTGTGCTAATATTATTGCAAGCCAACTTAAATCGGCAGGAATTCAAATAAACGTTGTGGCAAAACCGTATAGCAGTTATATGGCAGATTTACAGTCGGGTAATTTCCAGCTTTATTTGGGTGAAATCAATATACTTAATAATATGGATATTTCACCGCTTGTAGTAGCAGGTGGCTCTGCCGCCTACGGTGTGGGACTTGAACCGCCTGCACTTGACGAAAACGGTAATATTACCCAAAATAACGTTTCTGCCTGTCAAACCATTATTAACGAATACTATTCGGGCAACGGGAACGTATCATTAAGTGACGTTGCGGGAGCTGTTCTTACAGAAATGCCTCAAATACCCATCTGCTTTAAACTAGGTCTTCTATTTTATAACAGTAATATTGTAAGCGGTGTTATAGCATCGCAAAGTGATATTTATTTTTCAATAGAATCTTACGTCTGCAATTTTAAAAAAGTTAAAAATTAAGTTCAGGAGGATACGTTTATGATAATTTATGAAACAAGAATCGGAAAAATAGACATTTCCGAAAGTTTTTTATCAAAACTCATAGGTCACGAAGTTACATCGTGTTTCGGCGTTGTGGGAATGATTCCAAGTTCAAACCGTCAGCGTTTTGTCAGTATGCTTTCAAAAGGGCAGTCACTTGATACGGGTATTAAGGTATCGGGTAACGCTGATTCAATAAACGTTGAACTTCATATAGTTGTTACCTACGGTATGAATATAAATGCTATTGCCGCAAGCATTACCGAAAAGGTTAAGTATGCGGTTATGGAAACGACAGGAATTAACGTTAACAAGGTTATTGTTAAAGTAGACGGAATAAAAGAATAATATAATACGTTTTGGCAGTACACTTCTGCCGTTTTTAAAGGAGTGTTTATTTTTGATAAACGGAAACACATTACGCGACGCTTTGATTTCCGCCGCAAACAATCTTTCAAATAACAGAAAGCAGGTAGACGACCTTAACGTTTTCCCTGTACCCGACGGTGATACCGGCACTAATATGTCTATGACTTTGGCAAACTCAGTAAGAGAAATTGAAAAGTTTGAGGGTGTTACCGCAGGCAAAATAGCATCTGTCAACGCATCGGCACTTTTACGCGGTGCAAGAGGAAATTCAGGCGTTATCACGTCTCTGCTTTTCAGAGGCTTTGCTAAAGGTATATCCGATGATGAGTTTGTCACATCCGAAAATATTTCAAAGGCATTTTCCTTAGGCGTTGAAGCAGCATACAAGGCTGTTATGAAGCCTACCGAGGGCACAATACTTACTGTTGCAAGGGTGGCATCCGAAAAGGCAAAGGAGTCCTTTGAAAACGGGGACGATGAAATTACGGTATTTGCTAAAGCGATAGACGGTGCAAAAGAGGCTCTTGCACAAACCCCTGAACTTCTGCCCGCACTCAAAAAAGCAGGTGTAGTAGACGCAGGCGGTCAGGGCTTTGTAATTATTCTTGAAGGTATGATGTCGGTATTTAAAGACGGCGTAATCATTAAATCTAATTCTACAGATGTAACAGATGAACCGCAGGAAAACACTTCGAGAAATGCCGCAGGTGAATATGAAACAGAAATAACATTTACTTATTGTACCGAATTTATAGTAAACAGGGACGAAAACTGCAAAAAAGAACCGAGTGAACTAAGAAGTCACCTTGAGTCAATAGGCGACTGCGTAGTTGTGGTTGACGATGAAGAAATAATAAAGGTACACGTTCATACAGACCATCCGGGAAATGCGATTGAAAACGCACTTACATTCGGTCAGCTTGTAAAACTTAAAATAGAGAATATGCGTGACCAGCACGAGCGTGCCAAGCACGATGCTCAAAACGCACAAAAAAAGCCTGCAAAGAATGCAGACCTTACTAAGACAATTAAATCGGTAGAACCAACAAAGCCGATTGGTTTTGTATCGGTTTGTGCAGGTGACGGTATTGCGTCACTCTTTACTGATTTAGGTGTTGATACTATAGTAAACGGCGGTCAGACAATGAACCCGAGTACCGACGATATTTTAAAGGCTGTAGAACTGACACCGGCAGAAACGGTATACGTTTTGCCAAATAATAAAAACATTATTATGGCGGCAGAACAGACAATACCGATAAGCACACGCAAAGTAATAGTTTTGCACACCCGTACCATTCCTCAGGGGATTTCGGCAATGTTAAGTTTTGACGAGGAAGCAGATACGGAAGCCAATGCAATAAATATGCAAAAGGCGGCAGAAAAAATAGCAACAGGTCAAATCACATTTGCCGCAAGGGACTCTGATTTTGACGGTCACGCAATTAAAAAGGGTGAACTGTTGGCACTTTCAAACGGCAAAATTGCGTTTACAGAAACGGATATAGAAAGGTGTGCTTTAAAACTTGTCAAGCAGATGCTTAAAAGAGGCAGTGAGTTTGTAACGGTTATTTACGGCGAGGACGTAACCGAAGAACAGGCAACATCTTTAGAGCAACAACTTAACGAAAAATACGGAGGTAAGATTGAAATTACCTTTGTAAACGGCGGTCAGCCGATATACTATTTTATAATTTCGGTAGAGTGAGTTAAAGTTTATGTCTAATCTTAATACCGACATAAGATTTTTAAAGGGCGTTGGAGAAAAACGTGCTGAAAAGCTGTACAGTATGGGCATCGATACCTTCGGTGCCCTTTTGCGTTTTTACCCGAGAGCCTATCAAGATTTAAGCAAAATCACAAAAATTTTTGACTGCGTTCGCGGTGAAAAGGTTTGTGTTAAAGCTAAAGTAACAACGCCTGTAAAAGAGCAATACATAAGACAAAATATGACCGTTTACCGATTTGATGTTTCCGATGACAGCGGTGTTTTATCGGTAACTGTTTTTAACAATAAATTTCTCGCTAATTCTTTAAAAGTAGACAGAGAGTATTTATTTTACGGTAAGATTTCGGAAAACTCATTTTCGCTTTCTATGTCTTCCCCCGAAATACTTGGCACCTCTGCTATGGGAATCCGTCCTGTTTATTCTACCGCTTCAGGTATTACTTCAAAAATGATAGAAAAAATGGTAAAACCATTATTACTCGGTGATATAGGCGAAGATACGTTGCCGTTATCGGTAAGAGAAAGCTATAAGTTGTGTGACCTTAAAACTGCACTTTTAAACATTCACTTTCCTAAGAGTACTGAAGCTTTGCAGGTTGCAAAACGGCGTCTGGTCTTTGAGGAACTATTTATACTTCAAACGGGACTTATGCTGTTAAAGGGAAAGAAAAAAGCAAATACAGATTTTATTGTAAAATATGATTTTTCAAGTGAATTTCAAAATCTTTTACCCTTTAAAATGACAAATGCCCAAACAACTGCAATAAACGATTGTATAAAAGATATGTCATCCGGCAGGGCTATGAACAGGCTTATTGAAGGCGACGTGGGAAGCGGCAAAACCGCAGTTGCCGTATCACTTATGTATACAATGGCAAAAAACGGTTTTCAGTCGGTTTTAATGGCACCTACCGAAATACTTGCCGAGCAACACTTTAAAACCGTATCAGGTTTACTTGAAAACAGCGGACTTAATTATTGTCTGCTTACAGGCTCGACTACCAAATCTAACAAAGAAAAAATCAAACTTGCTCTTAAGAACGGTGACATTGATATTGCTATAGGTACACATGCACTGATAAGTGACGATGTGGAGTTTAACAATTTAGGGTTGGTTATAACAGACGAGCAACACCGTTTCGGCGTAGGTCAGAGAGCAAAACTTGCAGGTAAGGGAGAAAAACCGCATACCCTTGTTATGTCCGCCACGCCGATACCGAGAACGCTTGGTCTTATAATATACGGCGACCTTGATATAAGCATTATAAACGAATACCCTAAAGGCAGACAGCAGATAGAAAGTTATCTTGTTACATCAAAATTGCGTCAAAGGGTATACGGCTACATTAAAAAACATCTTGACGAGGGCAGACAGGGGTATATAGTGTGTCCGCTTGTAGAGGAAAGCGAAGACACACCGCTTATAAGTGCGGAAAGATACTACAATTCACTTAAATCGGGTAAATTTAAAGACTACCGCGTAGGCTTACTTCACGGTAAAATGAATTCAAAAGAAAAAGAAACGGTAATGCATAAATTTAAAGACGGTGAAATTCAACTTCTTATATGCACTACCGTTATTGAGGTCGGTATTGACGTACCCAATGCCACTATTATGGTTATAGAAAACGCAGAAAGGTTTGGACTTTCTCAACTCCATCAGTTAAGGGGAAGAATAGGCAGAGGCAGTTTTAAATCTACCTGTATTTTCATTTCCGATTTGACCTCAGGCAGTACTGCCGAACGGTTAAACGTTATAAAATCAAGTACAGACGGTTTTAAAATTGCAGACGAAGATTTAAAACTTCGCGGTCCGGGTGACTTTTTAGGCAACCGTCAGCACGGACTTCCACAGCTTAAAATCGCCGATATTTCTTCCGATATTGATATATTACGGCTTTCGGGTATGGCGGCGGCAAATCTGCTTGAAAAAGACCCGAAACTTAAAGCAGAAGATTGTATACCGTTACGCAAAGAGATAATATCACTTTATATAAAACTTAATGAAAACTAAAAAAAATCAGTAGGCAGGAAATTTTGCTGTCTACTGATTTTAATTTTATTTAATTTCGCCTATTTTTTCGCCGTTTGCAACCTTTTGGGTGTATTTCAGCAGTTTCTTAAGTGATGATGAGGAAACCTTACCCATAGCGTCGCCGTTAACACTGTACTGATATTTTGTCTCGCTTGATTTAACAAACTCTACGTTTACAGTATGTCCGTCTGTAAATGTGAAGATTAAGTTTATTTTATCTCCTTTGTTTACGTCGTCTACCGTAAAGTCATAACAACTCAAAGAAACTACATATTGATACAAGCTTTTGAAACTTGAACAGTCAAGTTTTTTACCGCCTTTTTTAATTATATACTTATCATCATTATCGGCTTCCTCATCATTAACCTTTTGTATATCAAAGATATACTCCTCACTTTCTGTTTTCACGGTAAATACGGATAGGTCATCTATTGAATACAAACATATAAGCGGTGAATAATAGGAAGTTGCACTGCCGTTTACTATTGTTTCAATACTCGATGCGTCAACCTTGTATATAAGTTTACCTTCATTACACCAAGCCGAATAACTTCCGTCAGGCTGAAGTTTGAACTTATATATTAGTTCCTTTGTCAAAATCTTCATTGTAAGCGTTAAGTCCGCATTATCAAGTCCGTACAAACCTACCGGCTTTGACGAAGTATCATACGAATACGCACCGCTTACCGTAACACCGTTTTGGAACAGGGATATAAGCGAATCAACATTATCTGCATATCTGCTCGAAGGTGATGTTATTTTATAACCTAAATAACTTGACATTGTATTATCATCATTAGGTACTAATATCAGCGGTTTTGGATAGTTTTTACCACTTACCGTCAGGGTATCAAAGGTAGTCAGTTTATCATCCTCAAAATAACTGTCCGCACCGTCAAACTTTGCAAATGCAGGCATATTGTCTTTTAAGGCAAAATAAAGATTATCAAACTGCAAATCGGTCTTTAAAGATGTATCAACAAGATAAATTTTGTTGTTATCGGACAGTTTTACATAACAGCCGTTACCGTCAGGTGATTCATTGCCGAAGATAAGTGAAACCGTCTTACCGTCCGACTTTACAATTTCAACAGAAACTTCCGATTTATCAAAACCGCACATTTCATCGTTCTTTTCGGTAATCTCCCTTGTAGCAATTAAAGAAGTTACAGTGCTTACAATTGAAGATACCGCAGATTTATCCGTTAAGGTTTTTTCTATGCCCTCAACATACCATACCTTACTTTCGGAATCTTTTTCTTCTTCACCGTAAATCTTGAAAGTACCGTTTTCGTTTTTAACATTTAAGTATGACAAATCTTTTTGGTCGATATTAAGAACGCTTATTTCCTCAAAGTCTGATTGGGGAACATCCTCTTGCTTTTTCGGAATAAGTTTTACAATCGCAAATGTTCCTCCTGCAAGTATTCCGACACATAAAACCCCTGCGATAATCTTCGGTAATAATTTTTTCTTCTTTGGTTTTGTATGTTTTAAATGTTCCTTAGGTTCTGATAATACGGTTGATTTTTCCTGTTCGGTATCGTTTTCATTTTCAAAAAAATCGCTCATTTTTTATGAATTCCTTCTCTTGATAAAGATATAAATACCCGCAACCAATACGGCAATAGGCAGTATAAACATAAATATTATTATAATAAATACATAAGACTTCTGACTGACGGAATCTGAAAAACTCTCGTTAGAAAGGCTTTTTGTTATAAACGAAATTTCCGTATTCTCCGAACCGCAACTTCTTTCGGCTACCGCAAGCGTAAGATTTTTAGTTGCAACTGTTGCTGATTCGTTATTCTGTGGATCGCGGAGATCTACACTGCCAAATGCCGTAACGTAACTTGATATTTCATTATTATCACTGTCATAAGAAGTCCTTGCCGACTGAATGGCAGTAGCGTAACTCTTACCCTCATAATTATCGGCACCGGCAAAATCTACACCCGAGCCCTTTGGTGCCGCTATTGTGCTTTCAGGCGTTGCCATTAACTGCGTAACGGTATATTCTTCTCTGCTTTCAAATTCGGCAGTAAGCGGTACATTATACCCCGTTATACATAAATTCATTCCGCTTGTAATATCATCGTTTCCTGAATTGTATGAACCTAATGTTGTGGGGTCATCGGGCAAATAGTTACCTTCATCGGTTTCAAAGAGTATGCCCTCTTCTACGCTTATTCCCCACTCGCCGAGGAAATCATATAGATTGGTAAGATACGGTGCGTTTACGTCTGCAAAGAATATCAGTCCCTTGCCAAATTTTCCGTCGTTATTCAAAAATTCTGAAAGTGCATCTATTTCACTGCCTAAAAAATCACTGTTCGGTGCAGGTATTACAACCGCATCGTACTTATCGGAAACCGATGAAATAATACCGTCGGTAACCATATCTATTTCATAGTTATTATCCTCTAACAGTTTCTTATAGGATGCCGTACCGTCGGTTGAGGTATGTCCCATAATAAACGCCACTTTTTTTGCTTTTTCACTTGTAACATAGAAAATGGCACTCGTAAGTGCATTTTCGATGTTATTACCGTCGATAGTTGATGTAACATAACCCATTGACGTATACGTTTGGTCATCATAAAGCGAATAAATATCCTTAAAACCTATAACCTTATGACGTTCTACGCCGTTCTTGTTACAAGACACAACTATATCGCCGTAGGTGATGTTTTCACCCGAATATTTTGAAGAAATCTCAGAAAATTCGCTTGACTGTGTATCAACATACTTAATTTTAATTTTCTTGTTATATTCGGAATATTTGTTTATCAGTTTTAAGGTCTGTTCATAATAATCAGTACCGCCTGACATTACATTATACTGCTGTGCATAATAACTCATATAACTTGAGTAGGTTTCTTCTGCCGCACAAAAAACAACCGAAACCTCGTCCTTTACGTCTTTTACAAAATCA
Organism: Clostridia bacterium; assembly: GCA_024404325.1. Taxonomy (GTDB): domain Bacteria; phylum Bacillota; class Clostridia; order Oscillospirales; family Acutalibacteraceae; genus UBA737. Next base: position 11,143 of record JAKSQC010000001.1, read on the forward strand.
ACGTTTTCTTTAGAAATTGAATTCTCCTTTTGGGTTGAAAAATCATACTCCAAAACAAAGCGGTCCTGCAAAACGCCCACCAATACGTTAAAAATTATTATACCTGCTATTACAATAGCCGTTATTGCAATCGAATAACTGCCCTTTTTAAGAAGGAACTGATTTTTTATTTTATTTGAATTTTTGAACTTAAACCTTTTAAAGAAGGAAACCTTTTTACTTTCAGTAACCGTTTCCTGTTGTATTTCGGTATTCTCAAATTCGGTATTTAAATCTTTATTTTCTTCCATTTTTAAAACCTCCTTTAAGACCATCTTCTCTTCTCAAGCGAACGGACACTTAAGAAAAGAAACGCTGCAATAATACTTAAAAAATAAATTATATCGGATATATTTAAAACGCTTTGTCCGAAATTATCGGTGGCATTGATGAATGCCGCTTTTTCAATAATTTTTGAAATCCACGAAATATTTACCATACTCGCAAAATTTGACATATAAAGAACTAAAATATTAACCACAAGCGTAAGTATTGCCGAAACTACCGGACTTTCCGAAAGGCAGGAAATAAACATACCTATTGAAATAAGTGCTCCGCCTAAAAGCAACATACCGAACAATGCATAAATATATGCAAGAACGTTTACGCTGATTTTAGACGCTACTATTATTTCAAATATAACGGTAGGTATAAAACCCATTGCAAACACAGCGAAAGCCGCAAAAAATTTACCGAGTGCAATCGAGGTAAGTTTAATTGGTGCGGTTATTAAAACCTGATCTACCTTTTGGCGTCTGTCATCACTCATCATACGCATAGTTAGTATCGGCAAAATGAATATCGTAACAATACTCATAGCCATAACCGCCATTTCTATCTGCGGTGAACCTCCGCTGTAAAGCATTGAAAAATACCAGCCTAAAAAGAAATAAAATGCCGCCAAAACTATGTAACCTATCGGCGTAGTAAAATATGCTCTGAATTCTCTTTTAAATACAGCACTCATTGTTCTGCCTCCTCTTGTACGGTTGTTTCTTCCGTTGCGGTTGTTTCCTCATTATTCCCAAGTATTATTTTCAGTTCGTCATCGTCTGCTTCTGTCAAACGCAGGAATACCTGTTCGAGTGACAAGGTATTATCTGTAAGTGAAAGCAATGTTTTACCTCTTGATACTACCCTTTCGAAAACTGCGGCTCTTATATCCTTGCCGTCAAGAGGTTCAATAACAAAATCAAAAGCTCCCTTTTCCGCACTGCCGAGTGATGAAACCGACTTTACTCCCTCAACGGTTTTCAGTGCTTCGAGCATACTTTCCTCGTCGCAGACAATTCTTGCTAACAAAGAACGCTCATTGGAAAGTTTATTTGAAAGATTTTCCGCTGTATCGTCTGCAATTATTTTACCTCGGTTTATAATTATAACCCTCTTACATACTGCCTGTATTTCGGATAAAATATGTGATGATAAAATAATTGTATGATTTTTACCGAGCCTTGCAATCAAATTTCTGATTTCTATTATCTGTTTCGGGTCAAGACCTACCGTGGGTTCATCAAGAATAAGTACGTCAGGATTGCCAACAAGTGCCTGTGCAAATCCCACCCTTTGTCTGTATCCCTTTGATAAATTCTTTATAAGACGGTTCTGCACATTCTCAATTTTTACAAGTTTTATAACCTCGTCTATATGTGCTTTTTTCGGGAATTTTACCTTTTTAAGGTCATATATAAAGTTAAGATACTCTCTTACCTTCATATCTATGTAAAGCGGTGGTATTTCAGGCAGATAACCTATCCTTTGTTTAGCCTGCTCAGGATACTCGGTAATATCGTATCCGTCAATTTCTACCTTACCTCTCGTCATTGACAGATAGCCTGTCAATATATTCATAATTGTAGATTTACCTGCACCGTTAGGCCCTAAAAATCCGATAACTTCACCCTTTTCGACGTAAAAATCAACGTCATTTACTGCAAGATGGGTTCCATACCTCTTTGAAAGTCCGGTAACACTTATCATTTATATCCCTCCAAAATTGTTTAAAGTATATACCATGAAATAGACAAAAAACTTTTTTGTCTTTCCTATTTAAATAACTGTTTCTCATTATACTCTATTTTTTTATTTAGTACAACAAAAAAATTGTTAAAATTTTTTAAAGAAGACCGTCACACCTAATATATGGTGTGACGGTCTGAATCTTTCATTTTATAGCCACGCAAATCTGCCTGTAAGAAATGTAACGGTATTATCGGCAACGCAAAGCAGTCCGCCCTCGGTGGTAGCCGATTTTACTTCACTGTCCGATACATGTATATGACATTCTCCGCTTTTTACCGAAGTGATAAAAGGCGTATGACCTGCCAAAACGGCAAGGTCGCCCTCTGCACCGCGAAGGGTGAGTTTTATCACGTCGTCTTTAAATAGATTGCCGTCAGGAGAAGAAACTGTAAGCGTAAACTTATTCATATCTGTGCCTTCTTTGCCTTTTCAACTGCTTCGTCTATAGTTCCTACAAACAAAAATGCCGATTCGGGTAAATCATCATGTTTACCCTCAATAATCTCTTTAAATCCGCGTATGGTTTCACTAATCGGTACATAAGTACCCTCAATACCCGTAAACTTCTCCGAAACGTAAAACGGCTGTGATAAAAATCTCTGTATCTTTCTTGCTCTCTGTACTAAAAGTTTATCCTCGTCTGAGAGTTCATCCATACCCATTATCGCGATTATATCCATAAGTTCCGTATATCTTTGGAGTATTCTCTGCACTTCGCGTGCAACGGTATAATGCTCCTCACCAAGTACGTCGGGGGAGAGTATTCTGCTGGTTGATTCAAGCGGGTCTACCGCAGGATATATACCCTGTGATGCTATATTTCTTGAAAGTACCGTTGTGGCGTCAAGATGTGCAAACGTGGTAGCAGGTGCAGGGTCTGTAAGGTCATCGGCAGGTACATATACTGCCTGAACAGAGGTAATAGAGCCCTTTTTCGTTGACGTTATACGTTCCTGCAAAGCACCCATTTCGTTTGCAAGTGTAGGTTGATAACCTACCGCCGACGGCATTCTTCCTAAAAGTGCCGATACTTCGCTTCCCGCCTGAGTAAAGCGGAAAATATTATCTATAAACAGTAAAACGTCCTGCCCCTCGGTATCTCTGAAATACTCCGCCATTGTAAGACCTGAAAGAGCTACCCTCATTCTCGCTCCGGGCGGTTCGTTCATCTGACCGTACACAAGCGAAGTGTTGCTTAAAACGCCCGACTGCTTCATTTCGTTATATAAATCGTTACCCTCACGGGTACGCTCACCGACGCCCGTAAACACCGACAGTCCGCCATGCTGTTTTGCAACGTTGTTAATAAGTTCCATTATAAGAATGGTCTTACCAACTCCCGCACCGCCGAAAAGTCCTATCTTACCGCCCTTTGAATACGGACAGATAAGGTCTATTACCTTAATACCCGTTTCAAGTATTTCGGTTGAGGTTGCAAGTTCGTCATACTCGGGTGCAGGGCGGTGAATATCCCAACGCTCCGCATCCTTTATTTCAGGACCGTTATCAACCGTGTCACCTAATACGTTAAATATTCTGCCTAACGTTTGTTTGCCTACAGGCACACTTATCGCCTTACCCGTATCGGTAACATCCGTTCCTCTTTTCAAACCGTCGGTAGATGACATTGCTATACATCTGACCGTATTATCTCCTATATGCTGGGATACCTCTACCGTAAGTGTTCTGTCACCTATCGGTATAGTAAGAGCATTGCATATTGCCGGCAAATTTCCCTTTTCAAAACGAACGTCAACGACAGGTCCCATTACCTGACAAACCTTGCCTATGTTATTCTCTGACAATATTTCTCTCTCCTTTTATCTGCCGCTTCCGGCTACTATTTCGGTTATTTCCTGCGTTATCGCACCCTGCCTTGCACGGTTATATTCAAGTTGCAAGTCATCTATCATCTGCTGTGCATTCTTACCTGCTGAGTCCATAGCCATACGCCTTGCCGCAACCTCACTCGCAAAACTTTCCCTTACTGCGGCAATTATCTTTCCCGCTACGTACTCATTTACAGCATAGTTTAATATCCCGAGTTCATCAGGCTCAAAAATTACACCGCCGTTTTTCTTCTCGTCGGGTTGCGATATAGGAAGTATCCACTTTACCTCGGGCGTTTGCGTCATCATTGAAATATAGTTTGTACAAAGTATTCCGAGTTTGTTATATTCCCCGCCATAAAAGTCATCACAAAGTTTCTTTGACAGAGAGAAAGCGTCACTGTAAGAATACCCCTCTGCATAAACGGTATCGCAAGAAAACCGCTCACAAGCACGCTTGCCTATCGGTATAATATCTACGTTTTCAAACTCCCTTAATTTCCTGAATACGTTTGCGTTATAACCGCCCGCAAGTCCTCTGTCTCCCGCAATGACGATTAGTTTTGTCTTACTGTTGCCGTCATTATTAAGATACGGACTTTTCGCACATTCAGGCGAATTTGCAAGTGTGTTTACAATATCATCAAGTGCTTTATCGTATTCCCTGCTTTTAAGCATTGCATCGTTTGCTTTTCGTATCTTTGAAGATGCTACAAGCCCCATAGCCTTTGTAAGATGCAGTGTGGAATTTACACTCTTTATACGGGTGCGAAGTAATTTTGTATTAACTCCCAAATCTTATCACCCCTGCATTTCTGCAAGAGCAGTTTTGAGTTTTTCTACGTCGCAATCTTCATAGTAACCCTGCTCAAAACGTTCTAACAAGTCACTGTATTTATTTTCGAGTTTTTCAAACAAGCGTTGCTCGTATTCCGATACCTTTTCTACCGGCACACTGTCAAGATAACCGTTTATTACGGCATAAACTATCGCTACCTGACAACCAACCGAAACGGGTGAATTGCGGTTTTGCTTTAATACCTCAACTATTCGCTCACCTAAGGCAAGACGTGCCTTTGTATCGGCATCAAGGTCGCTTCCGAACTGTGCAAACGACTGTAATTCTCTATACTGTGAATATAAAAGTTTAAGTTCTCCCGCAACCTTTTTCATAGGCTTAAGCTGTGCCGAACCGCCTACACGGCTTACCGATATACCGGGGTTTATAGCAGGCATTATTCCCGCGTGGAAAAGTTCGGTTTCAAGGAATATCTGACCGTCGGTTATAGATATAACGTTGGTCGGTATATAGGCAGAAACATCGCCTGCCTGTGTTTCTATAATCGGGAGTGCGGTAATAGAGCCACCGCCGTATTCGGGTGCTACGCACGCCGCACGCTCAAGCAGACGTGAATGCAGATAGAATACGTCACCCGGATATGCCTCACGGCCGGGCGGACGGCGAATAAGCAAAGAAAGTGCTCTGTAAGCTACCGCGTGTTTACTCAAATCGTCATATATTATAAGAACATCCTTACCCTGTTCCCTGAAATACTCCGCCATAGCACAGCCTGAATAGGGTGCTATATACTGTAAAGGTGCAGTTTCCGATGCCGAAGCCGAAACTATTATGGTATATTCCATAGCACCTGCTTTTGTAAGTTCGTTTACAAGCTGGACAACCGAAGTGCTCTTCTGCCCTATTGCAACATAAATGCAAAGTACGTCACTGTTTTTCTGATTTATAATAGTATCTATTGCAATTTCGGTTTTACCGGTCTGTCGGTCGCCTATCAAAAGTTCACGCTGACCTCTGCCTATGGGTATCATACTGTCTATTGCTTTAATACCCGTCTGCAAAGGAACACTAACACCCTGTCTTTCTATTATTCCGGGTGCTTCCTGCTCAATAGGTCTTGTTTGTTTACAACCGACAGGCCCTTTGCCGTCTATCGGCTGGCCTAACGCGTCAACAACACGTCCTAACAGTTCCTCGCCTACCGGTACTGACAATACCTTTCCCGTTCTGCGTACGGTCATACCCTCGCAAATAGCGTTATTATCAGCAAGAACCGCAACCGAAACCGTTTCTTCTTCAAGATTTTGTGCAACTCCGTAACTGCCGTCGTCAAATTCAAGAAGTTCATTGGACATACAGTCGCTAAGTCCGTAAACCTTGGCTATACCGTCGCCTACAAGTATTACCGAACCCGTTTCCCGCATCTCTATCTTTGAATGGTAATTCTTTATCTGTTCTTTTATAATACTGCTGATTTCTTCGGCTTTCTTACTCATCCTTCTATCACTTCCCTAACTTCACTAAGACGGCGTTTTAAACTTCCGTCTAAAATTTTGCCGTCTGCCTCGACAATTACACCGCCCATAATACTCTCATCAATTACGTATTCCGGTACAACGGTTTTTTTGCAGATTTTTTCAAGTTTTTTAACTAATTTTGCCTTTTCGTCCATACTTAGTTCAACGGCACTTGTAACCTTAGCGGTTACTACCATTTTTGCATCTTTATTAAGCGTTTTATACTCATTAAAACAATCTTTATAATCCTTAATATGACCGTTTTCACAAAGCATCATTATAAAGGAAAATACATATTCGGGCAAACTGTCACCAAACGTATTTGATAGTATCTCAGACCGTTCTTTCTTTGATATAACGGGTGATGAAAGCAGTTCCACATATTCGGGATTAGCGTCAAACAACTCACACATTAAATCAAGTGCGTTTTCAAATTCGTCACTGCTGTTATTTTCACGTGAGAGCATAAACAACGCCTCGGCATACTCTCTACTGCTTTCAGACATCGTCATCACCTATTCCGTCTAAAAAAGAATCTATCAATTCTTTATGGTCATCTGTATTGATTTCTCTGGACAGCATCTTTTGGGCAAGTTCAGACGATACATCTATTATTTCCTTTTTTATATCGGCAGTTGCCTTTTTCTTTTCAAGTTCGGCTTCGTTCTTTGCCTGACGGATTATGGCATCCGCCCTATCCTTTGCATCTGCCAATACTTTTTCGGTATGCTTATCCGCATTAAATGATGCATTTTTTATCAAATTTTCTGCTTCGCTCTTGGCACCGTCAAGTTTTTGTTGCCACAAAAGTTTATCCTTTTCGGCATCTTCCTTTGCACTCTGTGCCTTATCGTACTGACTGTCTATTTCCTGCTTACGCTTTAACATAGCCTTTTTTACAGGCTTATACAAAAACTTCTTAAGCAATAAAAACAAAATCAGCAAATTACAAAGCGATATTAAAATCTGCCATATATTTACAGATATAATATCCAAAGACTGCATTAAAATTTCACTCCTACTTGCCTATTGTATTCATAAGAATATTTACAAATCTTCCCGGTGCAACGAATATGAGAAGAATGGCAATAACAAGTGCATAAAGACCTGTTGTTTCTGCTATTGCACAACCCATAAGCATAGTGGTGGTAACGTCGCCCTTACTCTCAGGCTGTCTGCCTATTGCTTCGCAAGCCTTTGCTACCGCGTTTCCTTCACCTATACCGGGACCTATACCTGCTATCATAGCAGCACCCGCACCTAAAGCACAACATCCCAAAATAATTCCGATTGCAATTTCCAACATTTTAAATAACCTCCGTTAAATTGTTTCTTTATTATATTTAGCCTTACGGCTTTTTTTCTTAAAAAAGTCCTCTGCGGGGAAACCGCCTGAAATATACATCATTGTAAGCATTGCGAATATAAACGCCTGCAAACAACCGCTGAACAAATCAAAATACACAGATAATATTGCAGGTAAACCTATCTGCAAAATCGGTATTTCTCCTAAAAATGACGGTAGCCAACCGAGTACTATTGAAGAAAGTCCTTTAAGTCCCGACGCTATAAGCACCGATATTACTGTACCCGAAAGTATATTTCCGTAGTGACGGAACGCCATTGAAACAGGTGTTGCAACTTCACTTATTACATTAAGGGGTGCAAGCAACGGTACGGGATCGCCGAAACTTTTTATATAATGGATAGGTCCGCACTTAAACTTATAATACGTTATAAGGATAAATACGAGTATCGCCCAACCTCCGACTATATTTATATCGGACGTCGGCGGGTATAAACCTATAAGCGTCAGCAGACTTGAAAATGCCGAAAGTCCCATAATAGCCGCAATAAACGGTGCAAAGCCTTTAAAGTATTCACCCATATTGCCTTTTACAAGAGATTCGGTAGTATTTACTATCCACTCTGCTATATGCTGACGGCGAAGACAATCTTTTGATTTCAGTCCGTGCGTCATATACATACAAATCCAGAATATCGAAAGTATTACTATCCACGAATTTACCTGCGACTCGGTAATAGGTAGGTCTTGCAATGGCATTTTTATAGTAAAATATATCAATGCACCTGATATTTCTATTCCGCTTGAAGCAGGTGTAAAAAGTATATTAAGCACTATACCGAATAACAAAGGTATAATCGCAAGTGTTAAATATATTATATCCACCGCTAAAAAACGCATATTGTTTTTCTGCATACTTTTCTACTCACCCACCTTATAATTCCTTATCATTCTTTTTCATAAATATCGGACGCAACATAATGGTTATTCTCGGGAAAAACAGAGGTATCAATACTGTAATTGTATTAAATATCGGGGCTAAAACACCTATTGCCGCTACCACAAACATCAATGCATTTCTTACAGTCTGTGAAAGACGCATTGTATTAGCCGCCTGCTTTTCATCCTTTTTCACCGCTTTTTGTACCGTAACACCCATCAGGAAAAAATTAAGTATCGCAACCGTACCGCTTAAAATATTGCCGAGCAATACCTTATAATTCCATCGCATCAAAATCAAAAAAACCGATTCCATAAGTACACTCAGTATAATTACGCCGATAGCGATAAATCGGGTTTCCTTTAAAACGGTCTTATCTATTTTAACCACTTTTATCAGTCTCCTGCCAAATTATGCGATTCTGACGAAGTACTGCCCGACTCCGTTCCCTGTTCTGAAGAAGATTCCGCTTCGGATGAACTCGGTGTTTCACTTGAACTGCTTTGCGAAGATGAACTTGACTGTCCCCCTGAAGACGGTGTCGCTTGAGAAGAACTTAAACCTTGTTCCGGCGTTGACTCTTTTGGAGTTTCAGATTCTGTTTTCTTTGTATGCACACCGTTACAGGTTGCAACTTCTACACCGGGTACATAATAGCCATCTGCGGTGCTGTAACAAGATTTTCCCGCTAGCAGTCCCGTACTCCTGCAATATTTTGCGGTTATTATGTCACTGCTTTGCTCAAATTCTTTTATTTCAAGACCCTTGTGAAGTTTGGTCATAATTGTTTTCCATACGGTAGCCGCAGCCCCTGCGTTATTAACATTTTCGGGTTTATCAAAACCGTACCATACAGAACCTACATAATACGGTGTTCCCGCAACCATCCACAGGTCATTTGACTCGCTTGAAGTACCCGTCTTTGCATACGCTTTCATTTTGCTGTAACCGGATATTCCCCTGCCCGTTCCCTGAGAACCGTAAACTACGTTTTGCAACAGTTTATTCATTATTGTAGCCGTAGCCGGTGATATTGCCTGCCTGCCGTCAACATCGCACTTAAGTACCGTCTCACCCGTAGCACGTTCTACCTTATAATAGGTGACAGGTTTAAAATATTTACCCCCATTTCCGAATATGGCGTATGCCGCCGCAGATTCGGTGGTGGTTATTCCGTATGCACACCCTCCGAGTGCTAAAGATGCAATGTTTTTATCCGTTTCGGTAAGATGTTTCATATTAAGATTGTTTGTTAAAAAATTATAAGAGTTTTCTACGCCTAAATCTTTTAAAATCCAACATGGTATGGTGTTTGCGGAACGTTCAAGTGCCTTTTGCAAGGTCATGGTACCTGCATAGTATCCGTACCACTCTTTCGGTCCTGATTTACCCGTAGCATAATAATTATCAAGCGGTTTATCCGTAAGCACCGACGAATAAGTTGCAACGCCTTTATCTATTGCAAGTGCATAAACTCCTATCGGTTTCATCGTAGAACCGGGCTGACGCGGTGATGACCACGCACGGTTAAGACCTCTATTTACCGTCTTTTCCCCTGTTCCGCCTACTATTCCGAGTATATGGCCCTCATAGTCCATAACCGTCATCGCAGACTCTACGTGTGTACCCTTATTTAACCTTGAACCTTGTGAAAAATACTTTTTCGTATTTCGATAAACGCTTTCCATCTCGTCTTGTATTTCAGGCTCTATAGTAGCATAAATTTTAAAACCGCCGTTATACAGCATTGATGACGCCGTATCGGCACTGCAACCGTATTTCTCACTTAAATCTTCCGTAATATTACTTATAAGCGTATCAACAAAGTAACTGTTTACAGGTATTTCAAAATTGCTCTGTTGCGACTTATCTATTACCACATCCATATCATACGCCGTATCGTACTCTTCATAGGTTATTTTGCCGAGTTCAAGCATTTTATCAAGAACAAGCTGTCTTCTGTTCTTATTTCCCTCTGGTTTTTTATCTGGATTATATGCAGACGGATTTTTTGTAATTCCCGCAAGTGCCGCACATTCTACCAAAGAAAGTTCGCTTACGTCTTTATTAAAGTAATAGTTTGACGCAACCTGAACACCGCATATTCCGTTGCCTAACGATATGGTATTCAAATATGCTTCAAGTATTTTATCCTTATCACCTATTATCTGCTCAACGATTAACGCCCTTGCTATCTCTCTCAACTTTCTTGATGCACTTTTATCATTATCGGAAGTTAAATTTTTTATTAACTGCTGTGTTATGGTTGAGCCACCCTGATTGGAAGAATATATGTTTACAAACGGCAGATAATTTACAAATGCAGAAGTTGTTCTCTTCCAGTCAACACCGCTATGAGTATAAAAACGCTGGTCTTCAATACTTACAAATGCGTCTATTAGTTTTTGCGGTATTTTATCGAAGTCTACCCAAATACGGTTTTCATTTCCGTGTATACGCTGATACTCCTCCCACTTATCTGAAGAATTTTTAACGTATATTACCGAAGTCATATTTATTTCAAGGTTTTCTATATTCTGTACTATATCATTACAGCCAAATACATCAATTGCAGGACCTATACCCGTTTTTGCTACTGCAAAAACCATTGACAGTGATGCAATCGCGATAATTCCGGCTAAAACAGCACTAAAATATCGTAGCGGTTTCTCCATTTTTCAACCTTCTTAAGCAAAAATGCATTTAAGATATTATAACACTATTTTCCATTTTAATCAAGTTTTTTATATTCATTCATAATTTTGTTATATTTATGACATATAATACCAAAGTAAACCCTACCGAGAGGAGAAAATTATGCTCAAATTAAGTAATATAACAAAAGATTATGACTCAGGTGATACAAAAGTCGAGGCTTTAAGAGGAATTGATATCGAATTTCGTAAAAACGAATTTGTATCGGTACTCGGTCCGTCGGGTTGCGGTAAAACCACACTGCTTAATATAATCGGCGGACTTGACAGATATACCGAGGGTGACTTAATAATTTCGGGACGTTCAACAAAGGAATTTAAAGATTCCGATTGGGACACCTACCGCAATCATACAATAGGTTTCGTTTTTCAAAGTTATAATCTTATTCCGCATCAAAGCGTTCTGTCGAATGTTGAATTAGCACTTACACTTACGGGCGTAAAGCGTCAGGAGAGGCGTAGACGTGCTAAAGAGGCACTCCAAAAGGTAGGTCTTTCAGACCAACTTCATAAAAAGCCCAACCAGATGTCGGGCGGACAGATGCAACGTGTAGCCATAGCAAGAGCATTGGTTAATAACCCCGAAGTCCTTTTGGCGGACGAACCGACGGGTGCTCTTGACAGTGAAACAAGCGTACAGATAATGAACCTCTTAAAGGAAATAGCCAAAGACCGTCTTGTAATAATGGTAACACATAACCCCGACCTTGCAAACGAATATTCAACAAGAATTATTAAACTTTTTGACGGCAAGGTCACCGACGATACAAACCCCTATTCGGGTGAAGAGGAAGAACAGGACAACACACGCAGGAAAAGACCGTCAATGTCACTGCTTACAGCCTTTTCCCTTTCCTGCAACAACCTGCTTACAAAAAAGGCAAGAACTATTCTTACCGCCTTTGCAGGCTCAATAGGTATAATCGGAATAGCACTTATACTTTCCCTTTCAAGCGGTGTAAACGCTTATATAAACCGTGTTGAGGAGGATACACTGTCAAGTTATCCGATTATGATACAGCAAAGCGGTACGGATGTCAGCGAACTTATAACCTCGCTTATGAGTGATAATAACGGCAGTACAAAGCGTGAAAAAGACAGAATTTACTCAAACGATATTATGAGCGAAATGATGACAACTATGATAAACGGTACGAGCGAAAATGATTTGGCATCGTTTAAAAAGTACGTCGAAGATAAAAAGAATAACTTTAAAGACTATACTTCGGACATTAAATATACCTATTCAACAACAATGAACATTTATACCGAAAACGGATATAAAGTAAATCCCAGCACCGTATTTGAAAAAATGGGCTTTAAAAATGACAGTACCTCGCCTATGGGTAATACGTCATCATTTTCAAATGCGGAAGTATGGAAAGAGTTGCTTGATAACAAAGAACTTCTTGAAAAGCAGTATAACGTTATAGCGGGAAGAATGCCGAAAGACTACAATGAAGTTGTTGTAATTGTTGACGAAAACAACGAAATAAGCGATTACACGCTTTATTCACTCGGTCTTAAAGATTCGGATGAACTTTCCGATGCTATAAAAAAGGCTATGAACGGCGAAAAACTTGAAAAGCCTAAACAAACAAGTTATTCTTATAATGATATACTCTCTCTTAAGTTCAGACTTCTTCTAAATACCGATTACTATAAAAGCAACGGTGACGGTACGTGGACTGATATGAAGAACGATGAACTGTATCTTCTTGACAGATTAAAAGAGTCAACTGAGGTAAAGGTAGTAGGTATACTCAAAGCCGACAGCGACTCTGCTATGACCTCATCAAATTCGGGAACGGTAGGATATTTAAGCAGTCTTATGACACATCTGATAAACGGCGTAAATGACAGTGAAATTGTAAAACAGCAAAAAAACAATCCTGAAACCGACGTTATAACAGGTCTTAAATTTGCAAAAGACGAAGAATACACCCTTGACGACCTTAAAGCCTATATTTCACAGCTTCCACAAGACCAGCAAATGCAGTTTAACGGTTATATGTCACAAATGTCTGCTCAGGGTATGACCGATAAACAGATAGTAGAAAAGTTTTCATCGTATCTTAAAGCAACACAGAGCGAATCAACCTATGAAGACAATTTAGCACTTTTGGGTGTTTCCGACCTTGATACCCCAACGGGCATAAATATCTATCCAAAAGACTTTGAGGCAAAGGAAACCATAAGCAATAAAATAAACGATTACAATAATGCACGTGCAAAAGAAAATCAAATAACATACACAGATTATATAGGTCTTATGCTTTCTTCGGTTACAACAATAATAAACGCTATCAGTTATATTTTAATAGCGTTTGTAAGTATTTCACTTATCGTATCTTCCATTATGATTGGAATTATCACCTATATTTCGGTACTTGAAAGAACTAAAGAAATCGGTATTTTAAGAGCAATGGGTGCATCAAAACACGATGTATCAAGAGTATTTAACGCTGAAACACTAATAGTAGGTCTTACGGCGGGTGTTATAGGTATCGGAATAACACTGCTGTTGTTGATACCTATAAATGCAATCATAAAAGCCATAACCGATATTGGCGGTCTTGCGATACTGCCGACACAGGGTGCAATAGTGCTTGTAATTATAAGTATGTTGCTTACCTTTATAGCAGGTCTTATCCCCTCGAAAATAGCGGCAAAGAAAGACCCTGTAACTTCACTTAGAAGTGAATAAAAATCATATACAAAACTCACGGCGGTGCTTTAAGCACCGCCGTGTTCGTATTTATTCTTGTTTTTCATTTTCGGGTTTACTTTCTTCCTTTTCCTCTTTAGGTGTTTCAAGTAACTTCCCGCCGTGGGTTTTACAAGCACCCGGCACCGAGCCTTTCTTGTACCAGCCTACCGCCTTTGACGGGCAGGAATCTGTTGCCAACAAACCCGTACTTGTACAGTAGTATTTCTTTACTGCGTAACTGCTGTCGGTAAACTGTTTTGCTTCGAGTCCCGAATGTATTTTAGACATTACCGCTCCCCACATCTTCATTGCAATAGCACTGTCGGATATTGCCTGTTGCGTATCGTAACCGCACCAGCAAGATGCTACATAATACGGTGAACCGCCTACAAACCACAGGTCGTTTGAATTATTGGAAGTACCCGTTTTTGCGTATATCTTCATATTGGGTATATATGATGCCGCACCCTTACCTGTACCGTTAGAGCCGTAAACTACATTTTGTAAAAGGTGATTCATAACGGTAGCAGTATCATCGCTTATTGCAAGGTGCTTTTCGGTATCTTCCGACAGTATTACCTCGCCGTGCTGGTCTTCTACCTTTTTATAAAGCATCGGCTTATAATAAAGTCCGCCGTTACCGAACACCGCATACGCCGCCGCCGATTCAAGCGTTGTTATACCGCCGTTAGTACCGCCCATTCCAAGAGGTGACAAATCAATATCATTATTATTAAGTGTTGTAACACCGAGTTTTTGAGTGAGGAAATCATAACTTGCCTGAGGTGTAAGTTTGTTTACAAGATAAACGGGTATAGTATTTACCGAACGTTCCAATGCATACTGTACGGTTATATTGCCCCAATAAGATTTATACCAGTTTACAGGTGTCCAACCGTTATAATTGGTGGCAGTATCGTTTACTATACTTGAGTAGTTTATTAGCCCGTTTTCAATGGCAAGTGAATATGCCGCAATAGGCTTCATTGTAGAACCTGGTTGACGTACGGCGTTTATAGCCCTGTTAAAGCCTGACATACCCAAATTTACCGTCTTTTGACCGATACCTCCCGCAAGTCCCAAAACGTGTCCCTCATAGTCCATTACGGTGAAAGAACCCTGTAACTTTTGACCGTCTTTGCCCTTTATACCGTAGGTGTCGGAATTTGAGAAAACCGTATCAACGGTTGACTGTATATCGGGGTTTACGGTAGCGTATATCTTATATCCGCCACTGTAGAAGTTTGTGGATGCGTGGGTTTCGTCATAACCGTATTTTTTTGCGAGGTCTTTAGTGACCTGAACTATAAGTGCATCAACAAAATAATTGTTGACCTCACTTTCGTTAAGTTGCTCCTTTGAGGCTACAAGATTAAGTTTCTCTTTAAGAGCTTTATTGTATTCGTCCTTTGTTATATAGCCTTGTGAACGCATCTCTTTTAAAACGGTTTCACGTCTTAATTTATTATTTTCGGGTTGTTCGTCGGGAACAAATTTTGCAGGACTTTTTGTAATTGACGCAAGCGTTGCACATTCAAGCAGTGATAACTCGTTTACACTTTTCCCGAAGTAGTAGTTTGACGCAACCTCTACTCCGTACATACCGTGACCTAATGCTATTGTGTTAAGATAACATTCTATTATTGTATCTTTTGAGTAATGACTTTCAAGATACCTTGCCCTCATTATTTCACGTATCTTTCGGCTCGGTTTCTGCGAAGTATCGCCCGTAAGGTTCTTAACCAACTGCTGTGTTACGGTAGAACCGCCCTGATTGCTTGAGTAGAAATGCAGGAACATATTTGCAAACGCCGATACAGTTCGTTTCCAGTCAACACCGTCGTGTACCCTGAAACGCTTATCCTCAATAGCGATGAATGCATTTACAAGGTTTTCGGGTATTCCATTGTAGGTTTCATCCTTTTTCTGTGCCAAGTTGCGGTCATACGGCACCCATATACGGTTAAACTGACCGTGAAGTCTTTGATACTCCACCCACTCGCTTTTGGCATTCTGGACATATATTGTCGTTGTGAAATTAAGCTTTAAATCATTAAGGTTTTCTTCCATTGTGCCGTCTACCGCAGTAAATACATATACTATGAAAGAGCCTGCAACAATACTACAGGTTATTATCCCCACCAATGCCACAGTAAGCAACGTCTTAAGCAATCTATCCTTGCCTTTTTTCGCACGCATTCTTTTTTTTCTTCTGTCATCTACCGCACTTGAAGAAAAACTGTTAAGGTCTAAGGCAGGCTCGTTACCGTCTACTTGGTTATCGTCGGAATTAGAACTGAAAAGGTCATCATAATCCAACAAAAACACCTCCGTATTTAAAAAACATTATAGGCAATACTTAACCATTTTAAAATATTATACCACAATAAGACAATTTTTGAAGTTACAATTTTTTAACCATTATCTGCATATTGTCCTTATTTTTGATAAAAATAAATACAAGGGAGGATTTTTTTATGATAAATTATAAAAAAATTTCAATTTTAATTATTGCGGTAACTTTAATATTTGTAATAGCGGTTGTTGTTTTCGGACTCAGTATGAAATCGGGTACTGCAAACACTTCCTACACCCTTAAAGCGTACAGAAACACCGTAGCGTTATATCAAAACGATAATTTAATTAAAACCTATGACGACATAGTTTTAAACACACTCCCAATATCGGATATAAACAGATTTAAGTCCGGTATTACCGTATCTTCCGAAAATGACGCCATAAGAATTATTGAAGATTATGACGGCTAAAAATATTTACTCTTGAAAGTTTTTATGTTACACTTTATAATTGTATAAAGACTTTCATTTAAGGGAGTAATTATTTTGGAAAATAATGCTATGTCCGCAGGAGTTAAACGTGGCGGACTTTTTAACACGGCAGAAATTAAAATACTTATTTGTTATATATTAAGTACCATTGATGATCCTGTACCCGTTAATATGCTTGCAAATGTTCTGAATTTTGAGGGAATTGCAAATGCGTTTGAGGTGAGTGATGCGGTAGTTTCACTTTATAAAAGCGGTAAAATTGCTCAAACAGACGAAAAAGAAGATACCTACGTTATTACAAACAGCGGTCGTGAGATAGCAGGTACGCTTAATTCTTCTTTATCATTTTCAGTCAAAGAAAAAGCGTATTCTGCGACAATAAAAATGATGTCGCGTTTTAAAAACGCAAAGTCAACTGATTTTGAAATAACCAAAGAGGATACGGGAACATACATCACCTGCTCTGCTTTAGACGGTACAAAACCTTTTTTCAGCATAAAACTTTTAGTCACCGACGAAGCACAGGCAAACCATATAAAGGAAAAGTTTTTATCCGACCCGTCAAACATTTACTGTGAACTTATTGAATTGCTTACTAAACAAGATTAAAAAAATTGAGGCTGTATCGTTTGATACAGCCTCAATTTTTTGTTATAGAATATGATATTTAACAACTACTGCCGCAAATACTATTGAAACCATTGAGAGGAGTTTTATCAGTATATTTATTGACGGTCCTGAAGTATCCTTAAACGGGTCGCCTACGGTATCGCCTACAACGGCACCCTTATGCTGGTCACTGCCCTTACCGCCGTGAACTCCGCTTTCGATATACTTCTTTGCGTTATCCCACGCACCGCCCGAATTTGACATAAATATTGCAAGCAAAAATCCGCAGGAAGTAGCACCCGCAAGCATACCCACAACACCCTGATAACCGAGTATTATACCGGTTAATATAGGTGTTATGATTGCTACTACGGTAGGAAGTACCATTTCACGAAGACTTGCCTTTGTACATAGGTCAACGCAAGTGGCGTAATCGGCGTCTGCCTTGCCTTCCATAAGTCCTACTATATGTCTAAACTGTCTGCGTACCTCTACTACAACCGACTGTGCCGCTTTGCCTACCGAGTCCATAGTAAGGGCTGCAAATATAAACGGCAGACAGGTACCGATGAAAAGTCCTACCAAAACCGTAGGCGACATAAGGTCAAATACCGTATTTGCGTCAGGACTTATCTCCTTGACCTTATTTATATAAGACGCCATAAGTGCCAAAGCCGTAAGTGCCGCAGAGCCTATAGCAAAACCCTTACCCGTAGCGGCGGTTGTATTGCCCAAAGAATCAAGTGCGTCGGTTCTTTCTCTTACAGATTTATCAAGTCCTGCCATTTCGGCTATACCGCCTGCGTTATCCGCAACGGGACCGTAAGCATCGGTTGCAAGGGTAATACCAAGCGTAGATAACATACCTACTGCCGAAAGTGCTATACCGTAAAGTCCCAAATTGGAATTGCCTTTTCCGCCTGAAACAAAAAATGCTATCAGTATACAAGCCGCAACTATTACTATAGGCAAAGCGGTAGACAACATACCAAGTCCCAAACCGCCTATAATTATAGTTGCACTTCCCGTTTCCGATTTTTGTGCTAATTTTTTAGTAGGTGAATAGGAATCGGATGTAAAGTACTCGGTTGAACGGCCTATTAAAACGCCTGCTATAAGACCTGCAAGTATTGCAAAGTATATACCTATTGTTTTAAAGCCGTCAAGACAGAAGTATACTATCGGGAAAGATATTATCGCTATCATTACAGCACTGAAATTCGTTCCTCTGCTAAGGGACTTAAGCAAATCTTTTTGACTTGCATTTTCCCTTGTACGAACAAGGAATGTTCCTATAATCGAACACAATATACCGGCGGTTGCAATTAACAGGGGTACGGAAATTGCACCGTAGACAGAGCCTTTAAACGCCGCAACACCCAAAGCCATTGAGGATATAACAGAGCCTACGTAAGATTCATAAAGGTCTGCACCCATACCTGCAACGTCGCCTACGTTATCGCCTACGTTATCGGCAATAACGGCAGGATTTCTCGGGTCGTCCTCGGGTATACCCGCCTCTACCTTACCTACAAGGTCTGCACCTACGTCTGCCGCTTTTGTGAATATTCCTCCGCCTACTCTTGCAAAAAGTGCCATTGAAGATGCACCCATACCGAACGTAAGCATAGCGGCGGTTATCGCATCGGGTGTAAGTTTAAATGCAAACTTTAAAAGTATAAACCAAAGGGATATATCAAAAAGTCCCAAACCTACTACCGTAAAGCCCATTACAGAGCCTGCTGAAAAGGCAACTCGCAGTCCCTTATTAAGACCGTCTATACAGGCATTTGCCGTCCTTGCATTAGCACTTGTTGCTATCTTCATTCCGACAAATCCCGAAAGTCCCGAGAAAAAACCACCCGTTACAAATGCAAACGGTACAAACGGGGTAAGAAGCCCTGTAATAGACATTGCCGACAGTATTATAAACATTACCGCAAAGAACACCAAAACTACGGTATACTGTCTTTTAAGATATGCGTTAGCCCCCGATTTAACAGAATCGGAAATTTTTTTCATCAGGTCGTTTCCACGGTCAAATTTAAGTACTTTTCTTGCGGTAAGACCTGCAAAGGCAAGTGCTATGATTGAACCTGCGAGCGTTAAAAAGATTGAATAAACTTGCATAAAATAATTCCTTTCCTTATGTTTTTATATATTTAAGTGACTGCTCAGGTCATTTTTTCCTGCTTTATTTTTTTATCAATAACGTGACGTGACGCCAATTCTTTATATATATCCTCAAGCGAAATACCTGCCTCAATCATAAGTACCATAACGTGATATGTAAGGTCGGCTATTTCGTAAATGGTTTCCTTTTTATCCTCTGCCTTTGCGGCTATTATCACCTCGGTACTTTCCTCTCCTACCTTTTTCAGTATTTTATCAATACCCTTCTCAAAAAGATAGGTAGTATATGAGCCTTCTTTTTTATCGGTCTTTCTGCCCTTAATCAGGTCAAAAAGTTGCTCGTAGGAAAAGTCTTTACGCTTATCGCTTTCGAATACTTTATTATTAAAACAGGATTTTGTATTAAGATGACATGCAGGGCCGTCAGGCTCTACCGTTACTACAAGTGCGTCATTATCGCAATCGGCAGTAATTGATACTATATGCTGATAGTTACCGCTCGTTTCACCCTTCAACCAAAGTTCGTTTCTTGAACGGCTCCAAAAACAGGTAAGCTCCTTTTCCATAGATATTTTAAGGCTTTCCCTATTCATATAAGCAAGGGTTAATACCTGCTTTGAAACGGCGTCTACAACAACCGCAGGGATAAGTCCTTTTTCATCAAATTTAAGTTCATCAATGTTTATCATAATGCCAATCTCCTTATAATCTTGCCGGTATACCGTTTTTGTTCATTTCTTTTTTAAGGTCGGATATTTTGACCTCGCCAAAGTGGAATATTGATGCCGCAAGTCCTGCGTCTACCTTAGGCAGAGTTTTGAACAGTGTTATAAAATCTTCTATGTTACCTGCTCCGCCCGACGCTATTACGGGAACGCTTACGGCGTTACAAACCTCGTTTAGCATTTCAAGGTCAAAACCTTTTTTAACACCGTCGGTATCAATAGAATTCACAACTATTTCTCCCGCTCCGCTGTCTACTCCGCGTTTTATCCACTCTATTGCCTCAAGTCCCGTATTCTCTCTGCCACCTTTGGCAAAAACGCGGAACACACCGTCTACACGCTTAATATCAACCGACAGTACTACGCATTGGTCACCGTAAAGTTTTGCCGCCTGCTCTATTAGTTGCGGATTTTTTATAGCACCCGAATTAACGCTTACCTTATCGGCACCGCATTTAAGCACCCTGTCAAAATCGTCTACCGTATTTATTCCTCCGCCTACCGTAAGAGGTATAAATACGTTTTTCGCCGTTTCGCAAAGTATATCGGAAAAGAGTTTTCTGCCGTCGGACGATGCCGTTATATCATAAAAGACAAGTTCGTCTGCACCGCACTCGCTATAATACTTTGCAAGTTCTACGGGTGAGGATATTTCCCTTAGTCCCTCAAAATTTACGCCCTTTACTACGTTCCCGTTTCTTACATCTAAACAGGGTATTATTCTTTTAGTTATCATTTTGCCACCTCGATTGCCTCGTTTAAAGAAATGGCATTAGTATAATACGCTTTACCTATTATTGCACCGTATAGGTCAAGTTTACGCAAAGCCTTTACATCTTCAATATCGGATACTCCGCCTGATGCAATAATATCCATTAAAAAACGGCTTGAAAGGGTGCTGTAAAGCTCTCTGTTTGTGCCAATCATTGCACCGTCTTTTGAAATATCGGTACAAATAAGGGTTTTAACACCTATGTCCTGCATATTTTTGCAAAACTCGAATGCATCTATTCCTGAATTTTGTGTCCAACCCTTTATTGCAACAAAGCCGTCTTTAATATCAATACCTACGGCAATTTTTTCTCCGTATTCCTTAACGGCAGTTTCCACAAAGCCCTCACTTGTTACGGCGGCAGTACCTAATATAACCCTGTCAAGTCCTCCTGATAGGTATTTTTCAATTACGTCCATACTGCGTATTCCGCCACCGATTTCACAAAACAGTCCGCTTGTTTTCTTGATACTGCAAACGGTATCAAAATTAGGCGTAAGACCTGTCTTTGCACCCTCTAAATCAACAAGATGGATGTGCGTAGCACCCTGTTTTTTAAAATCAAGGCTAACATTTACAGGCTCTTTACTGTAAACCGTCTTTTGTGCGTAATCGCCCTTATAAAGACGCACCGCTTCGCCCTCGTATAAATCAATTGCAGGATATATCAGCATATTGCACCTTCTCTCATTTCACAAAACGCCCTTAAAATATTAAGCCCTGTTTCTCCGCTCTTTTCGGGGTGAACCTGACAGCCTAAAACATTTTTGCTTGCAACGGCGGCGGTGATATCCGTCCTGTATTCTGCCGATGCTATTATACTGTCAAAACAGTTTACCGCATAAAAGGAATGTACAAAATATACACATTCGCCCTGCTTCACATATTTAAACAACGGATGTTTACTGCCTTTAAAGTTAAGAGCATTCCAACCCATATGCGGTATTTTTAAATCTTTAACATCATCGGCAATAGGTCTTATTTCTCCTTTAATAAGCCCTAAGCCGTTATGCTCGCCGTACTCAAAACTTTTATCAAAAAGCAGTTGCATACCAAGGCATATACCCATTATGGGTTTGCCTTTTTTTATTTGTTCTTTTAATACAGGTACTAAACCTGATTTATTTAGTTTATCCATAGCATCAGAAAATGCCCCTACTCCGGGTAATATTATTCTGTCTGCTTTTTTTAATACTTCTTCATCACGGGTGATAACGGTATCTTCGCCTATCTTCTCAAAAGAGCAGACAAGAGAAAACAAATTTCCCACACCGTAATCAATAATAGCGGTCATTATAAAACTCCTTTGGTGGACGGTATTTCGTCTTTAAACTCATTATCAATACTTACCGCCGTTCTCAGACTTCTTGCAACCGACTTAAACGCACCCTCGATTATATGGTGTGAATTTTTGCCTGCAAACATTCTTATATGCAACGCACACTCTGCTTTTCTAACAAAGCCCAACCAAAATTCCTCAATAAGTTCGGTATCAAAGTCGCCGACCTTTTGGGTGGGGATATCCATATCGTATCCTAAATAAGACCTGCCCGAAAAATCAACTGCGGAAAGTATCAAAGTTTCGTCCATCGGCAAAATTGTATCGCCGTAGCGGTGTATACCCTTTTTATCACCGAGTGCATCAAAAAACGCTTTACCGAGAGTTATTCCTATATCCTCAACCGTGTGGTGATAATCAACATAGGTATCACCTTTACACTTTAATATTATATCAAATCTTCCGTGAGATGCAAAAAGTGTCATCATATGGTCGAGAAAACCGCAACCCGTATCAATTTCACTTTTACCGCTTCCGTCAAGATTTAATGTAAGTTCTATATCCGTTTCGGCGGTTTTCCTTTTGATTTCAGACTTCCTCATATCATTTCCTCCAAAACGCCCTTTAAAATATCAATAAATGCCTGCATTTGCTCATCACTGCCTATTGTTATGCGGTTGTAGTCCTTTAAAAGTTCTGTTTCAAAGTGACGGATAAGCACTCCCTTTTCCTTTAAGGCAAGATATAATTCCTTACCGCCTATTTTAGAATGTTTTGCAAAAATAAAGTTTGCTTTTGAATCAGTCATTACAAAACCTAATTCCTTTAGTTTTTCTTCTGTATATTTCCGTGTGTCCTTAATTTTTTTGCAGTTTGTAACAAAATATTTATCATCGCACAAAGCACCTATTCCCGCACTCATTGTCATACGGTTTACATTATACGGATTAGTGGAATACTTTATAGTATTTAGGTCTGCTATCAGTTCCTTACAGCCTACTCCGAAACCGAGTCTTCCCCCCGCAAGAGAACGCGACTTTGAAAAGGTTTGGCAAACAAGCAGATTATCATACTTATGTATTAAATCAGTACAACTTTCTCCCCCGAAATCAACGTATGCCTCATCTACTATAACCACATTATTTTTGTTTGAAGAAACTATTCTTTCTATTTCACCTTTTGAAAGTGCTATACCCGTAGGTGCATTGGGGTTTGCAATAAATACCGTCTTATTTATACCTATATAATCGTTTATATCAAGTGTAAAATCGTCCTTTAGGGGTATTTCACTGTAGGGTACGCCGTTATACTCTGCAAAAACCTTATAAAAACCGTAGGTAATATTTGCAAATACCGCAGGGTTATCCTTATCACAAAAGGCTGAAAATGCAAAATTTAAAATTTCATCCGAACCGTTAGTAAAAAGTATTTCGTCTTCTGCTATCCTTAACTTCTGTGACGCAATTTTTACAAGTGCTTTACATTCGGGGTCGGAATACAGTTGCAAATCACCTGCCGACTGACGTGCAAGCCTTTGTGCCATAGGAGAAGGCGGAAAGGGTGACTCATTGGTATTAAGTTTTATATACTTTCTTTCCTGCGGTTGCTCACCCGGTGTATAGGGTGTAAGAGAGTTAAATTTACTGCTGATAAATCTACTCATCAGTCATCCTCCTCTATACGGACAACGGCACTCTTTGCGTGTGCTGTAAGTCCCTCTTTCTTTGCAAAGTACTCTACGTCCCTTGCCACCTTGCAAAGTGCATCTTTAGTATAGTAAGTATACTGTGTTTTCTTTACAAAATCGTCTACCGAGAGCGGACTTGAAAACTTAGCAGTACCGCTTGTCGGAAGTGTATGGTTGGGCCCTGCAAAATAATCGCCTAAAGCCTCAGGGCAGTTGCGTCCCATAAACACAGAGCCTGCGTGACGTATACCGTCTAAATAATCAAACGGGTTATCAACGCAAAGTTCAAGATGTTCGGGTGCTATTTCGTTTGCAATTTCAATAGCACTGTAAAGCGATTTTGCCACTATGATTTTTCCGTTATCGTCTATTGACGCTCTTGCTATATCACATCTTTCAAGTTTCGGTATTTGAACTTCAAGTTCTTTACTTACCTTGAGTGCTAAATCGTAACTGTCGGTAACAAGTACGGCAGATGCCATTTTATCGTGCTCCGCCTGAGAAAGCAGGTCAGACGCCACGTATTTCGGGTTTGATGCACCGTCGGCAACAATAAGTATTTCGCTCGGCCCTGCTATCATATCTATTGAAACTTTGCCGAATACCTGTTTTTTAGCCTCTGCTACAAATGCGTTACCGGGGCCTACTATCTTATCAACTTTCGAAATACTCTGTGTGCCGTATGCAAGGGCTGCTATCGCCTGAGCACCGCCGACCTTGAATATTTTATCAACCCCTGCAACGCTTGCCGCTGCAAGTATTACGGGGTTTACTTTTCCCTCACTGTTGGGAGGTGTTACAATTACAACCTCTTTTACACCCGCAATTTTTGCAGGAATAGCGTCCATCAAAACGGTAGACGGATACGCCGCCGTACCTCCCGGAACATACAGTCCCGCACGGTCAACCGGTATAACCTTTTGACCTATAACAACACCATTTTCATCGTTGATTATAAAACTGTTTCTCTTTTGTCTTTCGTGAAATTTGGTTATGTTTTTTGACGCCTTTTTAAGTATTTCAAGAAATTCGGGTTCTACAGATGCTACCGCCTCATCTATTTCGTCTTTGGTCACAAGCAAACTTTTTAAATCTGCCTTATCAAATTTCTTTGAATATTCATAAAGTGCCTTATCGCCGTTTTGTTTTACGTTTTCTATTATTTCGGTAACTATATCCTGAACATTTGCCTGCGGATTAGTTCTTGCAAATATTTCCTCGTTTTTAACCTCACCGTATTTATATATCTTAATCATCGTTATCCCTCCGTAACTTCTGAAAGAGCATTAAATATATTCTTAATCTTTTCTGCCTTAAATTTATAAGATGCCTTATTTGCTATAAGTCTTGCACTTATAGGCACTATTGTTTCCTTAACCTCTAAATTGTTTTCTTTTAGCGTTGTTCCCGTTTCGACTATATCGACTATTACATCGGACAGTCCTAAAATCGGTGCTATTTCAATAGAGCCGTTAAGGTGAATTATATCAATATCCCTGCCCTTTGTACGGTAAAAGGACTTTGCAATATTTGAAAATTTAGTGGCAACCCTTAAGGTCTTTGAATTATCATCGGTAAAACCGTCAGGTCCTGCAACCGCCATACGGCACTTGCCCATATTAAGGTCTAAAAGTTCGTATACATCAGGCTCATATTCAAGTAAAATATCCTTTCCCGCAACACCTATATCGGCGGCACCGCGTTCAACATATATTGCTACGTCGGACGGCTTTACCCAAAAGTATCTTACCTTTTTTTCGATATTCTCGAATATAAGTTTTCTGTTGGTTTCGAGTATTGACGGACATTCAAATCCCGATTTTGCAAACAAATTATAAACTTTTTCACCGAGCCTGCCCTTTGGAAGTGCTACGTTTATAAAACCGTCATCAACCGTCTGTGCGTTTTCTTGAAAGTTTATGCGTTCTAATACATCGGTATAAACGGCAAACCCTATTGCACAGGACTTCCTGCCCATCTTACGCATAAGGCAGTCATACTGACCGCCCGAAAGTACCTCTGTGGGAATATCCCTTAAAAAGCCTTTGAAAACTATTCCGTTATAATAGTTTGTATCCCCTACAACCGAAAAGTCAATCACAACATAATTTTTATCTTTAAACCGCTGTATAACACTTAAAAACTTTGAACAACTGCCATCGTCAATTTCCCTTAAACTTTCTGTAACCTGAGAAACCGTACCGTTTATTGACAGTAATTGTTTTAATAAAATAACAGTCTTTTTATCGCAACTATCCTTACATATATTATCTATTTCGTGGAAATTCTTCTCACCTATTGCCTTGTAAAGCGAATATTCAAGTGTTTTTGATAAATTAAGTTTTTTAATTATATTTGAAAGGATATCCAAATCGGATACTGCAAGCACATATTCCTTTGAAAGCATACTAAGACTATCCAACGCAAGAGAGAGTACCTCGCAAATATCATTTTCACCGATACTGCCGAAGCACTCTACGCCCGACTGCATAATCTCCTTAAAAGAGCCTGTACCCTTTGATACACGGTATACATTCTCATTATAAAAGAGTTTTTGTACGGTGTTGTTTTCATCGGTGCTGTTTTTAATTATAGATAATGTAACATCGGGCTTTAACGCCATAAGTTTACCGCTTGTATCGGTAAAGGTGATGACATTATCCGAAACAAGAAAATCTTTATTTTTTGCATATAAATCATATTCTTCAAACTTACTCATACGGTAAGGAAGATAACCGTACTTTAAATAAAGTTCCCTTAAAGTAAATATTATTTTTTCACTGTTTTGTAAAACGCTGTCATTCACCGTCATCATTTTTCTCCGTTTCCGACAAGTTGTCAAGTGCTATTCTGTATCCGTTTGAGCCGTAGGTAAGGCAACGGTTTACCCTGCTGATAGTTGCAGTACTTACCCCCACCTTTTCGGCTATCTTTTGATAACTTAACCCCTCGTCTAAAAGTATAGCGGTATCAAAACGCTGTGCCATATCCTGAATTTCTTTTATGGTACACAAATCGTCAAAAAACGCCTCACATTCTTTGGGTGTCTTTATATTCGATATTGCCTTGAAAAGCCTTTGTATTGACCTGTTTTGATAATTAGGCATAATCTCTCCCTCTAACAATTTAGTATGTTATCACTTTACCACACTAAATCAATAAAGTCAAGCATTTTTTAAAAAACAGGGACATTCCCTTAAAGAACGTCCCCTAAATACATATTAAAGTGTTGCCGCCATAACCGCTTTTATTGTATGCATACGGTTTTCCGCTTCATCAAATACTATCGACTGTTCACTCTCAAATACTTCCTCGGTAACCTCCATACAGTCAATACCGAACTTTTTATAAATATCCTTACCGATAGCGGTATCAAGGTTATGAAAGGCTGGCAGACAATGCATAAATCTGCATTGTTTTCCTGCATTTTCCATAATCGCTTTATTTACCTGATAAGGTGATAAGTCTTTTATACGCTTTTCCCACACGCTGTCAGGCTCGCCCATTGATACCCAAACATCGGTATAAATAACGTCCGCACCCTTTGTTGCAACAAACGGGTCTTCGATAAATTCAAGCACCGCACCGGTACTTTCGGCAATTTTCTTACATTCATTTATAAGTTCTTTATTCGGGAAATACTCTGCCAAAGTACAGGCAACGAAGTGCATACCCATTTTAGCACAACCGACCATTAAGGAATTACCCATATTATAACGTGCATCACCCATATAAACTAACTTTTTACCCTCAAGTGTGCCAAAATGTTCTTTTATTGTCAAAAAGTCAGCAAGTATCTGTGTCGGATGAAACTCATTTGTAAGACCGTTCCAAACAGGAACACCTGCGTATTTTGCAAGTTCTTCCACGATAGACTGCTCAAAACCGCGGTATTCTATACCGTCAAACATTCTGCCAAGCACCCTTGCGGTATCTGCAATACTCTCTTTCTTTCCCATTTGCGAGCCTGACGGGTCAAGATACACGGCGGTCATTCCAAGGTCAGATGCCGCCACCTCAAATGCACACCGCGTACGCGTACTCGTCTTTTCAAATACAAGTGCTATATTTTTACCCGCTTTAATTCTATGCTCAATTCCGTTTTTCTTTTCTTTTTTTAGTTTTGCAGACAAATCTAAAAGTTCGGATATCTCTTGCGGTGTGAAATCAAGCAGTTTTAAAAAACTTTTTCCCTTTAAATTCATAAATTCTCACCCTGTAATTAATTTTTTTGAATAATTATGCAATAAATTATACTGTATAAAACCCTTTTTGTCAAGTATATTCCGAAATATTCATAAAAATGCAAAAAATATGCAAAAACTGTGACGTATGGAAAAATTTTGCCGTAAAAAACGCTTGACATACGGTGTTTAGTGTGGTAATATAATTGCAAATTTTAAAGGCTATGACGAAGACGGCTTTGCTTTTTTATTCAAGAGAGCGGATGTTTGGTGCAAATTCCGTATAAAAAATCAAAACAGCCCATCACTTCCGAGCCGGATAGCTGAAAATCACAGTAGGCGTATCCCGTGATTGCTGCGTAAAGGCATAAGGGTTGTCAGACCCTGAGTGGCAGTATTTACTGCAATTTGAGTGGTACCGCGAGTGTATGAATTTTTCCACACCCGTCTCAAAGCAAATGTTTTGAGACGGGTGTTTTTTTGCAGGAGGACTTTAAAATGTCGACAGTAAAATCAAACAAACTAATGGAAGTTGCAACACGTATTCGTGAAATGCGTCAGATTTTCGGTTTTACCGAAGAAGAAATGGCACAAAAAACCGAAGTGACTTTAAGTGAATATCAAGACTATGAAACAGGAAAACTTGATTTTCCTTTTACCTTTATTCATAAATGTTCTCTTGCTTTTGGAATAGGAATTACAGACCTGCTTGAGGGACAAAGTGCCCACCTTTCGTCATATACGGTAACAAGAAAAGGTCAAGGTACGCAGACGGCGGAAGAAGACGGCATTGAAATACGCAACTTAGCACCAATGTTCCGTAATAAGATAGCAGAACCTTATTGGGTTAAATATGAATATAGTAAAGAACTTCAAAACAAGCCAATTCATTTAACAAAACATTCGGGACAGGAATTTGACCTTGTACTCAAAGGCAGACTGAAAGTACAAGTAGGTGATAATATAGAGTATTTAAGCGAGGGTGACAGTATCTACTACAACAGTTCTACCCCTCACGGTATGATTGCGGTAGACGGGGAAGAATGTTTGTTTGTAGCGGTAGTTCTCCCCGGTGCTAATCAGGAAGAAATACTTATAAGAGATACCCTGCTGACGTCAAAAAACCACAACAAGAAACTTGTCAGCGAAAAGTTTGTAAGTGTTAAGGAAAATCAGGACGGCTATCCTATATCCATTAACTTTAAGAATGAAGACAAATTTAATTTTGCATTTGATATAGTAGACGAGATAGCGAAACGTGAGCCTGACAAACTTGCCTTACTTCACATTTCACAGGATAAAACCGAACGCAGATTTACTTTTAACGATATTAAACGTGCGTCCAATCAGTGTGCAAACTACTTTAAGTCACTCGGCATTAAAAAGGGTGACAGGGTAATGTTGGTACTCAAACGCCACTATGAATTTTGGTTTTCAATCATTGCACTTCATAAATTAGGTGCAATAGTAATACCCGCAACAAATCAACTTCAAAAGCACGATTTTGAATATAGATTTAAAGCGGCAGGAGTAAGTGCGATAGTATGCACTTCCGACGGCGATGTTGCAAATCAGGTTGACTTGGCGTCTGAAAACTACCCCCAACTCACAACAAAAATAATAGTGGGCACAAAAAGAGACGGTTGGCACAACCTAAAGGAAGAATACAACATTTACAGTGCACACTTTTACCGCACCGAAGATACCCCCTGCGGAAACGAGCCTATGCTTATGTTCTTCACTTCGGGTACTACGGGATATCCTAAAATTGCAACCCACACATATAAATACCCGTTAGGTCACTATTTAACGGCTAAATATTGGCACGGAGTAAGTGATGACGGACTTCACCTTACAATATCCGATACGGGTTGGGGTAAAGCGTTATGGGGTAAACTCTACGGTCAGTGGCTATGTGAGGGAGCAGTATTTGCCTATGACTTTGACCGTTTCGATGCAAGCGAGATACTTCCGATGTTTGCAAAATATCAAATAACAACATTTTGTGCGCCGCCGACAATGCTTAGAATGATGATAAAACAGGATATATCGCATTATGACTTTTCATCCGTAAAGCGTATGACAACGGCAGGTGAGGCACTTAATCCTGAGGTTTACCGTCAGTTTGAAAAGGCGACGGGACTTCAAATTATGGAGGGTTTCGGTCAAACCGAAACCACGCTTACCGTTGCAAACTTTATGGGCGGTTCTCATAAATTAGGTTCTATGGGCAGACCGTCACCGCTTTATGATATAGATATTATAAATGCCGAGGGCAAAAGCGTTGCAGACGGTGAAACGGGCGAAATCGTAATACGAACAGACAAAGAAGTCCCCTGCGGACTGTTTACGGGATACTATAAAGACGAGCAAAAGACAAAAGAGGTATGGCATGACGGATATTACCACACGGGTGATTCGGCGTGGCGTGACGAGGACGGATATTATTGGTACGTAGGTAGAGTTGACGACGTAATCAAGTCTTCGGGTTACAGAATAGGGCCGTTTGAAATTGAAAGCGTTATTATGGAACTGCCTTACGTTTTAGAGTGTGGAGTATCTGCCGCCCCCGACGAGGTAAGAGGACAGGTAGTAAAAGCAAGCATTG
The DNA here is from genome assembly GCA_024404325.1 of Clostridia bacterium. Lineage (GTDB taxonomy): Bacteria > Bacillota > Clostridia > Oscillospirales > Acutalibacteraceae > UBA737. The sequence goes on from JAKSQC010000001.1 coordinate 41,805, forward strand.
TTCTTGTAAACGGCACTAAGCCTTCAGAGGAACTTAAAAAGGAAATTCAAAATTACGTAAAAACCCATACTGCACCTTATAAATATCCGCGTATAGTCGAGTTCAAAGACAGTCTGCCTAAAACTGTTAGTGGAAAAATACAGAGAAATCTGTTATAATTTATAAAAAGGTCTTGACAAATTAAAAAAGCAGTGGTATTATATCACTTAATTAAAGACTTTGACGAAGAGTGTATAAAAATACGTCCTATGCCAAAGCATTTAAACTTGAACTTGAATGTTTTGGCATCAGAGAAATGACGGTTGGTGCAAGTCATCGGAAACGGTTTTTATATTTGTAGCTTCCGAGTCGGGAAGAAGAACGGGCAAAACCTTAGTAGAACTTCTCCGTGATTGCTGCGTAAATGCATAAGGGTTGTCAGACCCTGAGTGGCAGTATTTACTGCAATTTGAGTGGTACCGCGGGTGTTTAAGATTATCACACTCGTCTCAAAGTTATCATTGCTTTGGGACGGGTGTTTTTGTATGTCCGTCCGGAAAGGTTGAGAAATATGGGACAAAATAACGGTCTTGATTTTAAAATCAAAGAAATGTCTTCAAGAATTCGCGAACTTCGTGAAATCACGGGTTATACAACCGAAGAAATGGCGAAAAAGACCGACGTCAGCACCGAGGAATATATAAAATGCGAAAACGGGGAGGCAGACCTTAACTTTGCTTTTATTTACCGTTGTGCCATTGCCTTTGGTGTGAACGTTACCGATATTATTGAAGGTGTAAGCCCGACGCTTACTTCTTATACTCTTACAAGAAGCGGTCAAGGTCAAAAGATAGACCAAGCACACGGAATGGTATACTATAATTTAGCGGCTGCTTTTCAAAACAGAATAGCAGAGCCTTTATACGTTTGCAGTGCATACAGTGAAGAGGCACAACATAAAGATATAGAGTTGACAACACATTCAGGACAGGAATGTGATATAGTAGTTTCAGGTCATCTTACGGTGCAGGTAGGCCGCCACAAGGAAACATTGGGACCCGGCGACAGTATTTATTATGACAGTTCCACACCTCACGGTATGATTGCGGTAAACGGTGAAGACTGCATATTTTACGCAATAGTACTTAATCCTACGGGCGAGCCGATACCCGAACTTTCAAGTACGGTTGAAAATGTTACTTTAAAAGAAACAAAACCGTCCAAAAAGGATAATAAGGAAAGAATATACCGTAAGTTTATAGACACCGAGGTTGACGAAAACGGCACACCTACAAAAATAACGTTTAAAAATGAAGATAAGTTTAATTTTGCATTTGATTTGGTGGACGCACTTGCAGACCGCGAACCCGATAAACTTGCAATGCTTCATATATCAAGGGATATGACAGAACGCCGTTTTACCTTTAAAGATATAAAAAAGGCATCTAATCAGTGTGCTAACTATTTTAAGTCTTTGGGCATTAAAAAAGGTGACAGAGTAATGCTTTGTCTTAAGCGTCACTATCAATTCTGGTTCTGTATGTTAGGTCTTAATAAACTCGGTGCTGTTGCGATACCTGCCGTAAATCAGTTGCAGGAACACGATTTTGAGTACCGTTTTAAGTCTGCCGGTATAAGTGCGGTTATTTGTACTGCCGACGGCGACACTGCACATCAAATGGACTTGGCGGCGGAAAAATGTCCCGACCTTACGATAAAACTTATAGTAAACGGTACGCGTGAGGGTTGGAAAAACTTTGACGAAGAATACCCCCTTTTCAGCACACATTTTAAAAGAACCGCCGATTCACCCTGCGGTAATGACACTATGATTATGTATTTTACGTCGGGTACTTCGGGTTATCCGAAAATCGCAACCCATTCTCATAAGTATCCTTTAGGGCATTTCCATACTGCAAAGTATTGGCATCACGTTGACCCTGACGGACTTCACCTTACAATATCCGATACCGGTTGGGCAAAGGCTATGTGGGGTAAACTTTACGGACAGTGGCTATGCGAGGCGGCAACCTTTGTTTATGACTTTGACCGTTTTGATGCAAGCGAAATACTGCCGATGTTCGCAAAGTATAATATTACTACTTTTTGTGCACCGCCTACAATACTCAGAATGATGGTTAAGCAGGATATATCAAAGTATGATTTTTCATCGGTAAAGCATATGACTACGGCGGGAGAGGCGCTTAACCCCGAAGTTTACCGTCAGTTCAAAAATGCTACGGGACTTAAAATTATGGACGGTTTCGGTCAAACCGAATCGACTATGATTATAGGAAATCTTGTAGGTATGCAACATAAATTAGGCTCTATGGGTAAACCCGCACCTATTTATGACGTTGACCTTATTGATGAAAACGGTAACACGGTAGCCGTAGGCGAAACAGGTGAAATTGTTATAAACGTTAAAAACGGTGCACCTTGCGGACTGTTTAAGGGTTATTATAAAGACGAAGAAAAAACCAAAGAGGTCTGGCACGACGGATATTACCACACGGGTGATTCTGCGTGGCGTGATGAGGACGGATACTATTGGTACGTAGGCAGAGTTGACGACGTAATCAAGTCTTCGGGTTACAGAATAGGGCCGTTTGAAATCGAAAGTGTTATTATGGAACTGCCTTACGTTTTAGAGTGCGGCGTATCAGCCGCCCCCGACGAGGTAAGAGGACAGGTAGTAAAGGCAAGCATTGTTCTTGTAAACGGCACTAAGCCTTCAGAGGAACTTAAAAAGGAAATTCAAACTTATGTTAAAACACATACCGCACCTTATAAATATCCTCGTATAGTAGAATTCCGCGACAGTCTGCCTAAGACGGTTACGGGTAAAATACAAAGGAACAAACTTTAATTATGGAAAACTTTAAGCGTATTACCCTTTTGTGCGGTCACTACGGAAGCGGTAAAACAAATATCGCGGTCAATATGGCATACGAACTTAAAAAGAAATATTCAAATGTTGCCATAGCCGACCTCGATATAGTAAACCCGTACTTTCGCACCAAGGACAGCATAAAAGAGTTTGAAAAAAGGGATATAAAGTTAATTTGCTCAAAATATGCAGGCTCTAATGTAGATATACCCGCCCTCCCACAGGAGATGTATGCACTTACAGACGATAGGCAAATGCACTGTATAATAGACGTCGGCGGGGACGACAGAGGTGCGTTGGCACTCGGTCGCCTATCCCCTGCAATAAAAGAAGAAAACGATTATGATATGCTTATGGTTATAAACTGTTACCGTCCGCTGACGCGTGACGTACCCTCAACCATAAATATTATGCGTGAAATAGAAACCGCTTCGGGTATTAAGTTTACAGGTCTTATAAACAACTCAAATTTAGGTAAGCTTACAACAAAGCAAACGGTTATCGATTCACTTAAATTTGCCGACGGTGTTTCAAAGGCTTCGGGACTTCCGATATTTTGCACCGCAGTAAAACAAGGTTTATTTGACAGAAAAGACGGCAGTTTAAAAAACGTCTTTCCGATAGAACTTCAAGAAAACATATACTGATAAGGAGCGATGAATATGGCAAAACTTAAGTTCAAAACAGATTTTTGTAAAGGTTGCGGACTGTGTGTAGACGCTTGTCCAAAAAAACTGTTAAAACTCGCAACCGACAAAATCAATAAAAAGGGACATCATCCGGCAGAAATAACCGATCAAGATTCCTGTACGGGTTGCACAAGTTGTGCAATAATGTGTCCGGACTGTGTAATAACGGTAGAAAGGTAAGTGAAATTATGGCTGATAAAGTACTTATGAAAGGTAACGAAGCCTTAGCGGAAGCCGCAATATTAGCAGGTTGCCGTCACTACTTCGGTTATCCTATCACCCCGCAGACAGAGGTTGCGGCTTATATGGCAAAAAAGATGCCGAAAATCGGCGGAACGTTTTTGCAGGCGGAAAGTGAAATTGCCGCTATAAATATGGTATACGGTGTTTCTTCGGCAGGTCACCGCGTTATGACATCATCTTCAAGCCCCGGAATTTCCTTAAAGGGCGAGGGAATATCATATCTTGCCGGTGCAGACCTTCCTGCACTCGTAGTAAACGTACAGCGTGGGGGTCCGGGACTCGGAGGCATACAACCGAGCCAGTCCGACTATTTTCAGGCTACAAAGGGTGCCGCACACGGCGACTTCCATATGATAGTATTAGCACCTGCATCTGTTCAGGAAATGGCAGAGCTGACCATTAAGGGATTTGAACTTGCAGACAAGTACAGAATGACCTCTATGATTTTGGCAGACGGTACTATGGGACAGATGATGGAACCTGTTGACCTTGATTTTAAAATCACACCCGAACCCGAAAAGCCTTGGGCAACTACGGGTACAAAACTCAAAAGAAATCATAACATAGTAAATTCTCTTTCCCTTGTTCCCGAAGAACTTGAACAACTCAATATAGCACGTTATGAGCGTTATAAGACGGTTGAAGAAAACGAATGTATGTATGAGGAATACTTAGTAGACGATGCCGATATAGTGCTTGTAGCATTCGGTATTACTTCGAGAGTTTCAAAACACGCTATTGACAATGCAAGAGAACAAGGCGTAAAGGTCGGTCTTATCCGTCCCATTACCCTTTGGCCGTTCCCGAAAGCACCATTCCAAAAGGCAGTAGGACACGCCAAAGCATTTATAACGGTAGAACTTAATATGGGACAGATGATAGAGGACGTTAAACTTGCAACTAATTGTAAGGTTCCGGTACATCTTTGTAACCGTGTAGGCGGTATGATTCCTGACCATACACAGGTATATGATAAAATTATGGAAATCAACGAGGAGGTAAAATAACTATGGTAGTATTTGAAAAACCGCACGCACTTACCGACGTGCCTTTACACTATTGCCCCGGTTGTACTCACGGTATCGTACATAGGCTCGTTGCCGAAGCAATCGACGAACTCGGAATTGAGGGACAGACAATAGGTATAGCACCCGTTGGTTGTTCGGTAATGGCTTACGATTACTTTAACTGCGATATGATAGAAGCCGCTCACGGACGTGCACCGGCAGTGGCAACAGGCGTTAAAAGAGCCGACCCCGATAATCACATAGTATTTACCTATCAGGGCGACGGTGACCTTGCTTCCATAGGTATGGCTGAAACCGTACACGCAGCGGCAAGAAATGAAAATATAACCGTTATTTTTATAAACAATGCAATTTACGGTATGACAGGCGGTCAGATGGCACCTACTTCCCTGCCCGGTCAGGTTACACAGACTTCTCCTTACGGCAGAGATACATCCCACTGCGGTTATCCTATTAGGGTTTGCGAAATGCTCGCAACATTAGAAGGACCCGAGTATCTTGAAAGGGTAACCGTAAATAATGTTGCTAACGTACGCAAAGCAAAAAAGGCCATTAAAAAGGCTTTCCAAAACCAAATAGATAAAAAAGGTTTTTCACTAATAGAGGTTGTATCTTCCTGTCCTACCAACTGGGGTATGACACCGCAAGACGCACTTAAGTGGATAGACGATAATATGCTTCCATATTATCCTCTTGGCGTTTATAAAGACCGTTCTGCAAAGGAGGAAAAGTAATGAAACTTCCAATACAGTGCTTATTTTCAGGCTTTGGCGGACAGGGTATCCTGTTTTCCGGCAAATTTATGGCATATAAGGGTATGATTGAGGATAAATTTGTATCATGGCTTCCTTCCTACGGTCCCGAAATGCGTGGCGGTACCGCAAGTTGCAGTGTGGTTATAAGCGATAGGGAGATTGCATCTCCCATTATTTCAACACCCGATATTTTGGTTGCAATGAATTTACCGTCACTTGATAAGTACGAAAAAATCGTAAAAAAAGGCGGTACAATATTTGTTGACTCAACCCTTATCGAAAGAAAGGTTGAAAGGGACGATGTAAACGTATATTATGTCCCTGCAACCAAACTTGCAAGCGATAATAATATGCCGACTCTTGCAAATATGATACTTGTCGGTAAAATATTAAAGGTAAGAAATGAATATTCAGAAGAAAGTGTCCGTGCGGCTCTTACAAAGGTAGTTTCCGCAAAACACGCCGATTTGCTTGAAGTCAATATGAAAGCAATGCAAATAGGTGCTTCTTACGAGGAATAACAAGAAAGGAATTATTGCTATGAATATCAGAGTTGAAAACACACAGCATCCGTCATCAATGCCGGGTAGTGAATTTGGATTCGGCAGAATTTTTTCAGACCATATGTTTATGATGGACTACAATGCAAACGAGGGTTGGCATGATGCAAGAATAGTCCCGTTTGGAAGACTTTCCATTCACCCTGCTTCCACCGTACTTCACTACGGTGCAGAGATATTTGAGGGACTTAAGGCATACCGCCGTCCCGATGGCGGAGTACAACTTTTCAGACCTATTGAAAATATCCGCCGTATGAATGATTCGGCAGAGCGTTTGTGCTTACCGCAAATTCCCGAAGATGAAGCTATGGAAATACTCACCACATTTATCAGTCACGAAAAGGAGTGGACACCGTCAGCCCCTGGAACAACACTTTACATTCGTCCTTTCCTGTTCGGTAACGATGAATCACTCGGCGTACACGCAGTGAAGAACGCTACTTTCGTAATTATTGCATCACCTACGGGAAGTTATTATAAAGAGGGCTTTAAGCCGGTACGCATTATGATTGAAGATGAGGACGTAAGAGCAGTACGAGGCGGTACGGGTTATGCTAAATGCGGAGGTAACTACGCAGCAAGCACACGTGCAGGAGAGAGAGCCGAACAGATGGGTTATTCTCAAGTACTTTGGCTTGACGGTGTTGAGCGTAAGTACATAGAGGAAGTAGGAGCAATGAACGTTATGTTCAAAATAAACGGCGAAATCGTTACTCCTAAACTTACAGGCTCAATACTCCCCGGTATTACAAGAAAGTCCTGTATTGAACTTTTAAGAAGCAAGGGTTATAAGGTTTCAGAGCGTCTGCTCAGTCTCCAAGAACTCGTAAGTGCTATGACTGACGGCACACTCGAGGAAGCTTGGGGTTGCGGAACAGCGGCAGTAGTATCACCTATCGGTGAGCTTTGCTATAAAGATATTAAGTACGCTATCAACGGCGGTAAAATCGGTGAGCTCACACAAAGCCTTTACGATACCCTTACGGGTATACAGTTTGGCAGAAGTGAAGACCCGTTCGGTTGGACTGTTCGTATAGACTAATCATTTAAAAAGACTTGACATATAATGATTTATGTGGTATAGTTATTAAAAATTTCAAATGCATTGATGGAATTATTCCTTTTTTGTATGTCTATTTCAGAGAGCCGTCGGTTGGTGCAAGACGGAAAGGCTTTAAAGGGAAGTCTCATTTCGGAGCAGAACTGCCTGAAATTTTAGTAAGCAGTTCCGGTTTGACCCCGTTACCGTGGTCAAGGGCTTGTTTGAGCCTATTTAAGTTGACCGTTTATTCGGTAAACAGGGTGGTACCGCGGATTAAATTATTCGTCCCTGAAACTGATGTATTTCAGTTTCAGGGATTTTTTGTTTTAAAAGGATTGGTGACTTATGAATAATATTAAAATTTCAGATTTAACTCTTTGTCTTGTAAGCAGTGATTTGACATTTAAGGAAAAAATAGAAATTGCAAGACAACTTGAAAAGTTACAACTTGACTGCATTGAACTTCCCGAAATCAAAAAGGTTAAATCTGATACCCTTTTTATACGCACTGTTTCTTCTTTTCTTAAAAACAGTATACTTTCGGTTTGTGCGGGAAGCAGTATAGAGAGTATAGACAATGCCGTTACGGCACTTAGTGTATGCAAAAAGCCGATGATAAGAATAGAACTTCCGGTATCAACTGTAAGAATGGAATATGATTTTCATAAAAAAGCACCAAAAATGCTCGAATGGATAAATAAAACCGTTTGCTATGCTTCGCAAAAATGTGACGTTGAGTTTTGTGCACTTGATGCCACAAGAGCCGAGTCTGAATTTTTAATTGAAGCACTGAAAACCGCAGAGTCGGCAGGTGCAAAGATAATAACCGTTTGCGATGATGCAGGCGAAATGCTTACCGATGAATTTACCGAATTTATAAAGCGTATAAAGAGCAATATATCAACGCCGATATACATTAACTGTAATAATAAAAACGGTATGGCACTTTCCCTTGCGGCTATTTCAATAAAGAACGGCGATGCACAAGGTGTTAAGACTTCGGTAAACGGTGACACCGTAAGTTTAGAGAATATATCAACTTTTATAAGAAACTGCGGAGAAAAACACAGTATAATATCAAATATAAGATACACAGAACTTTACCGTACTATCTCCCAAATCAAACGTATTACGGGAAATGTTACTGAAAGCAATGAAAAGACCGTATCCACAGTTACTTCAAACGATGAAATAAAACTCGATAAAAATGATGACAAAAACACCGTAATCACAATGGTGGCAAGACTCGGTTATGACCTTTCAAAAGAGGATGAAGACAATGTTTATGAGCAGTTTTTGCGTGTAGCCGATAAAAAGACAGTCGGAGCAAAGGAACTTGATGCGATAGTAATCAGTTCTGCTTTACAAGTACCGCCCACCTATAAACTTGATAATTATATAGTAAACAGCGGTAATTCTATTTCCTCAAGTGCACAGGTAACGCTTAAACACTTTGACAGTGTAACTCAAGGCATAAGCATAGGCGACGGACCTATTGACGCCGCATTTTTGGCTATTGAGCAGATAATAGGTTGTCACTACGATTTAGAGGACTTCCAAATTCAAACCGTAACCGAGGGCAAAGAGGCAATCGGTTCTGCAATAATCAAACTGCGTTCGGCAGGTAAAATATATTCAGGCAACGGCATTTCAACCGATATAATAGAGGCAAGCATAAGGGCGTACTTAAACGCACTTAACAAAATTGCCTACGAGGAGGTATAACGGTGAAATTTTCTTTTTCCACAAAGGGTTGGCATAACTGTACCTTTGAAGATTTTGTAAGAATTGCAAATGAGCTTCAGTTTCAGGGTATAGAACTGCATAACATCCATAACGAGGCATTTACCAAAAAAGGCGGTGCTTTACACGATTATACTGCGGCGGCTACTTTGCGTTATTTAAAAGAAAAAAATCTTTCACTGCCGTGTGTTGATGCGATAGGCGACATTGCAAGTGCCGACAGTGCTGATAATTTAAAGCAGGAAATTTCGCAGTGTATAGAGGTTGCATCACATCTTAAAATTTCATATATAAGGCTAAAGGCGGAAAAAAGTGACGATATAGATACTGCTACCAAAAACGTAATAAACCTTTTAGAGCAGATGCTACCCATCGCCGAGCAGGAAAATATCACTTTTCTTATTGAAACTTCTGGACTTTTTGCAAGTTCACTTAAACTCAGGGATATACTCGAATATTTTGCATGTGATAATTTGGCGGCTTTATGGAATTTATCCGATGCTTATTTTGAAGCAGGAGAGAGTGCAGAAGAAATAATAAAGAATTTAGGTGCTTATGTACGCCACGTTCACGTAAACGATGCCGTTAAAACCGAAAACGGTACAAATTACTGTCTTTTAGGCGAGGGAGAAGTTCCGTTTGAAGAAATTATGCTTGCCTTAAAATCGGTTAATTATGACGGCTTTTTATCGCTTGTATGGGACCCTGCTTGGTGCGAGGAACTTGACGATATTGAAATACTGTTTTCACAGTTTACAAATTATATGAAGCAGTTTGGCACAACCTACCGCAGGAATAAAACACTTTATTATAACAAGGCACGCACAGGCGAATTTGTATGGAAAAAAGACCTGCTTATAGACGAAACGTTTTCGCAGGTTCTTGACAGAATGGTTGAGGAATTCCCCGACCAATATGCCTTTAAGTATACAACACTTGATTACACAAGGACATATTCACAATTCCGTGATGATGTAAATACCTTTGCAAGAGCGTTAGTTGCACTCGGTGTTAAAAGCGGTACACACGTAGCGGTTTGGGCATCAAATGTACCGCAGTGGTATATAGCCTTTTGGGCGACGGTAAAGTTAGGTGCGGTTCTTGTAACGGTAAATACCGCATACAAAATTCACGAGGTAGAGTATCTTTTAAAGCAGTCTGATACGCATACAATAATTATGACGCAGGGTGCTAAAGATACAAACTACGGTGAAATTATTGCACAGCTTTGTCCTGAACTTGAAAACAAGAAACCATCTGGGCACCTCCACGCACGCAAACTGCCGTTTTTGAGAAATGTTATTACCGTGGGATTTCGTCAAAAGGGTTGCCTTATGTGGAATGATGCATTAGAATTTTCATCACAGGTATCGCTTGAAACGGTAAACCGTATGGCAGATAGTGTAAATCATAATGACGTATGCAATATGCAGTATACTTCGGGTACAACGGGATTTCCTAAGGGCGTTATGCTGACGCATTATAATATAGTAAATAACGGTAAATGTATAGGCGACCGTATGGACTTATCAACTGCTGACAGAATGATGGTACAAGTGCCTATGTTCCACTGTTTTGGAATGGTACTTGCAATGACGGCTACTATGACGCACGGCGGTACGCTTTTACCTCTGCCCTATTTCTCACCGAAACCCGCACTTTCCTGTATAAACAACGAAAGAATAACGGCATTTCACGGTGTTCCCACAATGTTTATAGCCCTCCTTGAGCACCCCGACTTTGCAAAAACCGACTTTTCTTATATGCGTACGGGAATTATGGCAGGAAGTCCGTGTCCTATTTCTGCTATGCGTGACGTTATTGATAAAATGAATATGCGTGACATAACAATAGTTTACGGTCAGACCGAAGCCTCCCCCGGTTGTACTATGAGTTCTACCGATGATTCCATAGAGATAAGGGTGGGTACTGTCGGCAGACCTCTGCCAGAAATTGAATGTAAGATAGTAGACCCCGAAACGGGAGAAGAATGTCCTATAGGTGTTACGGGTGAGTTTATAGCACGCGGTTATAATATAATGAAAGGCTATTATAAAATGCCTAAGGCCACAGCATCTGCCATTGACGCTAAAGGTTGGCTTCACACCGGCGACCTTGCCTGCAAAACCGAGGACGGCAACTTCCGTATTACGGGCAGACTTAAAGATATGATAATAAGGGGCGGAGAAAATATCTATCCAAAGGAAATAGAGGAATTTATTTATACGCATAAAAAGGTCAGTGACGTTCAGGTTGTAGGCGTTCCCGACGAGCAGTACGGCGAGGAAATTTTAGCCTGCATTATATTAAAAGAAAACGAGCAAATGACCGTTGATGAGATGAAAACGTATATTGCGGAAAATATGGCACGTCATAAAGTACCGAAATATATTGAGTTTGTGTCCGAATTTCCGATGAACGCCGCAGGCAAAATTTTGAAATATAAAATAAGAGAGGATGCTGTTAAAAAGTTGGGTTTAAACGCAAACGACAGCATAGTTATGGACAATGGTAAACGGTAAACTTTTTGTTATTGATGCACACTGCCACGTCTACCCCGATAAAATTGCAACCATAGCATCGGGCAATACCGACCGTTTTTACGATACAGTATCTAAACACGATGGCAAGGTGGGTACGCTCCTTGATTTAAAAGAGGAAAGCGGTATAGACCGCTTTTTGGTGCAGTCAGTAGCAACCACGCCGAAACAGGTACAAAGAATAAATCAGTTTATTGCCGATACCGTAAATAACAGTAACGGTATTATGACGGGACTTGGTACTCTCCACCCTGACAGTGCAGATTTAAAGGCGGACGTAATGCAAATAAAGCAACTTGGTCTTCACGGGGTAAAACTGCACCCCGATATCCAACAGTTTAAAATTGATGATTACAGATGTCTTAAAATTTATGAACTCTGCGAGCAGGAAAATTTACCTGTTCTTATGCACACGGGTGACAACAGATATGATTTTTCCAATCCAAACCGTCTTTTACCCGTTATAAAAATATTTGATAAATTAACCCTTGTAGCCGCCCATCTCGGCGGATATTCGGTGTGGGAAGAAGCAGTACAAAAACTTGCAGGTATTAAAAATCTGTATTTTGACTGTTCATCATCATTTTTTTGGTTAAACCCAAAACGTGCAAAGGAGATAATTGAAATTTACGGTACTGACCGTGTATTATTCGGAAGTGACTATCCGATGTGGTCGCCCAAAGCAGAACTTGATACCTTGTTATCTCTTGGCTTTGGCGATGATGATTTAAAGATGATTTTATCTGAAAATGCTAAAAAAATTTATAATATTTAAAGGACTTGTTTTAAAATATGAGAAAGTATAAATCAATCACTTTATATTTAATTGTTGCTCTTATGCTTTTATGCCTTTGCGGGTGCAGAAAAACAAGCACTTCCAATTTAAGTTGTGAAAGCAGTTATCCGTCTATAACATCATCACAAGAAAGCGAAGAAGAACAGACGGAAGAATCGGCACCCGAAAGTACACAGGTTTCGGCATCGGTTCAAGAAAACACATCTTCTGCATCTTCTGCATCTTCGGCACAAAAAACACCTGCCAAACCAAAAACCAATCCAAACCCCTATCTTCTTAAAGTCAACCGTACACAAAATCTTGTAATTGCATATTCAAAAGACGGAAACGGTGAATATACCGTTCCGGTAAGGGCTATGATATGTTCTGTCGGTTTAAACGGTGACACTCCTACAGATACATATAAAACACAAAACAAATACGTTTGGCGTCCGCTCATAGGCAATGTTTACGGTCAGTACGCTACAAGAATTACGGGAAGTATACTTTTTCACTCGGTGCCATACAGTTCACAAAATAAATCTACTCTTGATTACAATGAGTACAATAAGCTTGGCAGTTCTGCTTCGCACGGTTGCGTGAGAATGACGGTAGAAGATGCTAAATGGATATACGATAACTGCCCGCTTGGTACTACCGTAATAATCTATGACAGCAATGCTCCCGAGCCTCTTGCAAAGCCATCGGCACAAAAAATCGACCCGTCAAGTCCAATGTGTGGTTGGGACCCGACAGACCCTGACCCTGCAAATCCGTGGAAAAATACAACACCCGCTCCAAAAGAACCTGAAACCGAACCGCAACAGGAAATAACAGAAGAAACAGAGCAAACAGAATAAAACAAAACAGTCTGTGTCATATTAAAAATATAAATAGAGCATATTAAGTCTCCGTTTACGGTTTTTCACTTAATATGCTCTTTTCTTTATTTTATGGTTATTATTCGTTAAAAAAGTCTTTAACCTTATCCATAAAACCTTTGCGTTTTTTGTAGTTTGATTCGCCTGTTGCAAGGTCAAATTCTTTTAATTTTTCTTTTTGGGCTTTTGAAAGATCTCTTGGCACTTCTACGTTTATTTTAACGTATTGATCACCCTTACCTGAGTAATTAAGACGTTGTATACCCTTGCCTTTCAACTTAAATTCATCACCTGGTTGAGTACCCTCATGAATGGTAAATTTAACCTTACCGTCAAGAGTTGGCACGGTGATTTCAGCACCTGATGTTGCCTGTGCGAAGGTTATCGGTATTTCGCAAAAGACATCAAAACCGTCTCTTGTGAAAATCGGGTGCGGACGAACGTTTACATTTATACGCAAATCTCCCGCAGGACCGCCGTTAGCACCTGCATCACCGCCACCGCGAACACTTATTATCTGACCGTCGTCTATACCGGCAGGAATATCAATATTTTGTTCTACTGTATGCCTTATACGTCCCTTTCCTGCACAGGTATGGCAGGGCTTATCTATTATCTTACCGCTTCCGTGACAGTTATCGCAGACCTTTTGTGTCTGCATAACGCCGAAAGGTGTTCGCTGTGTGGCAGATACCTGACCGCTTCCGTGACATACAGGACAGGTTTTAGAAGAAGTGCCTTTTTCACAACCCGTACCGCCACAATCTTTACAGTTATCTATTTTTGTAACCTTTACTGTCTTACTGCAACCTTTTGCCGCCTCTTCAAATGACAGATTTACAGATGCAGCCGCATCGTTTCCCCTACGCGGTGCATTTGGGTTGGAACGTCTGCCCCCGCCGAAACCTCCGCCGAAGAAAGAACTGAATATATCGCCGAGGTCGGAAAAATCTCCGGTAAATCCACCGCCGAAACCTCCGCCACCTGCACCGAAGTTCGGGTCAACACCTGCGTGTCCGAACTGGTCATACCTCGCACGCTTTTCCTTATCGGACAGTACCTCGTAAGCCTCATTTACTTCCTTAAAGTTTTTTTCAGCTTCGGCATCACCGGGGTGTAAATCGGGGTGATACTTCTTTGCGGCTTTTCTGTATGCTTTTTTTAGTTCCTCGTCGCCTACCGATTTGTCAACGCCGAGTACGTCATAATAATCTCGTTTATCTTCAGCCAAAGTAATTTCTCCTACAACTTTATGTAAAGTTTATATCAGCAAAGATTTTCTCTTTGCTGATACTACTGCTAAACTAAATATTACTTATTGTTGTTATCATCAACGTCGGTATAATCAGCCTCATATACGTTGCTGTCCGCATTATCCTGAGCGTTGCCCTGAGCATCGCCCTGTGCGGCACCCTGAGCCTGTGCAGCCGCATTATATACCTTTTCGCTTATCGCATAAAGTTCCTTTTGAAGTTCGTCCTGCTTTGCCTTAATAGCATCATTATCTTCGCCCTTAAGTGCCTCTTTCAAAGCCTCTTTGGCAGTTTCTATTTTAGATTTTTCTTCATCGGTAAGTTTATCACCGAATTCACTTACTGTCTTTTCGGTTTGATAAATCATCTGGTCTGCATTATTTCTTAAATCAACGTTTTCTCTGCGTTTCTTGTCCTCTGCCGCATAAGCCTCTGCTTCCTTAACCGCCTTGTCTATATCCTCTTTGGACATATTGGTATTTGAAGTAATGGTAATGTTGTTTTCCTTGCCTGTACCTAAATCTTTTGCGGATACGTGAACAATACCGTTTGCATCTATATCAAAGGTAACTTCGATTTGAGGAATTCCTCTCGGTGCAGGTGCGATACCGTCAAGATGGAATACGCCCAAAGTCTTATTATCCTTTGCAAATTCACGTTCACCCTGTAAAACGTGTACCTCAACAGAAGTCTGACCGTCTGCGGCGGTAGAGAAAATCTGACTTTTTTTAGTAGGAATGGTGGTGTTACGCTCGATAACCTTTGTTGAAACTCCGCCCATTGTTTCAATACCGAGTGACAGTGGGGTTACGTCAAGTAAAAGAAGTCCCTTTACGTCACCGCCTAATACACCTGCCTGAAGTGATGCACCGATTGCAACACATTCGTCAGGATTGATACCTTTAAACGGTTCACTGCCCATAAATGACTTTACTGCCTCTTGAACGGCAGGAATTCTTGAAGAACCGCCGACCATTAAAACTTTATTTATTTCATTCTTATTAAGTCCCGAGTCCGAAAGTGCCTGACGTACAGGTCCCATGGTAGCCTCTACCAAATCTGCCGTAAGTTCGTTGAACTTTGCTCTTGTGAGGGTTGTTTCAAAGTGTTTAGGACCTGTGGAATCAGCCGTTATAAACGGAAGATTTATATCTGCCGTAGTCATACCCGAAAGGTCGATTTTCGCCTTTTCAGCAGCCTCTTTTACACGTTGCATTGCCATTTTATCCCCTGAAAGATCAATGCCCTGCTCTGCTTTAAAGGTAGAAACGATAAAGTCCATTACACGTTTATCGAAATCGTCGCCGCCGAGTTTGTTGTTACCGGCAGTTGCCAAAACCTCTTGAACACCGTCACCCATTTCAATAATGGAAACATCGAAAGTACCTCCGCCTAAGTCATATACCATAACCTTTTGGTCGTCCTCTTTGTCTATACTGTAAGCAAGAGCGGCGGCGGTAGGCTCATTTATAATACGTTTAACGTCAAGACCTGCAATTTTACCTGCATCCTTTGTTGCCTGACGCTGTGCATCTGTAAAGTATGCAGGAACGGTAATAACCGCCTCTGTAACCGTCTGACCTAAATAAGCCTCTGCGTCGGTTTTAAGTTTTTGAAGAATAATAGCCGAAATTTCCTGCGGAGTATACTTCTTATCGTCAATGGCAACGGTATAAGAACTTCCCATTTCACGCTTTATTGAACTGATTGTTCTGTCAGGGTTTGTAATTGCCTGACGCTTTGCAACCTGACCTACCATACGTTCGCCCGTCTTTGAAAAAGCAACAACAGACGGTGTTGTTCTCGAACCCTCTGCGTTCGCAATTACTACCGGCTCTCCGCCCTCCATAACTGCTACACAAGAGTTTGTAGTACCTAAATCAATACCTATAATTTTTCCCATAATAAAATTCCTCCAAAGTTATATATGTTGTTATATTAAACTTAATTTGCTACCTTTACCATTGCCGGACGTATAACCGTATCGCCTAATTTATACCCCTTTTGCAAAACTTCGGCTATTACGTTTTCCGACATTTCTTCGTCTTCTATATGCATAACCGCTTCGTGCATATTCGGGTCAAAGTTATCTCCGACACTTCCGATTTGCTCAATACCCAGCGTATCGACAATAGTTTCAAACTGCTTGACAATCATCTCAATTCCCTTTATATAGTCTGCACTTTCTTTATTGGAAACAGACGCACGGTCTATGTTATCAATGATTGGCAAAAGTTTCTTGATTATACCTGCCTTTGCAAATTCCGCCACACCCGATTTTTCTCTTTCGGTGCGTTTCTTATAGTTATCAAACTCGGCGGCTGTACGGATAAGTAAATCGTTTTTATTTTCAAGTTCTTCCTTTAATTTCTCAATTTCCGTATCTTTTTTGCTCTTCTTTTTTTCTTTTTTCTCGCCTACTTGTTGCTCGTTTTGTACCTTTTCTTCCTCTGCCACTTGTCAGTCCTCCATATCTTTTACCGCCTGTGTCATAAGCGATGTCAGACACAGTGCCGTATATTCTATACTCGGAATTATTTGTTCGTAAGACATTCTTCCACGCCCTAATATACCGATTTTTCCGCAATATGTTTTGCCGTTTGAATATCTTGAAACAACCAATGTTTTGCCGCTTAGCTCATTAAATAAAGTATCATTACCGAAAATAACCTCTGTTTTAACATTTTCGTTGCCCATTGCCGAAATAAGAGGCTCGCCTCTTTCTGCAAGGGACATTATGCGTCTTGCTCCGTCATCACCGAAAAGATTATATAAATTTGAACTTCCGATTATATTTACGCTTGAACTGTCAGCCTTTTGTGCCATTTCAAAAAGTGCCGTAAAAATCGGCATAAGTGCAAACGAATTAAGTCCCGAAAGGGAAATAATATTTTGCAGTGTTGCCATATTAAAATCGGATAGTGGTCTTCCTTTAAGACGGTTATTTACAATATCGCAAAACAAACTTTTAAGTTCATTATTAAGACCGCTTTGAAGACGTACTACCGCATTATCCGCCCTGCCGTCAGACGTTATCATAAGTATTACCGCACTGTGTAAACTTATTGTAATAAGTTCTGCTTTTCTTAAATAAACTCCGCTTCCGACCGCATACGATACAACCGATGGAAAACCCGTAAGCTCGCAAAGAATATTCCCCGCCACACAGGGCATTTCTTTAAGACCGCAATTAATGGATGAAAACTGTAAATCAATATACTCTTTTGTACTGACACTAAGCGGTGCGGGTTTTAAGGAACTTATATAAAACCTATATCCCGAACTTGTGGGTATCCGCCCTGCCGAGGTATGCGGTTGGCTTAAAAGACCAAGTGTACAAAGTTCGTTCATTTCATTTCTAAGTGTTGCAGATGACGGTGCATTTTTAAGCAACCCCGTAAGTGCTTTTGAACCTACCGGTTCTCCCGTTTCAATATAAGCCTTTACAACCGCCTGCAAAACCGCCTGTTTTCTCTGTGAAAGTTCCGTTTTCCGTCACCCCCGCAAAACCGTTTTCATAAATTAGCACTCTTGCTGTGCGAGTGCCAACGATTATATTATATACTGAATTTTCCAAAAGTCAACACTTTTTATCAAATTTTCTTTGACCTTTCCTGACCTTTTACATTTTGTTAATAATTTGTATTCAGTTTCTCTCGTTCGTTGCTTTAATTATATCATATCTCCTCTTTTTCATTTTTCATGAAAAAACAAAGCCCTCCGTAAAGGACTTTGTCTACAATCATTTATTTCATCTTTTTAAACTCTGTTTAACTTCTTCAAATGTATCGACTATTTCCTGATTTGGTGCTTGTGTGAGAAGACTTACCACTATAATGGAAATCAGTCCTAATATGAATGCCGGCAGCAGTTCATATATATCCAAAACCGTACCTGCAAAAGCAGAACGAATAACAAATTTCCAAATGAATACAGTTGCACTTCCGACTAATATTCCGGTAATAGCACCGTACTTATTAGTACGTTTCCAAAACAGTGCACAGAGCATCAACGGACCGAATGCCGCACCGAAACCTGCCCACGCGAATGAAACTATGCGGAATACCGAACTTTCGGGATCACGTGCCAAGAAAATGGCAATTACAGAAATTAAGACAACCGAGATACGTGCAAGCAACATTGCTACCTTTGGTTTTAATTTTATATTAAAGGTTTCCTGAATAATATTTTGCGACACACTTGATGCCGCCGCAAGCAACTGTGAATCGGCAGTAGACATAGTTGATGCCAATATACCTGCAAGAATGATACCTGCCGTAAATGCGGGTACACAACCGAAACGGCTTAAATATTTTGCTATATCAACAATTATTGTTTCTGCGACATCGGCATTTTTATAAGACGGAAGAACACCGTTTTTCATAAGTGAATATCCGACTACACCGATAAGAATTGCAACAGCCATTGAAATGACAACCCATGTACTTGCCACTCTACGCGAGGTTTTAAGTTTATTTTCGTCCTTTATGCCCATAAATCTTAAAAGAATATGAGGCATACCGAAATAGCCGAGTCCCCAAGCAAGGGTGGACGCAACGGGTAATGCTCCGTAACTTGTAGCAACGCCGTTTGCCACATCGTGTCCCTTAAACAAATTTGTAAAGCCTTCAAGTGATGAAACGTTTGAAAATACGTTTCCGAAACCTTTTACAAGTCCCTCGCCAAACCCTACTACAACGAAAAGTGCAATAGTCATAACAATAGACTGAATAAAGTCGGTAGTGGAAGCGGCAAGGAAACCTCCTAATGTACAGTATATAATTATTACTGCCGCACTAAGAATCATTGCACGCATATAATTTATACCGAAAAGCGAAGAAAACAGCTTACCGCAAGCGGCAAAACCCGATGCAGTATAGGGAATAAAGAAAATAATAATTATCAATGCGGAAAGAGTAGTGATTACCTTTTTATCGTCACCGAAACGTGTACCGAAAAAATGCGGTATTGTGTAAGCATCTATTCTCTGACTGTAAACACGAAGGCGTTTCGCAACAATCAGCCAATTTATGTATGTACCTGCCGCAAGACCTATTGCCGTCCAACTTGCCTCGGCAAGACCGCCCATCATCGCAACTGCGGGAAGTCCCATTAAAAGCCAGCCACTCATATCGGAGGCTTCGGCACTCATTGCCGTTACCAAAGGTCCTAACGATCTACCACCTAAAAAAAAGTCTTTTGTGGTTTTGTTTTTATCGGCAAACTTAAAGCCAATAACAATCATCATAATCATATAAATTACGATAGCCACAAGAATAATCCAAAGTGAAGTTGTCATTTTTTACTCTCCTATAAAAAAATATAGAATATTTTACCATAAAAACATAAATTTTACAAGACTTAGGGAAAAATAAATTTTCACTCAAAATATTTCACAGTAAAAGCAAATCATTTTTACATTCCAAATTTGTCTTTTGAACTGTACCGTTTATGCAGTATGCTACGCAGAAATCAGGTATATCAGAGTACTCTGCAAAGTTATAAATACCGTCTGTATCACAGCAACTGACTGATATATTTTCCCCGTCTATACTTATACAAAATCTATCAAGCGGTAGTTTTAGTCCAAAGCCCGTAGCCTTTATAAAACTTTCCTTTAACGTCCAAAAACTAAAGAATTGCCGTTGTTGCTCGGCAGTGTTATGTAAACCAACTATATTGTTGTATTCATCTGTATGAAAAAACCTCTTTGCAATACTTAAATCAATATTATCAATTCTTTCTATATCGCAACCTATTTCCGTATCAGAAATTGCTACTAATGCTTTATTGTCGCTATGTGATACGCTAAAATATAAATTAGGCTCATTTTCAAAATACGGCTTACCGTATTTACCCTCTTTATAAAGCATATTCTTTTCTATAAGTCCCAAATCTTTTAGTGCACTACCGAGCAAAATGCCCGCACCAAGGCTTAAATTTTTATCTTTTCTTTGCTTGAATGTATTTATTTTTTCCTGCCTGTATTTTGAAACATTTTTATAAAAAAAATTAAAAGTATTTTCATCGCTTAGCGGTGTTACATTCATATACATCAACCGTATCAAGTCAATCTCTCCATATCCCGTTAGTCTAAAAAAGATGCATTGCTAAAATAGCAGTGCATCTTCTGTTTTTTATCAGGTATTTACCATTTTCATTTCTTCCGACTTTTCAGCACAGCTGTTTACCGCCTCACAAGTTTTATATGTAGGCACAACTTTGGCTATTGCATTTTTTAATATATCGGCATTACCTATACCGTAGGCAGATTCAACCGCATCGGTCAAAACCTTGATTTTGCTGTCAACTTCTGCTCTTGAAAGCGGAGCGTCATGCTCGATAAATATTAAATCGTTCTCTGTCTTATCAAGTTCTTCGCCCTTCATCAAAAGTTCTTCATACAGTTTCTCTCCCGGACGAAGACCTATTTCATCAATTTTGATATCCTTTTCCGGCTCAAATCCCGAAAGACGAATCATATCACAGGCAAGGTCGTAAATTTTTACAGGCTTACCCATATCAAGCACAAACAACTCACCGTCTTTTGCCATTTTACCGGCGTGCATTACAAGCTGGCTTGCTTCGGGTATTGTCATAAAGTAACGAATAATACGCTTGTCCGTTATGGTAATCGGCCCGCCTTGCTCAATCTGTTTTTTAAAAAGCGGTATAACACTTCCATTAGAGCCTAAAACGTTGCCGAATCTTACAGCCGCAAAGTTTGTATTACTGTCGGTACGGCACTGTATTATCATTTCACAGACGCGTTTAGACGCACCCATAATATTTGTAGGATTAACAGCCTTATCGGTAGAAATAAGAATAAACTTCTCTGCCTCGTATTTTTCTGCCATATCGGCGGTATTATATGTACCAAGAACATTATTTTTTACTGCTTCACTCGAACTGTGTTCCATTAACGGGACGTGTTTATGTGCCGCCGCGTGGAATACTACATCGGGACGGTGAATTTTAAACACCTCGTCAAGTCTTTTCCTGTCCCTGACAGAGCCTATTTCAACACAAAGATTAAGCTTTTCGCCGTATTTACGGACAAGTTCCTGCTCAATATCATAAGCATTGTTTTCATAAATTTCAAAAATAACCAACTTGTTCGGTCTGCATTTTGCAATTTGACGGCAGAGCTCAGAACCGATTGAACCGCCTCCGCCTGTAACAAGAATGGTTTTACCTTTGTAATAATCAAGAGAACTTGCATTTTCTATAAGTATCGGATTACGGAAAAGCAAATCTTCTATCTGGAAAGTTCGTATTACTTTCTTAAATTCGTTGCCATTATCTTGGAGAGGAGAGTCGTATATCTTTACCTGACATCCAAAATTTGAATATCTTTCATAAAGCATATTCAAAGTGTTACTGTCAGCGTTTGCAATTGCAATTACAAACTCTTTTATGTCAAGAAGTTCTACAAACTCCGACAGGCGGTCTTCGCCGTAAACGGGGAGTTCTGAAACAGAATTACCGATTTTCCCATATGCTTTATCAATAAAACATACCGGATTATAATGTGCATTTGGATTTGTAATAAGTTCTTCTGCAAGACTCGCACCAAGTTGACCTGCACCTACTATTGCTATGTTGATTTTTTTGCTCTTTTCTGCGGAACGTTGGTTACTCCATCTATACAATAGCTGATAGGTAAACCGTGAAAGCAATGTCAAAAGTGCATTAAGCGAGGTAACAATTATAAAATGCCAAACACCTGTATAAATACTGAATATTCTTGAACAAAATATAGCTAATATACCGCTGAAACAGTCAGCCCACACAAGTTTAAAATAAACCCGTGTGTTTGAATAACGCCAAATATTACGGTACATTCTCAGTATAAATCTTACACCGAAAATAAAAATAGCCATAAGACAGGCATTGTCTATATATGTTCTTAAATCATAACTTAACGGTGAATCGACAATATTAACCGATACATAAAAAGAAATATTGATAAAAGCAAAACAAAATACATCAAAAGCAATCAGCAATACTCTTCTGAGCTTTTTATTCAAAAAACCAAGAAACCGCATACCTCATCCATCTTTCTTACAAAAATATTCCCTTGTATTCGAAAAAACAAACAACATATCCATAACATTGCTATAATTATATACCTTTTTGCATATTAAGTCAACTTTATTATTTTAAAAGGCAGTCGCCAATAAATACCAAACCGCAACATACTGATGCTATTGCTTTTTTGTTTTTTATGCCGAGTCTCGAAATAAGTGCTTTTACTACACTTATGCAAACGGTAATCTTAATAATACTGCTTGCAAAAAACACAAAATAAGAAAAACCGTCCATTCTTGTGAACAGTTCGCCTACGGTTACGGTACTGATTGCGTCTGAATAAGGGAATTCCATCTCCGATGCGACATTAGTTCCGAAAAGTAAAAGACTGTTAAGCAAACATATACAGAGTAATACTGCTCCCAATACAACAGCTAAGCACATATATTTCTTTGCCATATTTTCAAAAAAACATTTTCTATACAAGAGTATAGGCAGCAAAGTAACGAAAACATTAACAAAGTAAGATGATGTTTGTCTTAATGTATCTTTAATATCGGGGAACTGTAAAACAATTATATTTTCAAGTCGGTATCTGGGAATTGATATAATAAAAAGCAAAATTATTATTATGGCAGTAATAACAAGAGAAAATAAAGAAAATTTGAGTATTATTTTGTCTTTTTGAAGTGAAAACCACAAAACGCACAATGCAAATACCACCGATACTATAAACCTCGGTGTATTAGGTAACATTCTGAAAGCCACAAAATCGGTATAATCGCTGAAACACAGTACGGATATAAAAATAAGCAAAATACTGCTTACTATATAAACAATCTTTAATATGACAGTATTTTTCAAAAGCCTTTTTTCATCGTATAAAAAGTCAAATGCAAAGGTCAGCAGGTATATTAGTGCCAAACCTGATACCGAAGCAATTATGAAACTTAAAAAGTTATTTTGACCGGCATTTTTATAAGGTACACCGATGACGGCGTTACCAAGCAAAAACATTGCCGACATCATTAGAAAATGAATATTATAGTTTGACTTCTCTTTCATACTCTTCCTACTTTGTTTCACATTCATTTTAAAATCATCTTTAAGACTGTTATAAAGTGACCTGTCCCTTAAATACAATCTGTTTTCAAAACCGAAAACATCGCCGTAACCGTTGTCTGTCATTTTTTTTATAAGTGCATTGCAATTATTTTCCAAAGTATTTTCAAAGTTTTTCGTTTTATATTCAAAAGAAAATATTGTTTTTAAATCAATTTCAAGTATGTTGTTTTTATAATTAAAATTGAATTTTGTATGCATTTTATTTATCTTAGCCCTTTGCTCACCCAAAAGAATTTTACCGCCGTTGTTTGAGTTCGAAAGAACCGAATAAATATAACTTTCCGATTCGTTTATATTTGTTACAAACTGTCTGTTGCGGTATATATTTCTGCCGTCCATTTTAATACCGTCTTCTAAGCATTTAAAAAAGGGAAGTGAAAATACTTTTCCTTTTTTCGCCTCAAGTGCCTTTATTTCGTAAAATCTGTTTTGATAGAGTATACCCGTTTCGTCACTGCTTCGCTCAATCATTCCCATAATGTCATAACCCGAGGTGAGTGCAGAAACACTCTCCTGCTGTAAGAGCTTATTTGCATTATCTGTCGCAACAAAATATACGCCTAAATTAAGATTTTTTTGGTCGGCACTGTAATCAAATATATCTCCGAGCGTCTCAGATGTTATACCGTTTCCTATCGCCACTACACCGCAATGGTCAAATAACAGTGATTTTGAAAGAAATGATGGAATATTAAAAATCGCCTGCGACGGCGTACTGCCGTCTGCCGAAAATACCTTTATTTCAGCCTCCTCGTTAATACTGTCAGTACCGACTATTACAGCCTGAATACTTGCAACAATATTACCGTTATCGGCGTCAAACCCTACCGCCGATACCATATACTGACTGTTGCTTTCCCTGTAATCACTGCAACCTGCAAGTGTTAAAGCACAAAGCAGTACAATTAAAATCAGTCTTTTCATTGACGTTTTTTAACATCTCCGCTTCTTATGATATTTCTGTTAAACACAGGTCTTTTTTTCATAAAAGTCCAAGGTGCACGCCATACGGTGTCTTTTAGATTTTGAGAATTAGGGTTGTTAAGAGATACGGTATAGTCTACTCCAAATGACGTTATACTGAATATTCTTATCACAAACACCGCAGATACGGCAATATACCCGAAAAGTCCGAAAACGGAACTTGCTATAACCAAAAGAAGTCTTAAATAAAATACTATGCCTTTAAGTCTCGGTATCATAAGACCTGCTATACCGCTGAGTGCTACGGCAATAAGCATAGGTGCACTTATTATTCTCGCCTCTACCGCCGCCTGCCCTACAACAAGCCCGCCTACGATACTAAGAGCATGTCCCAAACTCTGTGGCATTCGTACGCCCGTTTCCTTTAATATTTCAAAAACGAGTATTAAAATTATACATTCCACTACCGACGGCATAGGCACACCGCCTCTCAGTTGTGCTATTGACAGTGCAAAATTTGTCGGTAAAAGTTGCATATGGAATGTTGTAAGAGCTACAAATATGGCAGGTACACTTACCGCTATAAAAAAACATATATAACGAAGTATCCTATTAACCGAGGAAATCATATAGTTAAGATAATAGTCTTCGTCCGACTGAAAGTTTTCCGAAAACAAGTATGGAAGTGTAAGGACTACAGGAGTACCGTCAACTACTACTGCTATGCGTCCTTCAAGCAGTCTGGCGGCTACTATGTCAGGTCTTTCGGTTGTACCCGTTGTTTTAAAAAGTGAATTTTTATGGTCTCTTATATGCTCGGCAATATAGTTGCTGTCAAGTATGCCGTCTATATCTATCATACTCATTCTTCTTTTGAGTTCATCTACCGTAGACTTATCGGCAAGACTTCCCAAATAACATACAAATACAACCGTTTCCGTCCGTCTGCCTATTCTCAGCATTTCTACACATAGGTCAGGGGTTAAAAGTTTTCTTCTGAGCATTGCAATATTAAGCAGTGCAACCTCGTCAAAGCCCTCTCTCGGTCCTTGAAGTACACGCTCGTCCGCAGGCTCGCTTATGCCCCTTGACCTAAAGCCTTTGGTATTAACCGTAAGTGCCGATGTGCACCCCTCTATAAAGATTACCGTATCACCGTACAAAACCGACCTTATTAAATCTGCCATATCATTAGTTGTATTTACTTCGCCTGCAAAAAGTATATTGGCTGATATATAATCTGCATCAAATTTTACGGTACTTGGTATTTTTGAAAGTATCAGCGGACGCACTATTGCCTCGTTTATAAGTTCAGAGTTTACCATACCGTCCATATAAAAAAGAACTGCACTTCTATTCTCGTCTGTTTTTATCAGGCGCTCTCGCAAAATACCGTCATTTTTAAATATTTCTTTGAATTTTGCCGTATCTTGCGTAAAATTCCCGCTTAATTTAATATTATCATAATCAGAAGTAAGACCGCTCAAAAATAAAACCTCCGCAATAACCTATAAATATATTATTGCGGAAATTTTTATAAAAATACTCAAGGCAAGCCAAACCCGTCAGACTTATTGTGTTTCGATTAAAAAATCATATTGGTTTGCAATATTATACCACGTTACCGGTCCTACCGCACCGTTAACGGGAAGCCCGAAAAGCGACTGAAACGTTCTTACTGCATCTGCCGTTTGACTTCCGAAGTATCCCGTCACCGGAAGTTCGGGTATTTCGGGATAATATCTGCCTATTAACGATAAATAGGTTTGTAAATCTCTTACGTCCTGACCGCTTGTTCCCTCGGTCAAAAAGTATCCGGGATAGAGTTTAGCACGGTCGCCCGAATACCCCTCGGGAAGTGACGCCACAGTTTGAGAATAAACATCTCTTAACCTTATCCAAGTTGCGTTGTTTACTATGCCCGTTTGCGGCAGACCGTTAAGTGCCTGAAATTCTCTTACCGCCGTAGTCGTTTGCGGTCCGTATATACCGTTTAACGGTGATAAATTTAAGTTTGGGTTAAAATACGCTATAACGTTTAAATAATATTGCAGAATTTGTATTTGAGGACCTTGCATACCCTCGGAGAGTTGTCTTGTAAATGGCAGTTGTGCCTCCTCAATGGTTATGCCCTCGGACACAAGGTCGGAAAGACTTTTTACACCTGCATAGTATTGCTTTATTCTATACCACGTTGATTTATCTACTTCTCCCGTAACACTTAGATTGAAAATTCGCTGAAATTCTCTTACGGCGTTTTGGGTGTCAACGCCGAATATACCGTTTTCCTCTGCAATTTTGGGTATTGCGGGATAGTTTCTTGAAATACGGTTTAACTCTGTTTGTATCGTCTTTACGCTGTTGCCCGTATCACCTATCCTTACAGGCACACCGGGATACGACTCCTCGATATTCTGCACAGGTGCATTTGTAACGATATCTATATCCTCACCGTAATAATTACGAAGAATTTGAAGCGGGTCAAGTCCGCTTTCTGCAAGCGATACCGTACCCCATTGTGAAAGTCCGTTGCAGGTAGACGTTGTACCGTTGCAAAACTGCGTAAAATACGGTGCAACACTACCCTGCCTTACAACGTAATTATTGAATATTTCGTCTACTATGTCACTTACATTTTCATATATTTCTCTGTTTTCTACAAATGCTTGGTCATACCGTGTGGTGTTTGTTATATCAAAGTTATATCCCCTTGAACGGTAGTATTCGGTATAAACCCTGTTAAGTGCATACGATATTATTGCATAAACATTCGCCCTTATTGCATTTTCAGGCCATGTTGGGTATATCTCACTCGAAGCTACATTCTTTATATAATCTGAAAAACTTACCGTTACATTCCGTGCATTTGAATCGGGTGCACCGAGGTGAACTACTATACTTTCGGGTATAACGGGAAAATCTACTTCAGGCATAAAATCTCCCCCTTACAAATCATAACTATTCGACTCGTCAAAAATTGCAGGCGACTTATTATTACCCGCCGCAGAAACTAAAACGAGGTCTGCTGTTTGTACAGATTTCACACCCGGAAATACGGGAACATTCATATTTATTTGTTCTACATAACCGTCCGACTTTACCGATATGTTATACTCTGCGTATGGCAGTCTGCTTTCTCCTGCACTCTCGGAATAACTTTTAGGCGGTGTGGCAAGTCTGAAAGAGGGCGTACGTCCGCTTTGGTCGGTTACCGCAGTATGTAGCACTTCCATATTATCATAATTCCCCTTAAATATCGTAACTACTGCACCTACAACGGGATATAAACCTCTTAGTGTTGTTACGTTTACCGTAAGTTCCCCCGTATTTTGGTCACTCGGTATCTCCACGCCCGACGACTGCACACTCACCGCCTTATTTTTTGCAGATTTATACAGTGACATCAGTTCATCGCTGTACTTTTTTATAAGTTCTTTCTCATTCATAAAAAAACACACCCCAAAATTATTATAAAGCATTATATTTTATGCTTTGTTTTGGAATGTGTTAAATATTATTTTGTTATAATTGCGAATATAATTAAACCATTGAAAGTAAATAATCATTCAGTCGGCAAAGCCGACACCTAAATTATTCTTTTTTAAGTCTTAAATATTCATTATTCATTTAGAAAACCTATCACTCTAATTTAATGAATATTTAAGACTTAATAATGAATTATGAATAATACAAAGCGAAAACCTACCACTTGCGTGATAGGTTTTCGCTTTGGCGGAGATGGAGAGATTCGAACTCTCGAGAACGCTTTAACGTCCTACACGATTTCCAATCGTGCGCCCTCGACCGGACTAGGCGACATCTCCGTAACTCCACAGTATTATACATTAAGAAAACTGAAAAATCAAGCATTATTTATAAAGTTTTAATATTTTATTTGCTCTGTCATACACCATATCACGCAGTCTTTTGGGTGTAATAACCTCTATTTTTTCGCCGTAGTTCATAATCCATGTTACAAGTGCATCGCTTACAGACACCTTTGCAGAAAAGCGGAAACTATCTTCTGTTACGTTTTTTATAAATATTTTATCTGTAAATCTGTCTGTTACCTGCTCTAATATGCCTTTTTGACACTTTAGTTCTATTTCCTCGGTGTCACCGCCGTACATACTGAAAAGTTTTTTAGTATAATCTACAACGTCAAATACGTCGTTATACTCACTTACTTCGCTAAACGGTCTTGCTGTACACTCACTCTCACTTACCGAACGCATACGGTCTATACGCAGGTGTATCAGATTATCGTATTTTTCGTAATTGCCTATCAAATAATAGTGGTCATCCTGCCACGTCATAGCATACGGGCTTACCGTCATTTGCTTATAAACCGTCTTAATTTCCCTATCTTCAAGACAGCGTGTACCGTACCTGAACGTTATTTTTTTCTTATTTTCTATCGCTCTGTTAATACTGTCAATAGTGTAAAAAATCTCCTCATTAGCACACTTGCCGACGGTATCAATGTATATACCCATATCTCTGCCTGAGAATTGATGAACGCTTAACATTTTTTCAAGTTTTTTTGTCAGTTCTCTGGTTTTCTTTGCACTAATAAATTTCGCCGTTCTCACAGCATCGCACAAAAGATAAATTTCCGGCAGTTCAAACTCCCTTTCGGCTAAAAAATACCCTGCACGGGGAACGCGGGTTTTAATTATATCAAAACCGTAGTTTACAAGACATTCAATATCGTCATATATAGCCTTTCTCTCGGCAGTAATGCCCATTGAAATAAGTCTGTCGCATATCTCGTTTGCAGGCATCGGGTGGTCTTCGTCGGTATACTTTTTAAGTATATCGGCAACATAAAAAAGTTTTAACTTTTGTCCGCTTCTTGCTCCCATTTTTTCCACTCCTCAAAAAACCTATCATAACCGTATACTGCATTTACGGCATCTAAAAATGCGTTTGCGGAAAGATTTGACGGCAGTCCTAAAAACACCGATAACCGTTTTCTTAAATCACTGCTGTTATTACTTCCGCTTAAACCGATTTTATAAAGGTCGGTTTTGGTAATTTTCTTTTTTACCTTTATTTCTTTAAATTCACTGACACCGCTGTTTACAAGTGCCTGTTTAATTATATCAGCCGTCATTCCCTCAACGCCTAAAAGTCCCTCTTTGCCGAAACTGGTTTTGCGTTTTTCCTTACCGAGTATTTGAGGAATATAAACGTTTATAATACTGCCGTCCTTACAAATATTTTTAAGATACGACCGTATCACCGCTCCCGCACTGTCCGAATCGGTCATAACAATTATGCCGTTTTTTTGTGACAAACTGCGTATTAAATCGCACTTTTCTTTATCCTTAAAAATTCCAAAACCGTCGGTTGTGATTATATAGGCATCAATAATATTTTCAAGCGTTTTTTTATCGTATTTCCCCTCAACCACCACCGCCTGAGCAAGCCTAATCAACCGCCTCACCCTTAACGATTATATAAATTAGCTTTACCGTTAACTGCTCTAAAACCGTTCTCGGCTCCAAACCGAAACTTTTAAGTTTTTTATCTGCACTCATAAGTGCCTCGAAACTTAAAAGCAATTTTTCTCTGTTCATTTTTTTAAGGTCAATTTTTGCCCTATCGAGTACAAATGCTTTATTTTTGTACCCGAAGTCAGACGATACGTCCAATATTTTTTTGCCTGCATTAAGAGCAGTAAAAACTCTGTACATATCAACGTATGTTGCCGACGCTGTATAAAGAATTATCATCGGTTCAATGTGCATAAAAAACATATTGTCAAGTTGTTTTAACGCACCCGACACATCTAAGGCAAATATTTGCTTAACGTAATCGTAAACGGAAGACTCAACAGATTTTATACAAACAAGGTCTACCGTTTCCTTTGTTATCTCACTGCCGTTTGCATAACTGCACAGTTTATCAAGTTCATTTTTAAGGGTGCTGATATCCTCTCCGCAGGTTTCAATTAAATGTTTAGCGACGTTATCGGACATTATGCATTTGCGTTTCTTTGCACCGTCTGTAAGCATTTTTACAAGCACTGCACCTTTACGGTGGTCAAGTTTTACCGCTCTGCCACCGCCTTTTTCGACTGATGATATAAGTTTTTTAGCCTTTGCGTTTCTTTTATCGTCAAACTCTATACTGTCAAACCTGACAATAAATACGCATCCATCTGTAGTGTCACAAAGCAAATTACAAAGTTTATCAAAATCGGACTTTGACGAATGCTCAAAATCGTAATCGGTAAGTGTTACGCATTTGCTGTCAGCCATCATCGGATACTGTTTTACAGCATCATATACCTCTTGCAGGTCTGCGTTACCGTCAAATTTTTGCAGGTTGAAAAACGGGTCGCCCCCGTATGCTTTATCACTTATCTTATCGGCATAATACTTTTTTAAGTATGTATCATCACCGAAAATCAAATATGCTCCGCAAAGTCTGTCAGAAGAAATTTCTTTTGCGAGTGCATCTTCATAAATCAAAGCCATTTTCTACCTCCGATTTTAAATCTGATTTAATTTTAACAGATGTCTTCGCATTTTACAAGCATACATTATAAGAAGTACCGCAATTATAAACATAACAGACAAAACTGTCAGTATATCAATCAGTGCCTCATTAGATATGCCGACAGATGCAAAGGGCAGTTTTGAAAGTTTTAAAATTACGTTGTTTATATATTTGGCAAAAAGTCCCGCTGTTATAAAAAACGGCTCGGAAATAAAACGAATAACGGGTAAAAGATTTAAAGATAACGCACACACAATAAATAGCAATGCTCCTGTAACCGCATAAGAAATAAGAATGTTAGTAATAGACGAAATAAGCGAAACACTTCCGAAATTATAAATAAGTATCGGCATAGACATAAATGTTGCAGAAAGCGTAACAACCGTTATCTCTGTAATTACATTTAAAATAAAACTTTTAGGTATATATTTTTTGATTTCACCGATAAAAAACGGTGCTATATAAACTACGCCGAACGTACATAAAACCGACAACTGAAACGCCACGTTAAAAACAACAAACGGAGAGCTGATGATTATAAGAGTAACCGCAGTACAAAGATTGCTTAAAGTATCACTGTCCCTTTCAAAAAGCGGTGCAAAGGACGCTATTATATACATAATGCCTGCCCTGATAATCGACGTTGTAAAACCGCATACCGCAATAATCGCGAAAACCGTTGTAATTGATAACGTAAATCTCAAATACTTATTGTAAAACAGTCTATCCAAAACGGTATAAAACCCACTCATAATAATAGACAGATGAAGTCCCGATACTACCATAACGTGGCTTACTCCCGTTGTTTTAACCGCCCCGTAAAATTCATCACTTAAATAGGTTTTGTTTCCTGTTGTTATGGCATTAAGCGTTGCCGCCTCAAAATAGGGTAACTTTAAAAATAATGTTTTTGTTATGTAATTTCTTATTTTATTAAGAGAATAGAAAAAGTTATTTTTTCCCTTAATTCCTATAAACCTTTCCAAACTGCAATCACTGTAAATCCCATCGGAAAACCGCCACGTTTTATACTTTGAGCCGTCAAGACTCTTAAGCATAACATCTGCATCAAATATATCCCCTGCTGAAATATCAAGGTTTTTATCCTGATAAAAAATCTCAAATTTACTGCCGTTACCTATTACCGAATTTCCGTTTGTGATTACATTTACCGTACTGTAATTGTCAAAATGCTCACAGTTTTCTGTTGCGGTAAACCGCAAGGTCATTATACCGCCCGAAAAATCATCAACCGTTTTTACATTTTTACATACGGTTGACAGGGACAGTACCGTAACACCTACAAAAAACATTACTGTTATAATACAACTGTTATGCGTTTTAATACTTAAAACCAACAGTATTAAAATAAGCACCGCACCTAACGGCAATAAAGCACCGTTAAAGTAATAAACGGTAAAGGTGAGCATACTGCAAAGTATTGCAGAAAGTACCGTCATTCTTTTTAAAGCAATCAAAATATATTTCCTTTTCCTAACGTATTTCCTGCTCTAAATTATCAAACTCAGGAGTAGAGAAAAACTGACCTAAGGTTATTTCAAGACCGTCACAAAACTTTTTTATGGTTGTTATTGATACGTCGCGTCTGTTTCCGCTTAGCATACTGTATGCCGTTGAAGGCGTAACCCCCGATATGTTTGCGAGTGTGTTTATCCTGATATCCCTTTCCCTGCACAGTTCCTCAAACCTTAATACAACAATATCTTTAACGCTCATTAGTACCACCTCAAAAACATTGTAAAAATAATTTCGCAGTATCGTATACGCAGTTGCGTAATACACTTCTTTTCTTTCTACAAATTTCGACAGGTCTTACCTATACCTCAGCATTTAAACCCGAATCAGCCTAAAAGGGCGGTTTTTAGGCGTCTTTCGGCTCATTGTCGCTCATAGGCTGACGGATTTACGAGTATTTTAACGAAGCCACAGCGGAAAATTCTTGTTCCAAAATCTGGTTCGGGGTTAAATGCTGAGGTATATAAAA
This sequence comes from Clostridia bacterium, assembly GCA_024404325.1. Taxonomy (GTDB): domain Bacteria; phylum Bacillota; class Clostridia; order Oscillospirales; family Acutalibacteraceae; genus UBA737. Next base: position 74,775 of record JAKSQC010000001.1, read on the forward strand.
AATCAGGCAACATACGTTTTATATGTCGCCCAATCAGTTAAAAAATAAAATTAAAAATTCAAAACGCCAAGATGTTCGAGAAGTATTTTAAGCCCTATAAGTATCAGTATAATACCGCCTGCAAGCTCAGCTTTATTTTTATACACCGCACCGAATTTGTGTCCTAAAAATACTCCTATAGCTGATAACAAAAACGTTATTGTACCTATTACGGTTACGGCAAGTACAATCTGCACCCTTAAAAATGCAAAAGTTATCCCGACAGCTAAAGCATCAATACTTGTGGCAACCGCCAAAACAAACAGTTCCTTAATATCAAATTTACCGCTTGCCTCACTGTCAGTATCTGTTTTAAATGACTCTATTGCCATTTTTCCGCCTATAAACAAAAGTAAGCCGAAAGCTATAAAATGATCAACCGAAGTTATGTACTTCTCAAACCTTTGACCTAAAACCCAACCTATAAACGGCATAAGTGCCTGAAATCCGCCGAAAAACAGTGCTATTATTAAAGTTTGAGAGTAACTGAGTTTAGGCGTTTTAAGTCCTTTACATATAGACACCGCAAAAGCGTCCATAGCAAGACCTATACCTATTAAGGTCAATTCCAAAAATCCCATATAAAAACTCCGTTAAAAATAATTATTTATCGCTGTTCCATTTTTTAATGTCTTTAAGTTCACAGAACATCTGCTTATAACTGTTATGCCGTGATTTTTCAAGTTTTCCGTCCTCGACCGCTTTCAAAACTCTGCAACCTTTTTCACAGGTATGCGTACATGTGGTAAATTTACAACTATCAGTAAATTTGCTTATATCGGGAAAACTTTCGGCGAGATGAAGTTTAAATTCATAGTTTTTATCTGCCGTCTCTATTGATGAAAAACCGGGTGTGTCCGCAACGTAACCGCCGTATTCTGTCTTAAATAGCTGTGTATGGCGTGTGGTGTGTCTGCCCCTGCCGAGTTTATCGCTTACTTCACCTGTTTTAAGCGATAACTCACCGAATACCGCATTTAGAATACTTGACTTGCCTACACCTGAATTGCCCACAAACGCACTGATACAGTTTTGTACTTCCGATTTTATATCTTTAATACCCTCATTTGTAAGTGCCGATACAATATATGTTTTAAACCCTGAATTATTATAAATTTTTTTATAATTTTCAAAATCACCCATATCGCACTTATTAAAAACTATTATCGGCTCTATGTTATTGAATATGCATACAGCAGTAAGTCTGTCTATCATAACGGTATCGGGCTTAGGTACGGAATATGACGAAACTATAAACAGTTTGTCTATATTGGCAATTATAGGCCTGTTTAGTATATTCTTACGTTCCTTAATACTTTCCACTACGCCGTGTTCACCGTCGGTAAGTGTAAAGTCCACCTTATCACCGACAACGGGGGAAATTCCCGTCTTACGGAAATTTCCCCTTGCTTTGCACTCATATACCTTATCTTCACAATCTACATAGTAAAACGAAGATACTGCCTTTAATATTAAACCATTCATAATCAGTATGTTTGCGACTTTTCGGTTGAACTGCCGTCGCTGTACTTCTTATAATCTTCGTATCTCTTTATCGTGTCGTATTTGCCCGTCGAACAGTCTATCTCTATATCGCGGTATTTGATATAATCACCGTCTTTAGCCTTTAATTTAATTGTAGCCGTCATAGTCTTATCGGTTGATGTAATACCTTTAAATGTATAATTTGAAATGTCCGAAAAGGCTACCGTTTCGCTCTCTTTTATTAACTTTCCGTCTTCCCAAAGTGAAACCGTACCCGTGCTTGCCTTAAAATCACTCGGAAGGTCAGCACGCAGGTCAAAATTGTAATTAGTGACACCTGTACTTACGTAAATTGTAACGGTCGTACCCTCTGCTACCTGTGAAGACGAATTTGCATCGGGGTTTTGAGAAATAACATAACCCGCATCATAATATTTATCTTTTGAAGTAAGATCACGCTTTTCGATGGCAGGTACTAATCCCAATTTCTTTATATCGGAAACCGCCTTTTCCTGTTTAAGACCTATAACATTCGGTACGTCTACCATTTTAGTTGCCTTTCCCGTGCTTACAAACACAGTAATTTTAGTACCCTCAGCAACAACGGTGGTTCTTGCAGGCTCGGTCTTTACTACAAGACCCGACTCAATATCGTCATCGGCAACCTCGTTAATTTCTGTAACAAAGCCCTTAGACTTAAGCTCCGATACCGCGTATGATTCGGTTTTGCCGTAAACGTCGGGAACTTTTATAGTAGACTGCCCCTTGCTTACATAAAGGGTGATTTCCGCACCTTTTTTAAGTTTTTTACCGTCTGACGGGTCCTGTTTAAATATATAACCGTATTTATATTCCGAGTCATAGTCCCATTCTTCCGTAAACTTAAATTTGTCTTTATATTCTTCGTTATTCTTAACTTCTTCAAGTGTAAGTCCTACAAATTTCGGACATGCTATTTCATCACCCGTGCTTGTAAACAGACGCGGAATAAATATAATTCCCAACACAATAATAGCAATAATAAGCGTTGCGGCAATACCTGCAAGAATAGGTATCATATTGTTCTTTTCCTTTACCTCTTCCTGCTCATAATCTTCATCGGCAACGGCTGATGCCGGTGTGGACGACATAACTGTATTTACAAATTTAGTGGGAGAATTATCGACAAAATATGAATAGTCAAATGTAGCAGACGGGTCCTTCTTAAAACGCTCTACATCGCAAAGCATTTCGGCTGCCGACTGATAACGGCGTTCAAGAGTTTTTTGCATAGCGTGCATAGTTATCTGCTCAAGGCCGAGAGGTATTGATGCGTTGATTTCAGTAGGTAACTGCGGGTCACGCTGAAGTTGCATAATTGCAACCGATACCGCACTGTCCGCCTGAAACGGCAGTTTACCCGTAAGCATTTCATAAAGCATAACACCTACCGAGTATATATCCGCCTTTTCGTCTGTCTTTTCACCCCTCGCCTGTTCAGGACTGATATAATGCACCGAACCTATTGCCTTATCGGTAATGGTTCTCTGCTCACTCCTTGCAAAGCGGGCTATACCGAAGTCTGTAACCTTAATAGTACCGTCGGATAAAACCATTATGTTTTGCGGTTTTACGTCACGGTGTACTATACCCTTATCGTGTGCGTGCTGTAAGCCTTTAAGTATCTGAACCGTAAAGTAAACCGCGTCCTTCCAACGTAGGCTTCCCTGACGCTCAATATATTCTTTTAACGTTATACCGTCTATGTATTCCATAACGATATACTGAATAAGGTCACCGAAACTTACGTCGTAAACCTTTACTATATTCGGGTGCGACAGCATTGCGATAGCCTTTGATTCATTCTTAAAGCGACGGATAAATTCCTCGTTTGATACAAATTCTTCCTTTAAAATTTTAATAGCCACCGTGCGGTCTTCTACGTTATCGTGTGCCTTATATACAACCGCCATTCCACCTACGCCTATAATTTCCTCGATTTCATAACGTCCGTCAAGACGCTTTCCTACATATCTATCCATAATAAAGCCTTCCCTTTCTGTTATGCCGTTACGGTTACAACTGTTATATTGTCTCCGCCACCATTGGAATTTGCAGTACTTGTAAGAATTTGGGCGACATCGCTTATATTATTATTTTTCACTATTTTAAGTATATCTTTTATATCTACATAATTTGTAAGCCCATCGGAACACAAAAGCAACGTATCACCCTTGACCATATTTATAACGCAACAGTCTGCCATAACATTTTCCTCTGCACCGAGTGCCCGTGTTATAACGTTCTTCCTTGGGTGTACCTTTGCCTGTTCAGGGGTTAGTTTTCCGCTTTCCACAAGCGACTGAACCATAGAATGGTCGGTTGTAAGCTGGGCTATACTGTCACCTGAAATAAGATACGCCCTGCTGTCGCCCGCGTGACATATAACAGCACTGTTTTCCCTTACTATCGCTACTACCACCGTAGTTCCCATACCGTTCATATCGGGGTTTTTGAGTGCCATATCATACAGTTCTATATTTGCAGAAATAATCGCAGATTTAAGCAGTGAAGAAATGCCGATAACATCCATATTATTTCTGTATGACCGCTTTACATATCGGGATATTATTTTAACTGCGTTTTCACTGGCGATATTGCCTGCATTTGCTCCGCCCATACCGTCACACACTATGGCAAAAGCCGTGCTTACGTCAAGTTCAAATGAGACATACGCGTCCTGATTCGTATTACGCATTTTACCAACGTCTGTTTTACTGTATATCTGCATCCTCTTCCTCCCTTACTCTTTTTCTTAACTGTCCGCACGATGCGTCTATATCCGCACCGAGCGTTCTCCTTACAGTAACAGTTATACCCTTTTCTTCAAGCATTGATTTAAATTTTTCTATATTTTTTCTGTCAGGTTTTTTAAAACCGTTTTCTTTGACTGGATTTGCAGGTATTAAATTGACGTGGCACATTATACCTTTAAGTTTCCTTGATAATTCGTCTGCACACGCCTTTGTATCATTTACTCCGCTAATCAGTGCATACTCAAATGATATTCTTCTTGTAGTCACCTTTTGGTATTCCCTGCAAACGCCCAGCAGTTCTTCCACGTTCCATTTTTTATTTACGGGCATTATTGTATTTCTTATTTCATCATTAGGTGCGTGAAGCGATACAGAAAGGGTAATCGGCATATTAAGAAGTGCTAATTTCTTTATACCGCTTACTACGCCCGACGTTGAAAGTGAAATATGCCTAAGACCGATATTAAGACCGTTTTCATCGCTCACGAGTTTTAAAAACTTTGAACAGTTTCGGAAATTATCAAGCGGTTCACCCATTCCCATCATAACAACGTTTGATATTCTGATACCGTTATCTTTCTGTGCCGTCATTATCTGCGACAGCATTTCCGACGCCGTAAGACTTCGTATAAGACCGCCTAAACCCGATGCACAAAACTTACAACCCATTCTGCAACCTATCTGCGTTGAAATACAAAGCGTATACCCGTGTTCATACCTCATCAAAACCGATTCTATATACTCACCGTCATACAGTTTAAAAACGTATTTTACCGTTTCGTCTATTTGCGAAGCAAACCGTTTAACAATTTTTGCATTTGCAATATAACACCTATCGTTTAATTTATCCCTTAAACTTTTAGGTATGTTAGTCATCTCGTCAAAAGTGTCTATCCCTGACTGCAGCCATTTAAACAGTTGTTTTGCCCTGTATTTCGGCTCGCCGAAATCTTCCAAAAGTGCCGACAGTTCGTCGGTACTCATAGACCTTACGTCTGCCTTTTCGGTAATAAAATCACCTGCTTTTTTTGATTAACGCACAGTAAAAACCGTCAGTGCCGTCTATATGAGGCATATACGTATGCTCGTATTGTAACTCATAATTGGTATTTTTGTCAAGAAAAGCCTTTACTATGTCCTCATTTTCTGCCCTTCTTAAAGTACAGGTCGAATAAAGTATTCTGCCGTTCGTTTTTAAATAACGCGATGCGTTGTTTAGTATTTCCGACTGTATTTTTTGAAGTTTTAAAAAATCTTCTATCCCTTTATATTTTATTTCGGGTTTCCTGCGAATAACACCAAGCCCCGAACAGGGGACGTCACATAAAACAGCATCAAATAGTCCCAAAGTTTCATTAAATGTTTGTGCATCGCAAACACCCGCCTTTATTATATCAAGACCTAATCTTTTTTTGCCCTTATTTATAAGTTCTGCCCTTTTTTCATACTTATCAAAACTAAGCACTTCACCGTTGTTTCCCATTATTTCTGCCACGGTAAAACTTTTACCTCCGGGGGCTGCACACATATCAAGTACTCTTTCTCCCGATTTAGGCGACAATTTCTCAATACTTTTTTGACACGCTAAATCTTCTATATGAAAAAGTCCGTCTTTGTATGCATTGCATTTACCTACGTCAATACCACCGTCAATAATAAGTGCATTTTTTGTGTCCGTTTTATCTGCTTTTACGCCCTGCACAGATAATATTTCCATAAGTTTATCTTCTGTTGTTTTAATATTATTAACCCTAAGTGTTACAGGCGGTTTTAAAAGCGACTGCGAAAGCAACTGTTTTGCAGTATCAATTCCGTAATCTTTAATAAACTCTTTAATAATTTCCTTTGGACAGGAATACCTTATTTCAAGTGAATTTAAACTATCGTCCTGCGGAATAGCAATACCTGTCCTTAAAACATTCCGCAGTACCCCGTTTACAAACGGTGCATTATACCTTTCCTTTGAAGATTTAACTATCTTCACCGCTTCGTTTACCGAAGCACTCTGCGGTATTCTGTCCATATACATTATTTGATAAAGTGCCGTTCTTAAAGCCTCACGGGTTATTGGACTTAATTTTTTAACGGGAGTTTTTATAAACAACGACAAAACGTAATCAAGTGTTATCATTCGGTCAAGAACACCGTAAAAAAGAGTAGTCGCAAGCGACTTATCAACCGCCGTTAAATCTTCCGAAGAAAACATATTATTTAAAGTTATATTTGAATAAGAGCCGTCTTTATTTACGTCTATTAAAGCCCTTACCGCTATTTCCCTTGCATTTGCCATACTACTCAGCCACTGTTCCGAGCGGTATTTTATGACCGCACAACCACTGTGATACACTCATAGCCTTTGAGCCCTCGGGCTGTACTTTAATAAGTTCGAGTGAAGTGCTGTTTCCGCAGGCAATAATAAGTGTACCGTCATTATTTATTACCGTACCGCATTTCTTATCGGTATTTTGCGATACCCTGCTTTCTATTACCTTTACACGCTTTCCCTCAATGAAGAAAAACGCACAGGGCCAAGAGTAAAAACCTCTTACCGCCCTTTCGTTTTCTTGGGCAGTTTTTGTAAAATCAAGTTTTGCCATATCCTTTTTTATAATCGGTGCGTATGTCGCTTCGTCCTCATTCTGTTTTATGGGGGTAATTTCCCCTTTTTGCAGTTTTTCAAGCGTACTTACCGTTAAATCTGCCGAAATTACAGAGAGTCTGTCAAAGAGTTGTTCTGCCGTTTCTCTTTCACCTATTTTTACCTTTTTTACCTCTAATATATCGCCTGTATCCATTCCCTCGTCCATAAGCATAGTTGTAACGCCTGAATACTCATCTCCGCTTACAATAGACCACTGTATAGGCGATGCACCCCTTAAACGTGGTAAGAGCGACGCATGACCGTTTACACAGCCGTATTTCGGAAAATCGAGTATTTCTTTCGGTAAAATTTTTCCGTATGCCACCACTACAATAACGTCGGGATTTATTTTTTTGATTATTTCATAAGCAGTGCCGTCACGGAGTGTATTTGGTTGGTATACCTTAATACCCTTTTCATTTGCATAAACCTTAACGGCAGGCGGGGTAAGTATCTGTTTTCTGCCGACGGGTTTATCAGGTTGGGCAAACACCGCCTCAACACTATGACCTGCATTTATAAGTGCTTCTAATGTTTTAACAGAATAGTCGGGCGTACCCATAAAAACTATACGCATACTAACACTTCTTTTCCGCTTTATCTATATACAAAATTCCGTCAAGATGATCTACCTCGTGGCAAATTGCTCTTGCTTTAAGTTCCTCTCCCTTAACGGTTATATTATTTCCGTATCTATCCTGTGCTTTTACGGTAACATTCATAGGGCGTTTTACAGTACCATATTTGTCAGGTATAGAAAGACAACCCTCTTCACCTACTTGCTCACCGCTTTTTTCTATTATTACCGGATTGATAAGTTCTATAAGCCCGTCACCGACGTCAACTATGCAAAAACGCCTTAAAATTCCAACCTGCGGTGCCGCAAGACCTACGCCCTCGGCATCGTACATTGTCTCAGCCATATCGTCAAGTATTTGATGAAGTCTGTCATCAAAGGTAAGTTGCGTTCTGCATACCTTTCTGAGTATCTCGTCCCCAAGTTTTACTATATTCCTTTTCGCCATATTCTTTCACCTTTAAACCACCGTTTCGGGGTTAATATCCACTATAAGAGAAACATCCTTTTTTTGTTTGTCTGCCAAACTTTCAGTAAGCATTTCCCTGAAACGCTTTGTATTCCTGCATTTTATAATCATTCGGTATCTGTACTTACCGTTCACCCTCGGTACAGACGCCGCACAAGGCCCTAATATAATAATTTTTATGTCCTTATATTCTGTGCTGATTTTCTGCTTTATACTGTCAAACACTTCTCTTATTGACGAGAGTGCAAGCGACTTATCCGAAGACATTGCCCATACCAAACATATATCGCAGTACGGCGGAAATACCGTAAGTTTTCTTGTAAGTATTTCTTCGCTGTAAAAAGCATCATAATCTTGCTTGCACGCAAGTTCTATAATATTGCTGTCAGGCTCTACCGTTTGTATAACCGCTTTGCCGTCTGAGCCTGACCTGCCTGCCCTGCCGACTACCTGTGTAAGCAGTGAAAACGTACGCTCTAAACTTTTGTAATCTTCACTGTACATTGCCATATCCGCACCTATAACGCCGACAAGCGAAACTCTGCTGAAATCAAGTCCCTTTGCTACCATTTGTGTACCGAGCATTATATCGTATTCCCCATTTGAAAAGGCGGAAAGTTTTGTAGAAAATGAGTCCCGCGATACGGTACTGTCGGCATCAAGTCTTAATACTTTAGCAGTCGGGAAAAGTGTTTTTAATTCTTCCTCTACCTTTTGAGTGCCTATCCCCATAAACTTTATATGTTCGCCTTCACATTCAGGGCATTTTTTAGGGGAGGGTTGTGAATAACCGCAATAGTGACACATAACCCTGCCGTTTGCCGAGTGGTATGTAAGCGACACACTGCAATTAGGACACTTTGCCACCCACCCGCAATTAGGACACGAAACATAGGTATTATGCCCTCTGCGGTTTAAAAGTAAGATTGCCTGTTTGCCGTTTTGCAGTTCCTCATCAATACATTTATAAAGTTCTCGGCTGATACTCGAACTGTTACCCTCAAGCACTTCCCTTTTCGTATCCACTACCGTTACTTTCGGAAGTACAGCGTTTCCGTACCTCTTTGTGAGTTTATACATACTGTATTTCCCGCTAAGTGCAGAAGAATACGTCTCAACCGACGGCGTTGCACTCGCAAGACAGGTAAGCCCTTTATGATAAGCAGTACGAAACAAAGCAATATCCCTTGCGTGAAATCTCGGAGACTTTTCCGATTTATAGGTATGTTCCTGCTCCTCGTCTATAATTATAAGTCCTAAATTATCAAACGGTGCAAAAACGGCACTCCGTGTACCTATTGCAATAGTTGCCTTACCCTGCTTTATCCGCTTATACTCGTCCATTCTCTGTCCTAACGACATAGCACTGTGAAATACCGCTATTTTATTGCCGTAACGGTTTGTGAATATCTCTATCATTTGGGGCGTAAGCGCTATTTCGGGTACCATAACTATAACGCCTAAACCCCTATCGCACGCCTCGTCAACAAGTTTTAAATATACCTTTGTTTTTCCGCTTCCAGTAACACCGTAAAGCAGTGCCGTTTCACCTTTTTGAGAGTCAAGTTTATCTTTAAGTCCTAAAAAAGCCGTCTGCTGTTCATCGGTTAAATTTATTTCCTCTCTATTATCTACGGCTTTAAGTCTGTAAGGTGTTCTGAATTCTTCCTTTTCAAAACTTTCGAGTATACCCTTTTGCTCTAAATTATTTATAACCGATACCGTAACGCCCGTAAAATACTGTATTTCTTTTACGCTTACACTGCCCATACCGATAACCAAATCGGCAATCTCCTTTTGCCTTGCGGTAAGTTTTGTATTTTCAATAAGGCTTTCGTTTTTAATACGAACCCATTTTCTTGTGATGTCCTTCATACGTCTATTCGGCACTGACGTACAAATTACCGCTTGTTTTTTTTCAAGCGTTATCAGTGCGTTGCAAATATCAGAAAATACCTTATTTATCTTGTTCTGTGATGTTTCCCCTGCATTTTTTATGTAGTTAAAAATCTCTTTTTCGCTGTCATTTAACAGTGACTGCGATATAAATTCGGGGTTTACGGTATAGTAATTTTCAAGTTTGTAGTTAAGCCCCACGGGCAACATACAGTGTATTGCGTCAAAATAGGTGCAGAAGATATGCGAATGCATCCACTCGCAGAGTTTTAACATCTCGTCCGATAAAACAGGTTCATTATCGGTAACACCGTATATATTTTTGATTTTACTCTCGTTTACATCGGCGTCAACTTTCACCGAAAGTATCATACCCTGTTTTTTGGTATTACCCCTACCGAACGGTACTGTAACCCTGCACCCTGCCTTTGCAACCGACAAAAATTCTTTTGGAATAATATAACAATAGCACCTATCAAATGAGCCGGAAGCCCCGTCTATTACAACATCTGCTACCGTACATTTCATAAGTGCCACCCCTTATCACTTTTAACTCAGATAAGTTCCTTTTCTGACGCAAGTTTATTTATTGCTATGCTGACAGGCTTCTCTATCAAAATTTCTTCTCTTTTCTCTGCCTCTGTTGATACCTTTCTTGCACACTTTGCAATGTCTGTTACAAGACGGTAACGGTTATCGTAATTCTCAATCAACTTTCCTATTGCAGGATTTAACATAACTAAACATTTCCTTTCAAATATAATCAGTTATTAAGTACATCATTTATAAGTTTGCTTTGACGGTCTGTTTTAAAACGGTCTGCCTTTATTATACTGATAACGTTATTGACCGCATCTTCAAGAATGTCATTCACAACTATATAATCGTAATCAGATGCAACCGCAATTTCTCTTAATGCCTCGGTAATACGCTCGTTTACTGCTTCTTCGTTCTCTGTTCCTCTACCGCTTAGTCTTTCCTTTAAAACTAAGAGTGACGGTGGCATTATAAAAATACTTACCGCATCCTTAACTTTTTTTCTTATCTGCCTTGCTCCGTTGACGTCTACCTCTACAATCATATCTCTGCCTTCATTTAGGCACTTATCAACAGGTGCTTTCGGCGTACCGTAATAATTTCCAACATAGATATTATGCTCAAGCAATTCATCATTTTTAATCATATCTTCAAACTTTTCTCTTGATATGAAATTATACTTTTCGCCCTCAATTTCTCCCTCTCTCATAGGTCTTGTAATCGAGGAAATTGAAAAGCCTATTTCAGGACACTTTTTAAAAACCCCTTTAAGTACAGTGTCCTTTCCCGAACCCGAAGGACCGGAAATCAAAAAAAGTCTTCCTCTATTCATTTTCTGTTTCTCCGTCACCTTCTGCTATATCTCCGCCAACCATACGGTTAGCAAGTGTTTCCGATTGAAGATACGTTAGGATAATATGGTCGCTGTCGGTTATAATTACCGCCCTTGTTCTCCTGCCGTGAGTGGCGTCTATCAGTGTACCCTTATCCTTTGCGTCTTGAATAATACGTTTTATCGGTGCTGATTCAGGACTTACTATTGTTATTATTCTTGATGCCGAAACCATATTTCCAAATCCAATATTAACAAGTTTCATATTTGACATTTCCTTAGAATATTATTCTATATTCTGTATCTGCTCCCTGATTTTCTCTATTTCAGACTTCATATCAACTACCGTATGTGCTATATCTATATCCTGACATTTTGAGCCTATAGTGTTGGTTTCTCTGTTCATTTCCTGAACTATAAAGTCAAGTTTCCTGCCTACCGCACCGTCTTCGCCTAAAAGTCTGTCAAGTTCGCTTATGTGACTGCGAAGCCTTACCGTTTCTTCCGCAACCGCTATCTTATCGGCAAATATTGCGGTTTCCGTAAGCAAGCGTTGTTCGTCTACCGTAACATCGCCTATTAACTCTTTTATCTTATCTTCTAATTTCTGCCTGTATTCCTTTACAGTTTGCGGTGAGCGTTCCTCAACAAACGATACCTTATTAAGGATATACTCTGCTCTGCTCTTAACGTCATCGGCAAGACGTTTTCCCTCTGACTGCCTCATAGCAACAAAACTGTCAAGTGCGTCATTCGCCACCTTTAAAACTGCGTTTTGTAAAACTTCTTCATCAATGTTACGTTTTTTTACTGTGAAAATATCACTGTTTGAAACAATGGAAGATGCTTTTATATCATCTTTTAATTTATACTGTTTTGCAAATTTGTGAAGTGCCGTAATATATGCATCGGCATAGGTCTTATTAACCGTAAGTTCGATTGAGTTTTCCGACGTATCTTCTATAAATACAGCAACCTCAACCTTACCTCTTGAAATTTTTTGCTGACATAAACCTTTCAGTTTTTCATCTAAAAACATATATGCTCTCGGCAATCTCGAAGAAAACTCAAAGAATTTATGATTAACCGATTTTATTTCTACGGTAATTTCAAAATCGGAAATACATTCTTTTGCCCTGCCGAAACCGGTCATACTTTTAACCGTAACACTCATCTCCAAAACATAATAGTTCATATTATTATAACAAAGATAATATCCCTTGTCAAGGAATAGAAACAGGGTATTTTTACAATAAAAACCATTGACTTTTTAAAGTATATTGCATATAATAATTTTAGGATAAATTTAACCTAAAATTCGGAGTGATAATATGCAAATCAATACAAATGATATATTTTCGGTATCAAAAGCAAATCAAAACTTTTCTCTTATTTCAAGAAAGGTCGATTTAGACGGCAGAGCAGTGCTGTTTAAAAACAACGCCCCAAAATATTTGATATTGGATATAAATAAAAACGATTTGATATTAGACTTAACAGATGACGAAAAAATAGATATAGTGGCAAAAAGAATACTTAAAAAATATCTGCCTGCATTTAAGGAGTTGGCAAAATGATAAAGTTTACTAAAGACAAAATTTTACTTCTTCATCAACTTATGGCAGAGGCAACGGGTGGCAGTGTAGGCGTTCGTGACGAAGCATTGCTCGAATCTGCAATAGAAGGTTGTTTTGCGACCTTTGACGGCAAAGAACTTTATCCGACAAAAGAAGAAAAGGCGGCAAGGCTCGGGTTTTCGTTAATATCTAACCACGCTTTTGTTGACGGCAACAAACGAATAGGCGTATATATTATGTTGTCTTTTCTGGAAATAAACGGCATAAAAATAGAGGCAGAAAACAAAGAAGTTGTAGAACTCGGACTGTCGGTAGCAAGCGGTAATAAAAATGCAGATGATATTTTAAGTTGGATAAATAAGCACAAAATTTAGATTACTTATGTAAAAAAAGTACGCACAGAGCCTCTTGTTCTGTGCGTACTTTTTATGCGGGTTTACATAGATTTAGAAATATCTCTTAAGCAATCCCTCGAATGCTTTGCCGTGGCGGGCTTCGTCACGGTAAATTCTACAGAATAACACGCTTATAAGTAATTGCACAAAAATAATAGTGCAAAGGTATTTTTATGTCTATTTATTTAAACCTTCACAGTGTTCTTTTTTTGCGGAACGAACAATCGCAACAATAATTACAGTTACTGTTATGATAATTGATGCACAAATAAATATAAATAGCAATCCAAACGGAGGTCCAAACCCAAAAGAAACGGATAGTTCGTTCCCATTAAGCACAGGATCAATTACAGGATGTCCTCGATAGATTTCTCTCATGTTTTTAATTTTTGCAAAATTACTGATGCTTAGAATATTTCCGTTTTTGTCTAAATATGCCATTTTAATACATTTGTAGGTGCTTCTAATGCCATCAAAACGATGTTCTTCATTATCGCCGAAATCCACAAGCAAATTACCTTTACCACTATTCCAAGAAATTTCTAACAACATATCAACTGTTTTTTCTAACTCACTGTTCAACGGTACATCAATCAAATATCGGGGCTCGCTTGAAAACTTATCTTTAAATTCTTCGACTTTTAAGAACAAATCTTTATTCTCTTCGTATACATTAGTATCGCAACTAAAATCAACAAAGTAATATGGTTCAATATTTGAAATGGAATTTTTATAATGAAAAGTATAACTCATATATCCGTTTTCATTATAATTTACAATTTCACTGTTTTGAGATATGCCGAATTTTTCACCGTTTGATTTATTTAACGGGGTATAATTTTCATCGTTGAGTTTAATCGGTATCAAAAGATCAATATAGGCTGTTTTTTCTGGAATTTTGTTTGGAATTATTTCACATCTTAAATCATGCGACGGTGAAAAAGCATAATAAACCGTCGGAAAGCAAAAAGAAAGTACAACAAAAACAATGAAAAAAAGTATACGTTTTTTCACAAGTCTACCCTCCTAAAAACAAAAAGATATACTACCGTAATGATAGCATATCTTTTAAAAATAGTCAATTAAATACCCTTTAAAATTCCTGCTTTGCAATATTACCGACATTTGACAAAAACCTTATTTTATGATATTATCTTTTCGGTGCAAATGCACCCTTAAGGACTATCACAACGGTAGGCGGTTGTCCCTCTTTTGAGAGGGCACACTTTTCGCCCTCTTAAAGTAAGGGGGTGGTGCCAAATGGTTACATACGAAGAACTGTTCCTTTTAGGAACGCTTGTTGTTTCAATTATAGCACTTGTTATCAATATAACAAAAAAGAAATAACCGCCCTGCTTCCAACATGTGCGGTTAA
>JAKSQC010000010.1 GCA_024404325.1 Clostridia bacterium
ATTTGAAAGATAAGAATGTACTTTTTTTAGGTTCTTCCGTAACCTACGGTGCGGCGGCAGGCGGAGTTTCTTTTGTAGAAATTATGGCAGAAAAATGCGGCTTTACATTTGTAAAAGAGGCAGTTTCGGGTACTACTCTTGCACAAACTTTGGACAACTCGTATGTAAAACGCCTTAAAGATATTGATACAAACATTAAATTTGATTTGTTCGTCTGTCAACTTTCGACAAATGACTCATACCGTAAAGTACCGCTTGATGATACAAAGGAAGCCATAATTTACATAATAAATTATGTTAAAGAAAAGTTTGGGTGTCCCATAGTTTTTTATACGGGAACACGCTTTGCCAACGGCGAAAAGTACGACGAACAGGTTAATTTCCTTTATGAAATCAAGGATGAATACGGCTTTTATCTTCTTGACCTATGGAATGATGAGGAAATGCAAAATATTGACCCCGTTCTGTATAAGGAATATATGCAAGACCCCGTTCATCCTACATATAAGGGTTATGAGCAGTGGTGGACACCGAAATTCATTGATTGCATTACAAAAAATATATGAAACTAAAATAACTGTAAATTCTCATAAAAACACGCGTTGTCCCTACTTGACAACACTCCTGTCGGGTAGTCCCATCTTGTAAAATGGGCGGTTAATTGGGGCGATAACCCATGTCCTTGTAGACGACCCAACTACGGGTTACGCCATCTTTGCAGAGAATATGCTGGAAACGGCACAAAGCGTGGCAAATAGCGATAAATTAAGGGATGCGTCTTAAATTTAAGCAGAGTGAATATGGGAAAAACCGCCCAAATTTACTTGGAGAAACATTTTACCTCCAAGAACATTCGGTAAATATGTTTGCCGAATTCTCGAGGCCGAACGAAACGGACAAATCGCCGACATCCCCATTCCCGAAAACTTAGAAACTGAAAATGGATATCTTGATTTGAAATTTGTTATTAACGAAAAAGATTTAATAAATTTCATTGAATCCATACCTAATTGGAAAAGGGGAACACTTATTAAATCCATTATCCGAAAGCAAGCTTATGAAAACTATGTAAGAAAAAATCAAAAATATAAGGTGAAAGTTGTTCGGAAAGTGAGAATCCATAAGACCTGTAAAACTAAGAAACATCATACAAAACAAAATTATAACCGTTAAAACTCGAAAAGTTTCAAAACAACTATTAAAAATATATTGAAAAGTTGATTTCGCAGTGCTATAATATATGTGAAAAGTTTTGATGGAGGTATTTGTATGCTTTACAGAAAAATTGAATCACTGATTATCGAGCACTTAAAATCAGGCTCCCATAAGGTAATGTTAATTGACGGTGCCCGTCAGGTTGGTAAAACCTATATTATCCGACATATCGGTCAAAAAATGTTCCAAAACTATATTGAAATCAATATGGTAGAGGATTCACTTGGGTCACGACTGTTTACAAACACCAAATCGGTAGAAGATTTTTATTTGCAGGTCAGTATGCTTGCCGGCGACAAAATGAAAGAGAAAGAAAATACGCTGATTTTCATTGATGAGATTCAGGCGTATCCGCATCTGTTGACTTTGCTCAAATTTTTGTCTCAGGATAACAAGTTTACCTATATTGCAAGTGGCTCTTTGCTGGGCGTAACTCTATCCGAAACCACATCTATTCCAATGGGAAGTATCCGCAAGGTCAGAATGTTTCCGCTCGATTTTGAGGAATTTTTGTATGCAAACGGGATGAACGAGCTTGTAATTTCATCAATGCAAAAAAAGTTTGTGCGGTTGGAAGCACTTGATGAACCGATGCACAATAAAATGATGGACTTATTTCGTAAATATCTGCTTGTCGGCGGTCTGCCGGATGCCGTTAATGCCTATCTTGAAACAAAGAATATCCAAAGAGTTCGTGAAATTCAAGCTGAAATTCATGATTATTATGCTGCTGATGCATCAAAGTATGATGCGGAGAAAAAACTTAAAATCCGCAGAGTATATGACCTTATTCCGTCAAATATGGAAAACAAGAAAAAGCGTGTAATCGCTCAAAGTATTGAGAATAAAAAAGGCAAAATTTTTACGGATTACAGCGATGAATTTGAGTATCTAATCAGTGCAGGTATCGCTCTTAATGTTCAGGCAATATCAAATCCGGTATTCCCGTTAATTGAATCAAGCGGGAAGAATCTTTTGAAATTATATCTGAATGATGTGGGTATTCTAACGGGAATCCTCTATGGTAACAATATCCGTGCAATCCTTGATGACGAAAGAAGCATCAATTTGGGCTCGGTTTATGAAAGTGTCGTGGCAAGTGAACTTGCGGCACACGGACATAAATTATTTTATTACGATAATCGCAGTAAAGGCGAAGTGGACTATTTAATTGACGATTATGACAGTCTTTCCGCCGTTCCGATTGAGGTCAAGTCCGGTAAAGACTATACCGTACACAGTGCACTGAATAACTTTGTTAAAAATGAAGATTATCATATAAAAAAAGCATTTGTGGTGTCTAATGAAAGAACAATCAAAACGGACGGTAAGATAATCTATCTGCCGATTTATTATGCTATGTTTATGTGACATAAAAATTTGCTGTGAGGTTTTGCCGTTTTTAACCGTCTAATAAGTGAAAGGACGAAAGTGACCTTTCGTAAAGGGGTAAACCTATGGATAACGGTGTAAGTAGCTACCGCCGTTTTCTTAAAGGCGATGAGGAAGGCTTTGTCGAAATAGTAAGAGATTATAAAGACGGTCTTATTCTGTATTTAAACGGTTTTGTAAAAAATATTTCTGTTGCAGAAGAACTTACCGAAGATACTTTTGTGAAATTAGGAATAAAAAACCGCATTTAAAAAGCAACTCATCATTTAAGACATGGCTGTATGCGATAGGAAGAAATATCGCTCTTGATTATATAAAAAACATTCTAAAGAAAACACAGTAAACGTTAATGAATGTTCGCAAATAATCAGTGATGATTTATTAGAAACTTCCATTTTTGATAAAGAGCGAAAAATAACGATTCACAGAGCGATGGCATATTTAAAAACCGAATACAGACAGGTGTTGTGGCTTTTATATTTTGAAGAATTGTCCGTCAAAGAAATCTCACAAATTATGAAGAAGAGTCCCCATGCGGTTGAAACCCTTACATACCGTGCAAAACAGTCGCTTAAATCCGAACTTACAAAGGAGGGTTATCCTGAGTCGATTGAATGTATGAAAGAAACTTTGGAAAATCAACTTGCACTTATGGAAAGAAACCCTGAATATGTATATGTTGAAACTTCTGCTGTATTATGGAGAGACTTAAAAAAACAATATCCTGAATTTTGGAATAAAATAAAAAAAGCGTGTGATAGAGGACAGTTTGAGCCTCAAGGTGCCATGTGGTGCGAAACCGATGGACAGTGTGTAGGTGCTGAAAGTTGGTTTAGACAAATTGAATATGGGCAGAAGACAGCTATGGAAACCTGTGGGAAAAAATCTACAGTTGCAGTAAATATTGATGCATTTGGATTTAACGCTGGATTGCCAAAAATATTAAAAAAGGCAGGGATCTCATATTTTGTCACACAAAAAATGAGATATAATGAATACAGCATTTTCCCTTATATTCATTTTTGGTGGAGAGGTGATGACGGAAGTAAAGTTCTTGCTTTGCACGAATATCCGGGCCATGCAAATCATATTGAGCCGGATCAACTTGCAAAAACGGTATGTATTCATCATCTAACGGACGGATTCTATCATATTCCGCTTACATGGGGTTATGGTAATCACGGTGGCGGTCCTCTTCATGTTATGATGGATCGTATAGACGAATTAAAGAACCAAACAGTTTTCCCCAATATTAGATATTCAGGATTTACAGAGTTTTATAACGATTTTTGCAAAACGGAAGATTTATCAACGATTCCTACTGTTGATGGTGAGTTGTTTTTGGAAACACATCATAAAACATATACTGTTCAAAGCAAAACCAAATATCTAAACAGAGAATGCGAAAGGCAACTTTTAAATGCTGAAAGTTTGCAAGTCGCTGCAAAGAAATATTGTAATTTGGATATTGCTTGGGAAAAGCATTTATTTAATCAATTTCATGATTTGTTAGCCGGAACATGCTTGCATCAAGTTTATTTGGATTCATATGATGATTATGACATAGCTTTTGATAATATTAAAGATTCAGTAACGCAATGTTCGGCTAAATTGTTGGGAATAGGTAAAGAAAAATATTATTTTAATCCTACTTCTCAAAAAATTTCCCTGCCAATTATAACTACTATATCTGGAAGTAAAAACATCGGTTATGTTGTAGACAGTAATAACAATAAAATACCATATCAAGAAACATATGACAAAAAAATTGTATTTAAACCAAATAATATTTTGCCGTATAGTTTTGAAAGATTTAGACTTACTGAAGGAAAGCCAACATCAAGGCTAATTACCACAGAAAAAACTGTAGATAACGGAATAATTAAAGTGGTTTTTAATCCCAAAGAAGGAGTAATTAAATCTTTGATATATAAAGATGTGGATTTTTGCTCTTCTGAAATAGGCAAATTAAGAATATTAGAAGATATTAAAAGCCGTGATTACGACACATGGAACTTTGGATTTACCGGCAAAGAATGGAATGTTGATTGCAAATCATTTGAAATGATTGAAAACGGTCCGGTAAGAGTAGTGTTCAGAGCAAAATATACCTTCTGTAATTGGGAAGATAAGAAACCTTATTATAGCACATATTTATGGCATACACCTGCGGTTGATTATCCAACAAGTTTTTTCACACAAGATTTTATAATTTACGACAATGATCCAATGGTCTACTGCGAATTATTTGCTGAATGGTGGGAAGATAAAAAAGTATTAAAGGTTTCAGCCGGAACGAGCATAGAAAATGCGAGAGCATTTTATCAAGCACCGTTTTCTGTTGTTGAGAGGCCGGTAAAAAGAGAAACTCCTTATGAAAAAGCAAGATTTGAAGTTCCCGGAAACACATATGCTGATTTAAGAAATGATAAATTTGGATTTGCGTTGCTTAACAGATCAAAACATGGGTATGATGCACTTGACAGCAGAATTAGCTTAACTTTATTAACATCACCGTACAATGGTGATAAAATGAAAGTGCCGGATTCTACCGCTGATAGAGGAAAGCATAAATTTGAGTATTCTTTTTTACCGCATATAAATAGTTTTGACTTAGAGCGTTTTTCAGAAATATACGAGAGGAATATTATGATATTATCCGGAGATGAAAATCCAAATATTCCATTGAAAAAAACATTAATTGATATTGCTGATATTCAACATTATATAAGAAGTATCCGATTAAAAACAATAATGTAATGGAATTTCGAATAACCGATAATAATGAAATTGTTTCAATGCAAAGAAATATAAACGATTAAATCATTATATTTTACAATATATAAAAGGTGGATAAAAGGTGAAAAAAGTAACTGATTTAGGTATTGAAAAGAAAAATAGACCTATAAAGGTAATGCAATACGGCGAGGGTAATTTTCTCCGTGCTTTTGCCGATTACTTTATAGATATACTAAACGAAAAGACCGATTTTGACGGCAATATCGCAATAGTAAAGCCGATTTCTTTCGGTAATCTCGATTTGTTCAAAAAGCAGGACAACTTATATACTGTTTTGCTTCGTGGCAGAAAAGACGGTAAGGTTGTAAATGAACCGAGAATAGTAAAAAGTGTTGAAAAGGTGCTTGACGCAAAGGATGATTTTGACGAATATATGGCTCTTTCGCATCTTGATACTCTCCGCTTTGTAATTTCAAATACCACCGAAGCAGGTATAACACTTGACGAAAACGACCGTTTTGAAGATTTGCCGAATACATACCCGGGAAAGCTTACAAAGTTTTTGTTTGAAAGATTTACATATTTTAAGGGAGATAAAGAAAAAGGACTTATTATGCTCCCCGTTGAACTTATCGACTATAACGGCAGAGAACTGAAAAGATGCGTTATGGCACTTGCGGATATTTGGAATTTAGGCGAAGAATTTAAGAACTGGCTTGAAAGTGCAAATGTATTTTGCTCAACTTTGGTAGACAGAATCGTAACGGGCTATCCGAGAGGTTATGCCGATAAGGTTTGCGAACAACTCGGCTACGAGGATAATTTAGTAGATATAGGCGAGCCGTTCGGTCTTTGGGTAATAGAAAGCGATAAGGATATATCGGCAGAGCTTCCGTTTGCAAATGCAAATCTGCCCGTTATATTTACCGATAATGTAAAACCTTATAAGGACAGAAAAGTAAGGGTATTAAACGGCGCACATACGGCAAGTGTTTTGGTGTCTTATCTTGGCGGTAAAAATATTGTAAGAGATATGATGCAGGACGAGATTTTCGGTAAAATGGCAAGACAAATTGTAGATACCGAAATAGTGCCGATGGTACCTCTACCGATAGACGAAGTAAAAGACTTTGCAAACAGCGTTTATGAAAGATTTGATAACCCGTTTATCGACCACGAACTTTTGTCTATCTCTCTTAATTCCGTTTCAAAATGGAAAGCGAGAGTTTTGCCCTCATTTAAGGATAATTATAATAAAAACGGTAAAATTCCAAAACTTTTAACATTCTCATTTGCAGGTCTTTTGGCGTTTTATTGCTCATCAGATTTAAGAGAAGACGGACTTTATAATAATCGAAATGACGGCACGGAATATATCGTTCACGATAACGCAGATATATTAAAATTCTTTGCCGAGAATTCAGCAAAAACGGAAGAAGAATATGTAAAAACAATTGCTTCAAACGCACAATTTTGGGGCGAAGATTTAACAAAATATAAAAATTTTGTAAGTGATGTAACAAACTATCTTATTAAGATAAAGCAAAGCCCATCAAGTGCTGTAAAATATATTTTAGAGGACTAAAATGAAGATATTCAAAATCAACGAGAAAGATAATGTTGCTGTTGCAATTGAAAACCTGCATATAGGTGAAATAGTAGAAGATATAACACTTTCGCAAGATATACCCATGGGACATAAAATCGCCTTAATAGATATAAAAAAAGGCGAGAAGGTTATAAAATACGGTTATCCAATCGGTTCTGCAAAAGAAGATATAAAAAAGGGAAACCATATACATACACATAACCTTAAATCTGATGTTGCAGGAAAGCTTACTTATAATTATCAACCCAAACTAACCGAGATTGCCAAAACAGAACATAAAACCTTTTGGGGATATGAGAGAGAAAACGGCGATGTTGGTATCAGAAATGAAGTTTGGATAATTCCGACGGTTGGTTGTGTTAATTCAGTTGTTAAAGCCATAGAAAACGGCTCAAAGCAGTTTAAAACAGATACTATAGATGGTATTTTCTCATATAATCATCCGTACGGTTGTTCGCAACTCGGCGGAGATATGGAAAATACATTAAAGTATTTGTCGGGACTTATAAATCATCCAAATGCCGGTGCTGTTTTGGTTGTGGGACTCGGTTGCGAAAACGGAAATATAGGTGAGCTCAAAAAGTATCTCGGTAAAACCGATAACAAGAGAGTAAAATTCCTTATTGCACAACAAGAAGAAAATGAGATAGAAAAAGGAATTGAACTTGTAAAAGAGTTATGCGAGTATGCAAGCAAATTTGAAAGAACAAAGCAAGACACAAGTAAACTTAAAATAGGTCTTAAATGTGGTGGCTCTGACGGTTTTTCGGGTATTACTGCAAATTCGCTTGTGGGTTCATTTTCGGATATGTTAATAGGTAAAGGCGGGTCAACTGTTTTAACTGAAGTTCCTGAAATGTTCGGTGCAGAAACTATTCTTATGAATAGATGCCGTACAAGTGAACTTTTTGAAAAGACAGTTGATTTGATAAACAACTTCAAAGGATACTTTATGAAGTATGGTGAAAAAACCGACGAAAATCCCTCACCGGGAAACAAAGAGGGTGGAATAACAACTATTGCAGATAAATCACTTGGTTGTGTTCAAAAAGGCGGTAGTGCGGTTGTTGAGGATGTTTTATCTTATGCCGAACCGATTAAAAAGCAAGGTTTATCGCTTTTACAAGCACCCGGCAATGACCTTGTTGCTTCAAATGCTTTGGCGGTTAGCGGATGTCATTTAGTCCTTTTCACAACAGGCAGAGGAACGCCTTTCGGTTGTCCTGTTCCAACTATTAAAATTTCAAGCAATACTCCGTTATACAACAAGAAAAAAACATGGATAGACTTTAATGCAGGCAGACTGCTTGACGGCGAAGATATAAAAGATGAGTTCTTTGATTTTGTGCTTGATGTTTGTTCGGGGAAGCAAACAAAATCCGAACTTCTTGATAAGACTGAACTTGCTATATTCAAAGACGGTGTAACACTTTAAGGAGAAAGAATAATGGGAATAATTAACGATACCTTTTTACTTAAAACTGAAACGGCAAAAAAGCTTTATGGTGTTGCAAAGGATATGCCGATAATCGACTATCATTGCCATATAAATCCGAAAGAAATTGCCGAAAACAGGAAATTCGAGAATATAACTCAAGTTTGGCTTGGCGGCGACCATTATAAATGGCGACTTATGCGTTCAAACGGCGTTTCTGAAAACGAAATTACAGGCGATGCGGACGATTATACCAAGTTTTTGCGCTTTGCCGAAATGCTCCCGAAAGCTATTGGGAATCCGATGTATCATTGGTGTCATTTGGAACTTAAAAGATATTTTGGTTATGACGGTGTTTTAAACGGTGAAACGGCAAAAGAGGTTTATGACCTTTGCAATAGAAAATTAAAACAAGATGATATGACCGTCCGTGCTTTAATTGAAAAATCCAATGTAAAGATGATAGGCACAACCGATGACCCGACAGATGACCTAAAATGGCATAAAATTTTAAATGAAGATAAGACATTTAAGACAATTGTTTGCCCGACATTTAGACCTGATAAGGCGGTTAATATCGATAAAGTAGGTTTTGTAGATTACATAAAGAAATTGTCCGAAGTAAGCGGTATGGAAATCCAAGATGCCGATGATGTAAAGGTTGCTCTTTCAAAACGGCTTGATTATTTTTGTGAAAACGGTTGCAGGGCAACCGACCACGGTCTTGATTATGTTGTATATGAACCGGCAAACCGTTTTGTAATCAACGATATTTTCAAAAAGGCAATGAACGGCGTTAAGGTTACGCAGTTTGAAGCTGACCAATATAAAACGGCACTTATGTTATTCTTAGGTGAGCGAATTGCCGAAAAGGGGATAGTAATGCAACTTCATTACGGTGCCCAAAGAAATGCAAACGAAAATATGTTTCAAAAATTAGGTGCAGATACGGGGTTTGACTGTATTTCTGTTAAAAACTGCGGCGAGGCATTAAGGGGCTTTTTAAACGCATTAAATAAAACAGATAAGTTGCCAAAGACAATTATATATTCACTGAATCCAAACGATAACGAACTTATTGATACAGTTCTTGGTTGTTTTCAAGGAAGTGAAGTACAAGGCAAAATTCAGCACGGTTCTGCTTGGTGGTTCAGTGATACAAAGAGTGGTATGGAAACTCAACTTAAATCTCTTGCAAATCTATCGCTTTTTGGCAACTTTGTTGGTATGCTTACCGATTCAAGAAGTTTTCTTTCTTATACAAGACATGAGTATTTTAGAAGAATACTTTGTAACCTTATGGGAGAATGGGTAGAAAACGGCGAGTATCCAAACGATACTAAAACACTTGAAACAATCGTTAAAGATATTTCGTATTACAATGCAAAAAATTATTTTGAAATTTAATTTTATGGATTGAATCAGCGTGAAAGTTCACACTGAAAGGTATTGGTGATCTATATGGACAAAACAGAAGAGCCTTTAGATAATAAGGTTGGTGGCTACAGCAACACAGCCATTTTCAGATCAATTGCTTTTATTGGTGACAGTCTGTCTTCAGGTGAATTTGAAATAACAAACAGTGAAGGAGTTAGGGAATATCACGATTTATATGAGTATTCTTGGGGTCAATATATTGCCCGTAGGAACGGAATAAAAGCGTATAATTTTTCCAGAGGGGGAATGACCGCCAAGTGGTATATAGAGAGTTATGCAGATGAAAAAAATTTTTGGGATAAAGACAAGGCGTGTCAAGCGTATGTTATTGCATTAGGAGTGAATGACCTTTGCAATCAAAATATGGATTTGGGAAGTATAAAAGATATCAACGAACAAGATTATCATAAAAGCAAAAAAACATTTGCGGGTTATTATTCTCAGATAATCAGTCGGTATAAAGAGATAAGTCCTGATGCAAAGTTTTTTCTTGTGGGTCTACCAAAACTTCAAGATGAAAGACATAATAAAATAGCAGAGAAGATGAATAGTCTTTTAGAAGATTTTACAAATTATTTCAAAAACACATATTTTATTAATCTTTACAAATATGTGCCATGTTATGATGATGATTTTAAAAAACAGTATTACTTGAACGGACATATGAATCCAATGGGGTATATTTATACTGCTGAAATTATAGATTCATATATTGATTTTATAATCAGGCATAATGCACCCGATTTCAGGTACGTTGGTTTAATAAATTCAGGTATAAAATATGTTAAATAATTTTTGCCAGGAGGATAAAAATGGAAAAATATATTCCCGTAGTAGTAATAAAAGAACTGTCTGAAACAGACAAGATACTAAAAGCACTTAAATATGTGGGTATTAATTGTGCTGAAATTACATTTCGTACAGCTTGTGCGAAAGAGGCTATTGAGTATGCAGTAAAGAATTATCCTGATATGTCAATTGGTGCAGGAACTGTAATTAATGCTGAACAATGTAAACAAGCACTTGATATCGGTTGCGAATTCATCGTATCTCCCGGACTGTCAATTGAGGTTGCGAAGATTTGTAAGGAAAGGAATGTTCCGTATTATCCGGGTTGCGTAACACCTACTGAAATTATGCAGGCATTAGATTTAGGTATAACTACCGTTAAATTTTTCCCTGCAAATGTGTATGGCGGTTTAAAAGCTCTTAGAGCACTTTCAGCACCATTCCCACAGATTAAGTTTATACCAACCGGTGGTGTTGACCGTTCAAACATAGATGAATTTTTAGAATTTGATAAAATAGCCGCAATCGGAGGCAGTTTCTTTGTAAAGGAAGCTATTGAAAAAATGGAGAAAAATAAATAATCGAGGTCTAAATTGATAAATGAATAAAGAAGAGTTATTAAAAAAATATCAATATAGAACAGAGCTTCATTTACATTCAATGCCTGCGAGCCGTTGTTGTACTTGTTCAATTGAAAAAGCATTGGAATTATACTCTGAAAAGGGTGTTAATGCAATTTGTCTTACAAATCATTTTTATATAGATAGCCCAATTTTCACCGGTAAAACCAAGGATGGATGCATTGACTCATACCTATCAGATTATGAAAAAATGAAAGAGTTGGCAAAGCCCTATGGAATCAAGATATTGCTTGGTTGCGAAATTCGATTTACCGAAAATAAGAATGACTATTTAATATACGGTGTTAATCGAGATATTCTTGAGGAGGCCTTTGATTATTTTGATTCCGGCTTGGAAAATTTCAGAAAAAATGTAGTGCTTAAAAACAGTTTGTTTATTCAGGCACATCCTTTTAGGGATAATATGACACTTGTAGACACTGCTCTTTTAGACGGATTTGAAACCTTAAATCTTTGTAATAACCATAATAACAGAATTGCATCCAGTGCTTTCTTTGCAAAGGAACAGGGAGTAAAAATTTGCATAGGCGGGAGTGATTTTCATCACGATAAACCATATTATCCCGCAACCATACTAATGCTTAGCAAGACAATTCCAAGCGATTCGTTTGAACTTGTCGAGCTTATAAAAAGCGGTGATTATATTTTTCTGTTAGGTGATAATCATATCGTTATTCCGTAAAATATGGGAAACGATACGGTTGATAAAGCCGAACAGTGCAAGAAAGAGAGTCAAATTATATGAAAAAAATTTTATTTTTCGGTGATTCAATAACCGATTGCGGAAGAAACAGAGATAATGATGATAGTTTGGGACAGGGTTATCCTTTGTTGATAAAATCAGAATTAGGATTTGAAAATCCAGAAAGATACACATTTCTTAATAGAGGAATATCCGGTAATAGAATAGTTGATTTATATGCAAGAATAAAAAAAGATTTAATAAATCTTGCCCCTGATTATGTTAGTATTTTAATTGGTGTAAATGATGTTTGGCACGAAATTGGTCGAAGAACGGAGTTTCTGCCGAAAAATATGAATTATTCTATGATATGATTATTTCTGATATTAAATCAAGTTTGCCTAAAACAAAGATTATGATAATGGAACCTTTTGTCCTAAAAGGTTATAAAACAGAAAACACGGAAGAAAACACGAACAGATGGGAAAGTTTTGCAAAAGAGGTTCCAATAAGGGCAAAAATTGCGAAAAAAATAGCGGAAAAGTATAATTTATTATTTGTAGAATTGCAAAGCAAGTTGGATGAAGTATCGACAAATATAGACACTTCATATTGGCTGTCTGATGGAGTTCATCCAACACCTATGGGACATGAATTGATTAAGCGTGAATGGATAAAAGCATTCAATAAATTATTGATTGACAGGGGAAATTGAAATGGAACTTAAATTAAGATCTCAAAACGAATGTATGTTTGATGAAATCTCACTTGGTGAAATAATGTTAAGACTTGATCCGGGTGAAGGCAGAATAAAAAATTCGCGTATGTTTAAAGTATGGGAAGGTGGCGGAGAATACAATGTTGCAAGAGGACTTCGCCGTTGCTTTGGACTGAAAACAGCAGTTGTAACCGCTTTTGCCGATAATGAAGTTGGCAGTCTTTTGGAAGATTTTGTTTTGCAAGGCGGAGTAGATACTTCTCTTATTAAATGGATGAATTACGATGGTATTGGAAGAACTGTAAGAAACGGACTTAACTTTACCGAAAGAGGATATGGTATTAGAGGTGCTGTTGGTGTATCTGACAGAGGAAATACTGCCGCATCAAAACTTAAACCCGGAGATATTGATTGGGATTATATCTTTGGTACTTTAGGTGTTCGTTGGTTGCACACAGGCGGAATATTTGCAGCACTTAGCGAAACTACTGCCGAAGTAGTTATAGAAGCAGTTAAAGCTGCTAAAAAATACGGAACAGTTGTATCCTATGATTTGAATTACAGACCATCTCTTTGGAAAGATATTGGTGGGCTCAAAAAGGCACAAGAAGTTAATAAAGAAATTGCAAAATATATTGATGTAATGATAGGTAATGAGGAAGACTTTACTGCTTGTCTTGGACTTGAAGTTGAAGGCAATGACGAAAATCTAAAAGAATTAAATCTTGATGGATACTACAAGATGATAAAGAAGGCCACCGAGGTTTATCCAAACTTTAAGGTTGTCGCAACAACTTTAAGAACTGTTAAAACCGCTACTGTAAACGATTGGAGTGCCATCTGTTTTGCTGACGGAATGGTTCATAAGGGAATAGAAATGCCTGCACTTGAAATATTTGATAGAGTAGGCGGAGGAGATAGTTTTGCATCAGGATTAGTTTATGGATTGCTTTCGGGCAAAGAGCCTGGGGAGGCTCTAAACTACGGTATTGCACACGGTGCACTTGCAATGACAACTCCCGGTGACACTTCAATGGCAAGTAAAAAAGAGGTTGAAAATATAATTTCCGGCAAGGGTGCACGAGTGCAGAGATAATGATTTGTTATAAACAATTTTTAGCTTTTTAAACCTTGCGAGAGTCAAGATTAATAATTTAAGGTGATGTACTTATGGCGGAAATATTAGAGGTAGTTATGATAGTCAGCTTTGGAGCCTCGTGGCCGATGAATGTTATTAAATCCTATAAGGCAAAAACGGCAAAGGGTAAAAGCCTTGCGTTTTTGTTACTTATATTCTTCGGTTATATTGCAGGTATAGCTTCAAAGCTTATGAATGAAAACTATATGTCGCAAATCGGTACAAAATGGTATGTCCTGTTTTTCTATATTCTAAATCTTGTTATGGTAGGAACCGATAATTTTCTTTATTTCAGAAACAGGAAAATCGATAAGAGACGCAACGAAGTTTTGATAAATCTATTTAATGATTGATATTTGCCCATTATAAACGGTATAATTTGAATATATCACTCTTTATTTCAAAAATAAACAGGGAAACGATATTATGAAAAACATATATGAAAATCTTTTAGATGTATCACCTCAAAATCCGTGTGTTGTCGCATATGAAAAATCGTTTAACTATGGTGCAATGCCGCAAATGCACTATCATCCGTATTATGAAGTGTATTTTTTGGTTTCCGGTCAAAGAAAATATTTTTATTATAATAAAATATTTTCGCTCGTGAGCGGAAATGTAATAATAATTAAACCGAATGAGGCACATAAGTCTATACCGATAGGCGACCGCAACAGTCAGGCTTATGAAAGATATTTGCTTAATATTGATGAAACAATGTTTTCAAAAATAGAAAGATACAATAAGGATATCAAGTCTATTTTTAAAAAAGGAATAATATCGCTGAATACCGAAAAGCTTGCCGAAATGATAGGGGTTTTAGAAAGGATAAAATTTGAAACTGGCGATCAAACCGCAAATTATGGAAGCTCTGTCAGAAATCTTGTTGAGAGAATACTTATAGATTTGTGTATGCAGGAAGAATGCGGGGTTGACGAAAAGCAGTTTTCAAAAAACGATATACGAATACAGGAAGCAACAGAATATATCATTAAAAATCACAACAAAAATATTACCCTTAAAGAATGTGCGGATATTTGCTTTATGGGTGAATCAAATTTCACAAAGGTTTTTCATAATATAGTAGGTGTGAATTTTAAAACTTATGTAAATTCCGTTCGTATAGAAAAGGCGTGTGAGCTTTTAACAAATTCCGATTTAACTATTTCACAAATATCGGGAATGGTAGGTTTTGAAAATAGCAGTTATTTTGCAAATGTCTTTAAAAAGAATTTGGGTATATCGCCAAAGGATTACAGAAATATGAAATCTCAAAGATAGGAGCTTTAAAATGTATTCAATAACAATAAAATCGCCGCAATAGGTGGTAGTTTCTTTGTAAAAGAAGCACTTGAAAAAATGGAGGAAAAGTAATGAAAGTAGTAACATTCGGAGAAATAATGTTGCGTCTTGCTCCTAACGGCTATTATAGATTTTTTCAAGACGACCAAATGCAGGCAACCTTTGGCGGAGGTGAGGCAAACGTAGCGGTTAGCCTTGCAAACTTCGGGCTTGACAGTACATACATAACAAAACTGCCAACCCACGCAATAGGACAGTCGGCAGTAAACTCTTTAAGGTATTTCGGTGTAGATACTTCCAAAATAGTAAGAGGCGGAGAAAGAGTAGGTATATACTATCTTGAAAAGGGTGCATCACAAAGAGGAAGCATATGTATATACGACCGTAAGTATTCATCTATACAACAAGCCGATGTAAACGATTTTGATTGGGAAGATATTTTTAAAGGTGCAGATTGGTTTCACTTTACGGGTATTACCCCCGCACTAGGCGTTAACCTTGTAGAAATATGCAAAAAGGCTTGTATAGAGGCTAAAAAGCAAGGCGTTAAGATTTCCTGCGACCTAAATTACAGAGGAAAACTCTGGACAAGAGAACAGGCAAGAAATGCAATGACTGAACTTTGTAAATATGTAGATGTTTGTATATCCAACGAAGAAGATGCAAAAGACGTATTCGGAATTGAGGCAGAAAATACAGATATATATGGCGGAAAACTCAATAAAGATGGTTACAAGTCAGTTGCAAAGCAACTAAAAGATAAATTTGGTTTTGAAAAGGTTGCAATTACACTTCGTACCTCAATATCCGCTAACGATAACGATTGGGCGGCAATGCTCTATGATGGCGAAGATTATTACTTCTCAAAAGAATATCATTTACATATTGTTGACCGTGTAGGCGGTGGCGACAGTTTCGGTGCAGGACTTATCTATTCGCTTGTTACAGGTAAATCAAGTAAATATGCAATAGAATTTGCAGTTGCGGCATCTGCACTTAAACACAGTATTGAGGGCGACTTTAACCGAGTTACCGTAAGCGAAGTAGAAAAACTCGCCGGTGGAGACGGCTCGGGCAGAGTGCAGAGATAAGAGAAAATAAATGAAAACCGCACTTATAAATAGGTTTCTCATTGGAATTAGAGCAAATTTGGAGGCAAAGAAGGTAATAGAGACCGTATATACAAATTGCTATGAATTGAAACTTTTCTTTAGAACCTTATGCCCAAAGTGAAAATTGTGGGTTTGCAAAAACCGTGGTAAACTCTAAACAATAAAATTTTTCACACAGTTGTTATTGAAAATAGTTATCAATGTTGCTATAACTTTGATTATAATGATTTACTTTCAATAGATAATATTATTTATGTTGTAGAGGTTTATTAGGAAGAATGATAATGCGTATTTATGAAGACGTCTTAAAAACAAGCAAAAACAGATTATTACCTCGAAGTTACTATATCCCAACGGGAATAAGTGAATATATGCTGTTAAATGGCGAGTGGAATTTCGCTTATTTTAGCAGAGATATTGATGTCCCCGAAAGAATAGAAAAATGGGATAAAATAACCGTCCCGTCTTGTTGGCAGTGTTTAGGGTATGAAAATCCGAATTATACTAACATAAACTATCCATATCCGTGTGATCCTCCGTTTGTACCTGACGATAACCCCTGCGGAATATATGAGCGAAATTTTGAAATCAATAAACTTTGGGGAAAAGTTTACTATGTATTTGAGGGAGTCGCCACTTGTGCGTTTCTCTATATAAACGGTAAATATGTCGGATTTACACAAGGTAGTCATTTGCAGGCTGAATTTGATATAACAGATTTCGTTACAACAGGGAAGAATACCGTTAGAGTAAAGGTGCTAAAATGGTGTGTCGGCTCATATCTTGAAGACCAAGACTGTTTTAGATTTAACGGAATATTTAGGGATACATATATTCTGCAAAGACCTCAAAATCATATAAGGGATATTAAAATAATTCCTAATGCCAAAGAATTTAATATTAAACTCGATAAGACCGCAAATGTAAAAATATTTGACGGTCAAAATTTGTTATGTGAAAAAACAAATATTAAAGAATTGAACATTGCTGTTGAAAATCCCGTTCTTTGGAATGCTGAGAAACCTTATCTTTATAATATTCAAGTAGAAAAAGACGGGGAAATTATAAACTTAAAATCGGGACTTCGAGATATAAAAATATCCGATAAATATGAACTGCTTATAAACGGTCAGTCGGTAAAACTTCACGGTGTTAATCATCATGATACACACCCAACAAACGGTTGGTATCAAACCGATGAAGAACTTAAAAAAGACCTTATTTTAATGAAAGAACTTAACATTAACTGCGTAAGAACTTCCCATTATCCACCGACACCTAAGTTTCTTAATATGTGCGATGAATTAGGTTTTTATGTCATTCTTGAAACGGATATAGAAACACACGGATTTTTAAGAAGATATCCTAATGTTCCTTATCGTTTTGATGTTGAAAGTAATGATTGGCCGGGAACAAATCCTATATGGAAAAAAGAACACATAGAGCGTATGCAAAGAGCAGTAGAAACACATAAAAACTTTGCAAGCGTTATTATGTGGTCTACGGGTAATGAAAGCGGATACGGTGAAAACCATGTTTCAATGATAAATTGGCTTCATTCGCTTAATGACGGCAGACTTGTTCATACAGAAGATGCTTCAAGAAAAGGCGATAATTCAAAGGTAGATGTAATTTCAAGAATGTATCTTTCAATGAAAGAACTTGAAAATCTTGCAAAAGATGAAGATATCAAAAAGCCCGTATTCTTATGCGAATACTCCCACGCAATGGGTAATGGACCCGGTGATGTTTACTATTATAATGAACTTTTTAATAAGTATCCGAAACTTATAGGCGGTTGTGTTTGGGAATGGGCTGACCATACTGTAATTGTTGACGGCGTTCCGAAATACGGCGGTGACTTTGACGGCGAACTTACAAACGACGGCAATTTCTGCTGCGACGGTATGGTGTTTGCCGACAGAAATTTCAAAAGTGGCTCATACGAAGTAAAGGCGGCTTATCAGCCGATACACACAAAGTTTGAAAACGGTGTATTGGTGATTGAAAACCGTTATGATTTTACCAACCTTTGTGAATATGATTTTGTATATACAATCGAATGTGACGGCAGTGAAATATTAAAGGTAAATAAAAACATTGAATTGGCACCGCATAAGAAAACATCATTTGAGATAGAACTGCCTGATTGTAAGCCTGAATTAGGTTTAACACTTAATTGCTATTTAATAAAAGATGAATTTACCGTCGCAAAAACCCAACATATTTTTGATACTGTAAATACTCCCGAAAACATAAACAAAGATACCGCAAAGTCATATGAAGATGAATATAACATCTATTTTTCAGGTAAAAATTTTGAATATACATTTTCAAAGCACTACGGCTGTTTTACCTCAATCAAGATAAACGGCAAGGAAAATTTACTTACACCTTTAAAACTTACTGTTTGGCGTGCACCCACCGATAATGACCGAAATATAAAGGTGTTTTGGGGCAATTATAATATATGGCAGGGCGAAAACATTGACTGTCAGTTTACTAAAGTTTATGACTGCAAAATAGAAAAGGGGAGCGTTACCGTAAACGGCTCGCTGTCGGGAGTTTCCCGTGCACCTTTTTTGCACTACTCAATGTCGGTGCAGGTCTTTTCCGACGGTGAGATACACTTAAAGTTAAAAGCAGATATAAGGGAAAATGCGTTTTGGTTGCCCCGTTTCGGTTTTGAAACAACCCTTGATTTACCGACTGATGAGAAATTTACATATTACGGTTACGGACCAAATGAAAACTACTGTGATATGCACCACTCGGCAATGCTTGGACAATACCAAAGTACCGCTGAAAATGAGTATGTGCCATATATCCGTCCTCAAGAGCATGGTAATCATTACGGCGTAAAAGAACTTAAAATAGGCGGACTGAAAATTGTCGGGTCACCCTCTTTTGAAACCAATGTTTCTGCATATTCTGCAAAGAATTTGACCGAGGCAGATCATATAAACGAACTTAAATCCGACAGAAAAACACATATTAGAATTGATTATAAGGTGTCGGGAATAGGCTCTAATTCCTGTGGTCCTGAACTCCAAGAAAAATACAAATTGTCAGAAAAAGAGTTTATGTTTGATTTTTGCATCTTTCCTAATGAATAGGGTGAGATAATAAAGGAGAGATAATCTATGATATGCTTTGATGAAGAGCATGAACTGTTTTACTTAAACACAAAGAAAACTTCTTATGCTTTTGGAGTATAAGATAATAAACTATTATTACATTTGTATGGGGGTAAAAAAATAGATTTTGTTACGAAAAATGTAATGAATAATTATAGCAAACGAAATCTTATGGCACTTGACTGCGGAGAATATTCAAGCGGAAGTCCGTCGCTTGAATATTCTCCGCAGTCAAGTGCCGATTTGCGTCTGCCGACGTTTGGTGCAGTGTATTCAGACGGTACACGCATTACAAAACTTTAATATAAAGATTATCATTTAATAAAAGGCAAACCTCAAATAAAAGGTTTGCCCTCAACATACTGTGAAGAAAAAAATTCCTGGTAGAGGTTTTGGTATTTCCGAGATGATTATGGGTATTTTGGGTGTAGTGTATAGTCCGATATTATTGATTTCTTTAATTTCAAATATGAATTTGAATAATGATCTAATAAATGATTTTAAGAAATCCGTTATCGGTATGTGTGTTGAGATTGCAATTTTTGGAATTTTAGCAGTTGTATTTGGTTTTGTATCTCGTCTTAAAGGATATAAGAAAGGTAAAAGTGTAGCGGCACTTATTATGGGTTTTATTACTCTTGCTATTTGTGTTACCACAATTATTATTGGAATATTGCTTTTGTGATAAGAAACAGTAGATGTTTATGTTTGGTATTTTAAAGGGCTCAAATTCGTCAGCACAAGCCAATAGGGAAATCATCCGTTTGGGTGGTTTTTTATTGTATAAATTTCTTCAATAAACACACCAAAATTTTTATTTTTTATATTGATTTTTCCTTTGTTTTATTTAATAATATAATTACTTATTATGAAAGGAAAAAACAAGAATTGATTATTCATCCGATTAAGCCTGTGTTTGACAGTAATTCCGAAATTTTAATACTCGGTAGTTTTCCGTCTGTAAAATCAAGGGAAGAGGGCTTTTTTTACGGTCATCCGCAAAACCGATTTTGGAAAGTGGTTGCAACCGTGTTTGATAGCCCTGTTCCGCAAACGGTAGAGGAAAAACGCAGGTTTTTGCTTGCAAACCGTATTGCCGTTTGGGACGTGATAAAATCTTGTGAAATAGAGGGCAGTGCGGATAGTACAATAAAAGACGTTATACCTAATGACCTTTCGGTAATTCTTAATAATGCACCGATTAAGCAAATTTTTGTAAACGGGAAAACGGCGGAAATGTATTACAAACGCCTTATAGAGCCGACAATTCATCGCTCGGCAGTTTGGTTGCCGTCTACAAGTCCTGCAAATGCAACTTATTCGCCAAAAAAACTTATTGAATCTTGGAAACAAATAGCGATAAACGAATAAATATATCGAATATATTTACCATAAAAATGAAAGACAGCACCCAAAAAGGTACTGTCTTTTATTGTAAGATAGAAAAATAAAAAATATTTTTGAAAAATCGGTAGATGTATTTAAACACTTGGAAACAATTTCGTGCCAAAGGCACACCGAACTTATTCACTATTCACTATAACTTATTACTTTCCAAAAATCGACACATACGGTTTTTAGTGAAGAGTGAATAGTGAAGAGGTAAGAAGTAAAAATCGACAAACCTCTGCCGAGATTTGTCGATTTTTGGTGGAGACGATGAGACTCGAACTCACTACCTCAACAATGCGAATGTTGCGCTCTCCCAGGTGAGCTACGCCCCCATATACCTCAGCATTTAAACTGGGACCAGCCTAAAAGGGCGGTTTTTAGGCGTCTTTCGGCTCATTGTCGCCCATAGGCGTCAGCCTTATGTGCTTCGCTTCGCCAAAATCCACACAAAAAACCGCACCTTTTAGGTCGCAGAATTTTGCAACAAAAGAATTTTTTGTTGTGCGAGGCACAAAACACAGTAAATCCTGACGGATTTACGAGTATTTTAACGAAGTCACAGCGGAAAATTCTTGTTCCAAAATCTGGTTCGAGTTTAAATACTGAGGTATAACGGGTAATTTTAATTACCCATATATTTTACTCGTTCCAGTACTTTCTGTCAAGACTTCTAAAACGAATTGCGGAAAAAATATCGGTTTTTTCTATAAGTTCATTACCTGAAAGGTCGGCAATTGTGCGTGCGACCTTTAGTATTCTGTCATACGCTCTTGCAGAAAGTCCGAGTTCGTCAAAACTACGCCTGAAATATTCCGACGCATCATCGGTCATAACGCAAAATTCCCGTAACATTGCACTTGTAAGCCGTGAATTACAGGTAATGCCCGTGCCTTTATACCTTTCCACCTGAATGTGTCTTGCTTTGTTTACCCGTTCTCTTATTTCTTTAGAACTTTCGCATTTTACCGAACTGTTTAGCGAGTTATAATCAACGGGCGGGACTTCTACGTGCAGGTCAAGACGGTCAAGCATAGGCCCTGAAATACGGTTTAGGTATTTACTGACCATATTCCCAGAACAGGTACACTGTTTTGTCGGGTGACCGTAATATCCACAGGGGCAGGGGTTCATAGCACAGACAAGCATAATTTCACTCGGATACGTTGCCGAGCCTGACGCCCTTGATACCGTTATTCTGCCGTCCTCTATCGGTTGGCGGAGTGCCTCCATAGCCTGTCTTTTAAATTCGGGCAGTTCGTCTAAAAATAAAACGCCGTTATGTGCAAGCGAAATTTCACCGGGTTTCGGAATACTTCCTCCGCCCGTAAGACCGACTGACGAAATGGTATGGTGCGGAGAGCGGAAAGGACGTACCGAAATAAAGGGGTTTTTATTATTAAGTACACCTGCGACAGAGTGTATTTTGGTGGTTTCTATTGATTCTTCAAATGTCATTTCAGGCAGAATGGTAGGCAGACGCTTTGCAAGCATACTTTTACCTGAACCGGGAGGCCCTATAAGAAGTATATTATGTGCACCTGCGGCGGCGACTTCGAGTGCCTTTTTTGCCGTTACCTGACCTTTTACGTCACTAAAATCAACTGCGTCCGAAATATTTTCGGCACTGCTTATTTTGTATTCGCTTTTTTCAATTTTATTTTCACCGTTTAAATGGTCTATTAACAGTTTTACGCTGTCAATACCGTATACGTCAATGCCCTCTACCGCACACCCCTCGGCGGAAGTATCCGACGGTATAAAAATATTTTTAATACCGTTTTGGCTTGCGGTTATAGTCATTGCAAGAATACCGTTGACGGGGCGTATTTTACCGTCAAGAGATACTTCGCCGATAAAAGCACTTTCGCTCACATCGGCATTTAACTGTTTTGATGCCAAAAGTATGGCAAGAAGTATCGGCAGGTCGTAAACAGCCCCCTCTTTTTTCTTATCGGCGGGTGCTAAATTAACGGTAATTCTTCCGGTGGGAAATTTATATCCGCAATTCTTAATAGCCGAACGCACACGGTCTCTTGACTCTTTGACCGCAGTATCGGGCAGACCTACTATATCAAAGCAGGGTAAACCTCCCGAAACGTCAGCCTCTATTTCAATCATATATGTATCAATACCGAAAATACCTATGCTCTTTATTTTTGCAAACATACCGCACCACCTTTAAGTCTGTTTATAAAATTATATATTATTTTGAGTAAATTTACAAGAGCATAAATAAGTTATAAATATCTTAATTTTCTCTTAACATTTTTGTGTTTTCTAATGATATAATTAAAATACAGAAATTATAAGAGAGGATATATATGAATTTCAGATACAAACTTATGCAGTTTTTGAGCGGAAGATACGGAATAGACCGTATGTTTTATCTGCTGTTCGGAATATCGGTGGTGCTTGCTTTTGTAAACTGCTTTTTAAAACTTCTTGCACTTCAACTTATTTGCTATGCAGTTGTGGTTTACGCATTTTTCAGGGTGTTATCTAAAAACATACAGGTGCGTTCTGCGGAAAACAGGGCGGTTATGGGTGTTTTTGACGGTATTGTGAGAAAATTTAAGGTTGCAAGGCAAAGAAGGGCGGATATATCTCACATTTACAAAAAATGTCCTAAATGCAAGGCGGTACTGCGTCTGCCGAGGAGAAAGGGCAAACACAGTACGGTATGTCCGAAATGCAACAATCAATTTACCGTAAGGGTATATAAGGAAATAAAATAACTGTTGACAAAGTTTTTCTCTTTTTTTATACTGTAAATATAGGGGGCTTATATTTATGTATAGCAGAATTATAGTAAAATCACAGGCAAGGCAAAGTCTCAGCGGTAAGTGGGGCATTGCAATCGGCACGTTTATAGTATTTGCACTTATTATGGCTGCAATAAATATGGTAGTCGGTATAGGTCAGGTAGCAGGAATAGTGCTTGCAGGCGTATTTAATGTAGGTTTGTCAATAGTATATCTTGAAATTGTAAGAAATTGGGACTGTCAGTTTGAGGATATGTTTAAAGGATTTAATAACTTCGGTACTAACTGTCTTGCGGGAATTTTAACCGGTGTTTATACCTTTCTTTGGTCGTTGCTTTTCATTATTCCCGGAATTGTAAAGTCACTTTCTTACGCTATGACGCCTTACATACTTGCAGACCACCCCGAAATGTCGGCAAGCGAGGCTATTACGGCAAGCCGTATTATGATGGACGGCAACAAGGGTAAACTTTTTGTATTATATTTAAGTTTTATAGGTTGGGAAATACTTTGCATAATTCCGTTCGTATTTCTTTATGTTACACCGTATATGATGGCATCTGTTGCAAAGTTCTATGATACAATAAAAGACGAAAAGAATTTTACACAACCGCTTTAATATATAAATATATTTATTTAAGTTTTAATCAATAACTGTTGACAAATTTGAATAAAATGCTATAATAAAAACAGAAAGGCTACCGAATAGACGGTCAGCCCTCAAAATTAACGAAAAATAAATCGCCTAACTTTGGAGAGCGGGGCGGTTTATTTTTTTATGCTCGTTATTATAATCAATCTTTAATTCGCACATTTCATACATGGGGTATAACCTCTTGAAATTGCTTTGTCAAGTGAAACGCTGTAACTGTTTTTACCGCCACAGGTAGATTTGAAATGATATCTTATACCTGTAGGAGTTATGTAAACTAATTTGCTATCCGTGTCAGACTCGGTTTCCTTAGAAACATAGGCGGAGGTTTTATTTGAATATGACGGACTTTCTGCCGTTGCAGACGGTTTGTTATCGTAATTATACGGTGAATAATCACTTTCAAGACCGCAACCGTTTAAAAATACCATTATCAGTATCAAAATAACCGATAATGCAGATTTTTTAATTTTTTTCATTTCTTGTTCCTCCTTTTAGTGCCGATTAAAAAACACTATGTTATTTATTATATCGTATATCATATATTATTACAATACTTTTAATTTATATCATATATTATTTATGCCTTATATATTACTTATAATATAATAAAGGCAGGTGTTTATTTTGAATAACAACGAATTTAGATTAAGGTTATCATCGTTACGAGAAAAGTATGGTGTATCAGCGAGAGAAATGTCATTATCTTTAGGTCAAAACCCCTGTTATATAAATAATATTGAATGCGGTAGGGGCAATCCGTCGCTTATAGGCTTTTTTAATATTTGTGATTATCTCAAAATAACTCCCGCTGAATTTTTTGAAACTGATTCCTGTAACCCTGTTCAGTTAAACGAACTGATAGCAAAACTTAAGAAATTAGACGCCAAACAACTTGAAACTTTAACGGCTTTTGTTGAACAAATGATTAAGTGACTAATATAACTATATATTATTCACTGAGTAAAATTTGTCACATTGCGTCGATTTGTCAAAAAAATTATAATTTTGCCAACAGTCTTTAACACGCCGAAATATTGGCGTGTTTTTATTTTTGTAACAATTGTTAATCGTTTTTTTACAAAATCTTCAACTTTATGTATTTTTTTGCAGTTATAATTCAAGGCATAAATTAAGGAGGAAAACGGTTATGTACATAATAAAAAATGCCTTTCGCTGTATTGTAAGAGCAAAAGGCAGAAACATTTTGATAGGTTTAGTTGTATTGTTGCTTTCTGTATCGTCTTGTATAGGTCTGTCAATTAAACAGGCAAATAAAACGGTTAAAAAGCAGTATGCTGACGATATGGAAATATCGGCAACGCTTAATTCCAAAAATATGCGGGAAAACGGAAACATATCGCTTGATACATTAAAAGAATTTGCAGGAAATGAACTTGTAAAGAATTTTTATTATTCGTCTTCAATTTATTTTGCCGCAGGCGATAATATCGAGCCACTTGACGTATCGGGTTCTTTTAAACAGAACAAAGATTTCAGGGAAGAACACGGGGACATAAGAAACGGACAGGAAACGACCACAAAGGCAGAGGACACAACAACAACAAATTCATATAAAATAGTAAATCTTGCGAATACCGATGTTGAAAACGGGCAGGAAACAGATTCTTCAGATTTTACTTCGAGCGAAGAAAAAACCGAAGAACCGAAAATGCCTGACGGTGAGTCGCAAGAAGAACCGCAGAAAACACCTGATGAAAACACCAATAATGTTGAGAAAACTATGCCACCTGAATCAAACGGAGAAGTTGGAAACAGAGGCGGTGACACCTTTATTACAAACAAGTTTTTCTTCAATATGGCATCAATGAACGATTTTACGGTAGTAGGATACAGCGATGAAAACGCCATTCCAGAATACATTTCTTTGTTAGGCGTACTGAAAACAGACAGTGAAGAATTAAACTGTATAATTTCAAAGAATTTAGCAGATGAAAATTCACTTGAAACGGGAAACAGTTTCACCCTTAAAAACCCCAATAATGAAGACGAGGTTTACGAATTCACCGTAGTGGGAATTTGCGATACGTCAAAGTCGGGTGATACGCAAGACACTTCTTCTAATGCTTCATTTACCGATAACTATATTTATATAAGCGATACGGCACTTAAAAATATTCTTTCGGCTTCTGCAAACAGCAACACCGATGAAGAAAATGTTTTGACTGCCACATACAGCGGAACTTTTATATTTGCAAACCTTGAAGATTATAATGCTTTCGGTGAAACTTTAGACGAAAATTATACGCTGGTTTCAGCCGACGTTTCAAACTATGAACAAAGTATCTCTCAATTAGAAACGCTTGGAAAATATGCAACCTATTTTCTTATAGTAATTTTCATTATCGGTGCTTTTGTTTTAATAATAATAAACTTGTTCAGTATTCGTAACCGTAAGTACGAAATAGGGGTGCTGACGGCAATAGGTATGAAAAAATATAAGGTGGCACTTCAGTTTGTCATAGAACTTTTTGCCGTTACCTTTGCCTGTTTAATAGTGGGCAGTACGATAGGTGCGGTTGTTTCAGTCCCTGTTACCAACAGTCTGCTTGTAACTATAAATTC
>JAKSQC010000011.1 GCA_024404325.1 Clostridia bacterium
TCTGATAAACCGAGTGCTTTAAACATATGAGCCTGCAGTTCGGGGTCGGTGATACGGATAGAACCGCTTGAAAGTTCAATGCCGTTAAGCACTAAGTCATAAGCATTGGCAAAAACCTTTTCAGGTTCAGTATCAAGATATTTGATACATTCGTCAAGCGGTGCGGTAAACGGGTGATGCATAGCATCGTATCCGCCTGTTTCCTCATTGTATTCAAAAAACGGGAATTCCGTAATCCAAAGGAAATTATATTTATCGGGTATTATGTTAAGACGCTTTGCAACCGTAAGCCTCAATGCACCTAAAACCGAAAGTGCCGTTTTCTTGCGGTCGGCAATAATCAGTATAACGTCTCCCTTTTCGGCATTTAAACGGTCATAAATAGCCTGCATTTGTTCTTCACTCATAAACTTTGCAAACGAGCAGGTGGGGGTATCGTCAATAAAGCGGATAAAGGCAAGTCCCTTAGCACCGATACCCTTTGCCTCTTCGGTAAGTTTGTCTATTTCTTTTCTTGTATAGACTTCCGCACCGCCTTTTGCATTTATGGCTCTTACAGTACCGCCGTTTTTAACAGTATCCGAAAATACACCGAAACCGCAGTCTTTTACAATATCTGATAGGTCGGTTATTTTCATATCAAAACGGGTATCGGGCTTGTCCGAACCGTAGTTATTCATAGCGTCGGTATATGTCATTCTCGGCAGGGGAGTGGGGACGTCTACGTTTAAAACTTCCTTAAAAAGTCTTTTTATATACCCCTCTGCAACAGCAAAGATATCTTCACGCTCTACAAATGACATTTCAAGGTCAACTTGTGTGAATTCCGGCTGTCTGTCGGCACGCAGGTCTTCGTCCCTGTAACAGCGGGCAAGTTGCATATATCGGTCAAAACCCGAAAGCATAAGCAACTGCTTGTACATCTGCGGTGACTGCGGAAGTGCAAAAAAACTGCCCTTATGCACCCTTGACGGGACAAGGTAGTCCCTTGCTCCCTCGGGTGTTGATTTTATAAGTGTAGGCGTTTCTATCTCTAAAAAACCGTTTTCATCAAAGTAATCTCTTGTTACTTTTGCAATTTTATGACGCATTATTATATTGTTTTGCAAATTACTTCTTCTTAAATCTAAGTACCTGTACTTAAGACGCAGGTCTTCTTTAGCACCGGTATCGGGAAGTACCTCAAACGGCGGAGTTTGCGATTCACCGAGTATTTTTAGGATAGTAACCTCTATTTCGATATCACCTGTCGGTATTTCGGTATTTACCGAAGAACGCATACGTACAGTACCCTCAGCCATAAGTACAAATTCACTTCTGACAGTACTTGCTTTATCAAATACGGATTTTTCTGTCGTATCGTCAAATGCCAACTGAATTATTCCTGTGCGGTCACGCAAATCAATAAATATAAGACCGCCTAAATCTCTCTGCCTTTGCACCCAACCGCAAACTACAACCTTTTTACCGTTATCATTATTTGTAAGCGTTCCGCAGTAATCGGTACGTTTCATTCCATTCATTCTGTCTAACTTCAAAAAGATACACCTCTTAAATATAGGACTGTTTTTAACAGTCCTTATGTTTTATATTTGTGATATTGAATTTGTAAGATTATCGAGTGCAAAATCTTGTTTAGCCTTAAATAGAGCATCACAGATATTATTAAGTATGATTTCCGTTTCTTCGCCTGACAACATATTTTTAAGTTTGCCCTTACCGCTTTCAAGTTCGTCATCGCCTAAAACAAGACTGAAAACAGCACCTATTTTATCTGCATATTTCATCTGTGCTTTAAGACCTCTTGAACAAATATCCGTCTGTGCTTCAAAACCGTCACCGCGAAGTGCGTTACAAAGTGCCGTTGCCTTGAATTTCGCATTTTCGCCCATAGGTGCTATATAAATATCACACTTTTTGGCAGGTGGCATTTCGGTATTTTGGTTTTCGAGCAACAGCATAAGACGTTCTATTCCCATACCGAAACCGAGTGCCGGTACATCGGCACCGCCCATTTGAGAAATAAGGCCGTCATATCTTCCGCCTCCGCAAACGGTAGACTGTGCACCGATATCACCCGATACAAACTCAAATACGGTTCTTGTATAATAATCAAGACCTCTTACTATCTGCGGGTTTACAGTATACTTTATGCCCGACGCCTCAAGGTGACGCTTAACGCCCTCAAAGTGTTCTTTACAGTCATCACAAAGATAGTCTATTACTACGGGTGCGTCTTTTGCAATTTTTGAGCATATTTCACTCTTACAGTCAAGAATTCTCATAGGATTGCGGGATAGCCTGTCTTTACAGGTATCGCACAGTTCATCTATATGAGAAGAAAAATACTTTTTCAGTGCCTCGTGATAAGATTTTCTGCACTCAGGACAACCGATAGAGTTAATTTCAAGTGAAATTTTCTGTACGCCTACGGTTGTAAGTACTTGGAGAGCCAATGCTATAACCTCTGCATCTGCGGCAGGGGAGGACGCACCAAAGCACTCAACACCAAACTGATGGAATTCTCTGAGTCTGCCTGCCTGAGGCTTTTCATAGCGGTAGCAACCACCTATATAACATACCTTAACGGGAAGTGAGCCGTAAATAAGTCCCTTTTCAATGGCACTTCTTACAACACCTGCGGTAAGTTCGGGACGAAGTGTAAGTGAACGTCCGCCCTTATCGTCAAAGGTGTACATTTCCTTTTGTACAACGTCTGTTGTATCTCCGACGCTTCTGTTGAATACCTCTGTATGCTCAAAGACAGGTACACGTATTTCTTTGAAACCGTAAAGACCTGCAATATCGAGCATAGTTTTTTCCGTAAACTGCCATTTATGAGAGTCAGACGGCAGTATATCGTTTGTGCCTTTTACGGCACGGTTAATTTCTGACATAAAAGTTTACTCCGAAATTTAATTTTTTTTGACAATTTCACGCCAATCAAGGTCGCCACGCTCTAAGCCGTGTATAAGGACTTCGGCAGTGGCTATATTTGTGGCAACGGGTATATTGTGTACGTCACAAAGTCTTAAGAGTGCCTGCTCGTCAGGCTCGTTGGGCTTTGGACGAAGCGGGTCGCGGAACAACAGTAAAAGGTCGATTTCATCACAGCCTATTCTTGAGGCTATCTGCTGAGCACCGCCCTGTGAACCGCCTAAAAAACGGGTTATTTCAAGACCTGTCGCCTCTGCAACAGTTTTTCCCGTGGTACCTGTGGCAACTATATTGTGCCTGCTTAAAATTCCGCAATATGCTATGCAGAACTGTACCATCA
Source organism: Clostridia bacterium (assembly GCA_024404325.1). Taxonomy (GTDB): domain Bacteria; phylum Bacillota; class Clostridia; order Oscillospirales; family Acutalibacteraceae; genus UBA737. Next base: position 3,278 of record JAKSQC010000011.1, read on the forward strand.
ATTCTTTTTTTGCATCATGTGCAATGAGTGCAATGGTCATAACCGAATTCTCCTTATATATTTACAATTTTTTTAGTTTTACAAGTCTTACTTCATTACCGCAAAGTCTCTTACATATTCTTATAAATGCCTTTAACGGTTTTCCGTGTTTTTTCAGTTTATGATATATAGGAAGCAACATAAGTTCGTCGCTTTGCGGGACTATTCCTAAAAGTTGCATACCGCAGGTATTAATAATACCATCAATATTATCATAAGTACCGCTTTTAATGAGTTTGGGGTTAAATTTGTTAAGAATAATACGCGGGTGTTTTAATGTATCGGGCAGATTTTGATATACCGACGCTGCATCCCTTACGGATATCGGGTCGGGGGTACAAACCGTTATAAAAACCGCATCTTTTCCGAGTGCATTATAAAGTGAAAAGTCAACCCCCGCGGGAAAATCAACAATAACTACATCATATTCTGATGATGCCTTTTTCAAAAGCTGTGCAAATTCTTCGCATTTTATAACGCCGGATTTATTAGGTGCGGGTATTAAACTTATCCTTTCATTACCGTTACACTTATAAACGGCATTTGAAATATCGTCCTTCCCCAAAACATCTGATAGGTCGAAAACTATATCTTTATCCATACCGAGCATTAAGTCAAGACATCGAAGTCCCTCGTCTGCATCAATTAAAAGGACGCTTTTACCGAGTGATGAAAAGGCAAAGGAAAGCGCCGTTGATACGGTAGATTTACCCGTTCCGCCCTTACCGGAGGTGATTGCCAATTTCAGTCCCATAAAAGCACCTCACAACACTAAAAGTATTACCATATATTTTACCACAAATTTGTAATTTGTCAAATATATAATCTATTATTTTCAGCCTAAAACGGTGTAAGGAACTTTATCGGGTGAGTCGTTCCCCGATGCGGTAAAGTATGCATCAAGAAGCTGTCTTACCAAAGTACCCGATGAATAACCCGAGTTTCCGTGTTCAAGTACCACCGAGATTGCTATTTCGGGCTGTTCAAAGGGAGCAAAAACTATAAAAGTACTGTGGTCTGCACCGTTGTTTGTTTGCGAAGTACCAGTTTTACCGCCTATCTTAATAGGATAGTCACCAAGTGCCGCACGTCCCGTACCGTCTACGGTAACGGAAAGCATACCCTCTTTTATGACTTTTGCCGTAGTTTCGCTAATCTTCACCTTGTTTACAACTTTGGGTGTACCGTCATCAAAGGTCTGTGACATATCGTAAGACGTTATCTTATTTATAAGTGTTGCCTTGTAATGCGTACCGCCGTTTGCAAAGGTTGCGGCATAGTTTGCAAGCTGTAAGGGTGTAAATGCATTTAACTGACCTATTGAAATCTGAAGCGTGTCACCGCCAAAACCGTTTGTGGTAGGCTCTATAAGTATACCGTCACTGTCATCAACCTCAACACCTGTATAAGTGCCGAGACCGAACTGTTTAAAGTAGTCAGTAAGTGTAAGCGCACCCACACGTCTGCCGAGTTCAAAAAAGAAGTAGTTACAACTTTTAGAAAGTGCTGTTGTAAGGGCTATTGAACCGTGGCGGTGCATACACGACGGTTGGTAATCATCAAAAAATCTATATGTGTGTACACAGTTTATGGTTTCGCCTATGTTATAAAGTCCGTTTTCAAGTGCGGCAGTAGCAACTATGGGCTTAATGGTTGAACCTATCGGGTAGACACCCTGAAATGCTCTGTCCGTCAGTGGCTTTCGTGAATCGTTTAAAAGTTCTTTATAGTTAGTGCTGAGTGTTGCCGAATCATAAGTAGGATAGTTTGCGGCACACACTACACCGCCTGTGTTTATATCAACAATTACCGCCGCTCCCGCAGTTGCGGTACCGCCCTCCGAACGCAGTTGTGTTACGGTATTTTTAAGTGAGTCCTGAGCGGTACGCTGGATATTTTTATCAAGTGTAAGCATAACCGTTTTACCCGCCACGGGTGTTTTGGTTACACGGCTTTTAAGTATATTACCGTCGGCATCAACATAGTAGGCAATTTCTCCGTCAGTACCCCGTAAACTTTCTTCTGCCCACAGCTCAATACCGCTTTTTCCTACCTTATCATCATACGAATAACCTTTTTTGCTGTATTCTTCCCAATCTTCCTCAAAGATAGGACCGACAGTTCCTATAAGGTTTACCGCAAGGGAAGTATCAATATATTGTCTAAACGGTACTATATCCACCGTAACCCCGCTTAGCATAAAGCCCGATTCCGATATTTTTCTCATTAGTTCTGTGGATATGTCTTCTGCAAACGTATAAGGATAGGATATTGAAAAATCGGCTATATCCATACTGTACCTTACACCCATTATTTTGCGTCGGTCTGTTTCACTGTATTTTTTAAGGTCATACTTTTCGGTCATCTGCTCTATGCAGTCATCAGGTGTTGCATAGTGTGCTACCTCTAAAAGTTTTATAAGTCGGTCGGTAGATTCTCCCTCAATATAAGAATACGGAGGAGCAGATGTAATAGGCAACTTGTCCGTCCAAGAAGCACCGCTTTCGGATAAAAGATTTATAAGTGCTAAAATAACATCATTAAGGTCGTCTTTTACATAGGCTTTGTTAAATACCACATTATATCCGTCTCGGTTTACCGCTATCTGTCTTCCGCAACGGTCAAGTATTTCGCCCCTCGGGGCTTTCAGCACAGCCGTGATTACCGCCGCACTTCCGGCACTTGAAGAATATTCGGAAGCGTGGGACACCTGTATGGAATAAATGCGTATCGCATACACTACTATTAAAATTACAAGCAAGACGGACAAAACCGTAAGAGTTGTCTGGTGTTTGCGTTTAAATGGCATCTTATAACCTTCCTTTAGATTTTAAATTTATTGTAAATAAATCTTTCAAGATAGTAAAACGGTATTACAAAAACCGTTGTATAAATGGCTGACGGTATAGCATACCTGAAAAGGTATATAAGGCTTTCCGCCTGTGATACCGAAAAAGCATATGTAAAAATCCATCTTACCGCAAAATAAAAAACACTGCAAATAATACATAACGCCATTGCAGAGCGTATGTTATTGTTAAAAAAGTAGTGTACGATAAGTGCGGTAAATAGAGAAATAAGCATAAGTATAATACTGTTAAAACACGTTGAAGTTGCGGAAAAACTGTCTGTGAGCGTACCTGCCAAAAGCCCTGCAAGTACGGCAGATGTTTCCTGCGTAAACATACATAAGGCTACAAGAAAGGCAAGAGGCACAAAAGGGACAGCCCCCTTTATTGCAATCGGTATGATGTTGGTCGAATGAAAAAGCGAAAGCACTGACATAATGAGTATGTTGACAGTTGCAAAGGCTACAGATTTTTTTTGAGATGAAATCATAAATAATCACCGTATTTTAAAAAATAAGGTTTTTGGTTATTCTTTGTCGGTATTCGGTTTTACACCGCCCTGACCGTCAAATGAGGTTATGATCATAACATTTCTGATTTTCGATATTTCCACAAAGGGTTTAATATCTGCGTATATAGATGTGTTGTAATCATCACTGCCTATGGATTCTATTGTACCTATAAGCAGACCGTCGGGGAAGATACCTTCGCCTGACGTTACCACATAATCTCCTATTGCTACACTGCAAGACCTTGAAAGATTTGAAAATCTGCACTGTCCTGATTTGGCAAGTTGGAGATTGCCTGAGACTATTCCCGAATCGCTTGTACGGTTGTCAAGAGCACCTAAAGTAAGGTCAGGGTTTAAAACGGTAGTAACTTTTGAGGTTATTGCACCTACTTCGGTTATGTAACCTACAAGTCCCGCATCGGTTATAACGGGGTCATATGCTTTAATTCCCGACATATATCCTTTGTTTACTACAAATCCTGCATACGGGTCTTCTGAGTCCCTCGAAATGAGTGTTGCAGGGGTAAACTCGAAATCGGGATTTGTCTCTTTGATACCTAAATAATTTTTATAAAAATCGTTTTGTGCAGATTTTTCGTTATAATCTGCAATCTGCTTTCTAAGGTCGTTAAGTTCACCGTTTAATTCTGCATTTTCAAGCATAAGACGGTTGCCGTCATTATAGGCGGTAAAAAAATCAGATACGGAATTTTTAATACCTGTTGCAAGTGAACGAAACGGTGCTGAAACGGTTGCAAGTATATCGGCGTGGGGTGACATTCTCGTACCAATATAACCGAATATTAAAGCAAGAGCAACAACTACCGCAAATATACATACTATAATTTTAAACTGCTTACTGCGAAAGAAGAAACGCATTTTTAAAACATATCCTTTCGGTATTATCTGAAACGTTTACCTCTGCGGAAAACGTAGTTATCAAAACCGCTGTCGGCTTCAAGACGCTTGGCAGTACCTAACACTACGCAGTCAAGCGGATTGGAGGCTACCGTTACAGGCATACCCGTTTCTTCTGCTATAAGTTCCGCAAGACCTCTTAGCAACGCACCTCCGCCCGTCAGGGTAATACCGCTGTCTATAATATCGGCAGAAAGTTCAGGCGGTGTTTTTTCAAGGGTTGAACGAATGGTATCTATTATCTGTGATATAGGGTCAGATATAGCCTCTCTTACCTCTTGCGAGGTTATTGTCACGTTTTTAGGCAGACCGTCAACAAGGTTTCTTCCCTTTATTTCTATTGAGGTTTCATTATCGTACGGTTTTGCAGAGCCTATCTCTATTTTAATCTGTTCCGCGGTTCTTTCACCGATAAGAAGATTATGTTTTTTTCTTACATAGTTGATTATTGCTTCGTCGAGGTCATCACCTGCAATACGGAGAGATTGTGAGGTTACAATATCTCCGAGTGAGATTACCGCAACTTCACTTGTACCGCCGCCGATATCTACAACCATATTACCGCTTGCGTCCCATATCGGAAGACCTGCACCCACAGCCGCCGCCATAGGCTCTTCAACAAGGTCAATATCAACCGCACCTGCCTGCTTTGCGGCATCGTACACCGCACGGCTTTCAACCTCGGTAACTCCCGCAGGAATACATATTACCATACGCACCCTTGAAAAAAGTGAGCCTTTAAGGGCTAAACGCACAAATCTTTTAAGCATTGCGGAAGTTACGTCAAAGTCGGCAATAACGCCGTCTTTAAGCGGACGTACCGCTACTATCGAACCCGGTGTTCTGCCTATCATTTCTTTGGCCTCGGTACCTACCGCACGTACTGCGTCATTTCTTACGTCATACGCCACTACCGACGGTTCTCTCATTATTATTCCTTTACCCTTAACGCATACTAATGTATTAGCAGTGCCAAGGTCAACCCCAATATCTCTTGTAAACATATATAATCTCCTAAAATCAAATTATCAAACTTTATTATTCCCCTTGCGGAACGGTTAAATGTATTGCAGAGTGTATATTCTCCACGGTGATACTGTCTTTTCCTTCGGCATATTCGCCGTCAAGCGTCCACGGTACGTTTTCACCGCCTGATACCGTGATTTTTTTCGTGTGGAAAAATTCAATTCCGTCTTTTGTGAGGTCTTGCCTTAAAATACCGTCAACTATCGTTTGAAACTGTATTATGTTTTCGGGATTTCTTACAAGCATAACCTCAAACATACCGTCATTAAGTTTAACCGCAGATTCGCTGAATTTCACTATTCCGCCTACCGACATTGAGTTTGAAATTGCACCGAATAAGAAGTCGCCCTCAATTTCTTTTTCATCGCTGCTGAATTTCAGATGTATAGGCTTTATGTTGCCGAGACTTTTTATTCCCTCGAAAAAATACGCCGCCTGACCGAGTACATTTTTGATGTCCTGAGAAGCAGAATACGATGCTTCCGTAAATGCTCCGAAAGACGCAGTATACGAAAAGTATTTATCTCCGAATTTACCTATATCAAGGTCTATATCTTTGCCCGATACGGCGTCGGCTGCCGCAACAGGTATATTCCTTGATATGTGAAGTCCCGATGACCACTCGTTAAGCGTCCCCGACGGTATGTACCCTAATGTACATTTAACGCCCGTAAGCATAAGTCCCGTTATAACTTCGTTTAATGTTCCGTCACCGCCGCAAACCACTATTTTATCAAATTCGTTTTGCGTTATTTTACTTACTCTTACAGTAGCATCTCCCTGCTTTTTTGTGGGATAGACCGTTATTTCATAACCCGCACCCGAAAGTATTTCGGTGACCTTTAACAGTTGGGTACGCATTTTTTCACGCCCTGAACGTGGGTTTACTATTAAAAGAAGTTTCATATATTTCCTCCACTGTAATTTATCGGTAATGTAGCAATAGCATTAAGCGATTCGTCTGCCATATTGCCGTCAAGATATTCGTAATACCCCTGAACACCTACCATTGCGGCATTGTCACCGCAGTATTTTAGTTCGGGATAATAAAGTTTTATGTTTCTTTTCTTACATTCTTGCGTCATTCTTGCTCTCAGTTCGCTGTTTGCCGAAACACCGCCTGCAAGAGCTAAAGTTTTAAAACCGTACTTTTCTACTGCTTTAAATGTGTTGTCTATCAGCATATCGCATACCCTACATCTTACCGTGGCGGCAAGTACCGGTATGTCGATTTCAGTACCCTTTTGAGATGCGTTGTGGACAAGGTTTACAACCGCCGTTTTAAGCCCTGAAAAACTGAAATCAAATTCACTGTTTTCTATTTTGGGATAGGGCAGGGGATATTTTTTAAAATCGGGGACAGTTGCAATCTTATCGAGGGTTACACCGCCTGGGTAGGGTAGACCTAACGCCCTTGCGGTTTTATCAAAACACTCTCCTGCGGCATCGTCTTTTGTAGAACCGATAATTTCAAAATGCGTATAATCGTTTACTTTGGTTATAATGGAATTTCCGCCTGATACCGTAAGACATAAAAACGGCGGTTCTAAAGTGTCATTTTCTATATAGTTTGCCGCTATGTGCGAACGAAGATGGTGGACGGGAATAAGCGGTATATTAAGCGACATACTAAGTCCTTTTGCAAAGTTGACTCCTACAAGCAACGCACCTATAAGACCGGGGGCAAAGGTTACCGCAACTGCGTCCAAATCACTGTATGTAATTTTAGCCGTACTTATAGCCTCGTCGCATACCGCACTTATAGCCTCTGTGTGCATACGCGACGCAATTTCAGGCACAACACCGCCGAAAATACGGTGCTTTTCTATTTGAGTTGCAACTATGTTTGAAAGTATATGTCTGCCATTCGTTACCGCGACAGAAGTCTCGTCGCACGATGACTCAATACTCAGTATTATCATAATGATGTAAACCTTCTTGTCATAATATAAGCGTCTTCTTTCGGCATTTGGTAAAAGTCTTTTCTTTTGCCCTCGCAAACAAAACCTAATTTTTCATAAAGGCGTAAAGCATTTGTATTTGACGGACGCACTTCAAGCGATACAAATTTAAGCGATTTTTCCTTTGCAAGTCTAAAACATCTGTCTATTAAAAGCGTGGCAACACCCATATTTCTGTATTTCGGGAATACGGCTACGTTTGTTATATAGCCCTCGTCACAAACCGTACTTATGCCTATATATCCTATAACCTTTGAACTTTTTTCTGCCACAAAAAATCTTGTTCCCGCGGCAAAAGATTCCGCAATGGCATTTTGCGACCACCCTTGAGTAAAACATTCTTTTTCGAGTTTTGCAATACTCGGTATGTGCCGTCTTTTTATTTCCTCTATTTTAAAGCCTGTAAAAAGCCCACTGTCGATAAGCAGGTCAATTTCTTTAAATATACTGTCACGGCAGTCAAGATAAATCTGCATATCGCCGTCATAAGGGTCGGGTATACCTCCGCCTAAAACGGTAATCTTATCTTCGGGGATATTTATACTAAGAAGTGCGTTTTTATGGCCCTGTGACATACAAATAAACATATCAGCGTCAAGGTCTGCTCTCACAAGCGGTTTTGAGCGGTGGGAAGATATATCAATGCCGTACTCTTTGCAGGCATTTACAGAGTTTTCGCTTACCGGTATACCGTCTATGCAAAAACCCCTGCTGTAAACAGTAAGACCGCCTATTAACTTTGACTTTAAATACCCCTCTGCCATAGGACTTCGGCAGGTGTTTCCCGTACATACGAATATAACCTTCATCAGCCTTTAGCCTCTAACCAGTTTTTACCGCAGTTGGCGTCAACGCAAAGTTTTACTTTCAGTTTTGCCGCATTTTGCATTTCTTCTTCAAGAATACTGCATACCGCTTTACTGTCGCTTTCCTTACATTCTACTATAAGTTCATCGTGTACCTGTAAAATGAGTTTTGCGTCAGGAAGTTCTTTTTTAAGTCTGTTATTAACATTTATCATTGCGATTTTTATTATATCAGCCGCAGTACCCTGTATCGGTGCGTTCCTTGCAACCCTTTCTCCGAATGCCCGCAAGTTTCCGTTAGATGCAGAAAGTTCAGGAAGATAACGCCGTCTGCCAAACTCGGTAGTTACATATCCGTCAAGTTTAGCCTTGCTTATAACGTTTTTCATATATTCGTCTACCGCAGGGTAGGTCGCAAGATAGTCCTTAATGTATCTGTCCGCCTCAGCTCTGCTTACGCCTATATCCTTTGCAAGTGAAAATGCACCTATTCCGTAAACTATACCGAAATTTACCGCTTTTGCACGGCTTCGCATAATAGGAAGTACCATATCGGCAGGTATATCAAAGACCTCCGATGCAGTTATTGTATGAATATCCGCACCGCTGTTAAATGCATTTATCATAGTACTGTCATTTGCAATGCTTGCAAGAACACGTAGTTCTATTTGCGAATAGTCGGCATCACAAAGAACGTAACCGTCTTTAGCAATAAAATACTTACGCAGTTTCCTGCCCTCGTCGGTACGGACGGGTATATTTTGAAGATTTGGTTCAAGTGAACTTATCCTGCCCGTTCTCGCTTCGGTTTGATTAAAGGTAGAGTGTATTCTGCCGTCAGGTGATACCGCATTTAAAAGTCCGTCACAGTAGGTAGACTTTAACTTTGCAAGTTTTCGGTATTCAAGCACCAAACCTACTATCGGAAAGTCGTATTTTAAACTTTCAAGTACGTCGGCATTTGTACTGTAACCGCTTTTTGTCTTTTTCTTTGTGGGAATACCGAGTTTACCGAAAAGTATTTCACCTAACTGCTTTGGCGAATTTATATTAAACTGTTCGCCTGCAAGAGAGTATATATCATTTTGTATATTGCTTATTTTTTCGGATAACTCTTCGCCCTCGGTTTTAAGTCCGTTACAGTCAACCAAAAACCCTGAAATTTCCATTTCTCCGAGTACCCTTGCAAGAGGTACCTCTATATCGTATAACAAATCTAACTGATCGCTATGCGTTAGAATTTCGGTCAGTTTGTCGCTTGCAAGTCTTAACATAACCGCATTTTTAATACTCTCATCGGCTTCACCGATAATTTCAGGCTCAATAATGTTGTATTCCTTGCAAAGTCTTTCAAGACTGTAATCATTTGATGACGGGTTACATAGATATCCTGCAAGACTTAAATCGAATTTAACGTTTTTAATATCGGGATATTTCTTGTAAAGATTTTTATAATCGTAAACCCTTTTTTCTGTTCTTTCGTCACTTAAAATATCTTTAAACTGTTTTTCGTCACACTTAAAAACTTTTTTATCTGAAACTACCGAATAAATACCGTCACTTTCAAAGATATCCGCTTTTTTTATATCACTTAAAAACTCACAGACGGTAAAAGACTGTTTGCTATCAGATTTTTCTGTATTTTCTATACTTGCCGACGGTTTTATTCCCATACGTTCCATAAGTTTAAAAAACTCAAGTGAGGTCATAAGTGCAGACAGTTTCTGCGTTTCCATTGGTCTTGTTTTGTAACCGTCAAAATCTGTGCTTATGGGTGCTGTAAGACATATTGTGCCGAGAGTACGGCTAAGATAAGCACTTTCCTTTCCGTCTATGAGTTTTCGTTTTACACTGTCTTTAATATCTAACGTGTCAATATTTTCGTAGATATAATCAATACTGTGAAAACGCGATACAAGGTCGGTAGCGGTTTTCTCGCCTACACCCGACACACCGGGGATATTGTCGGAAGAATCGCCCATAAGTGCCTTTAATTCTATCATTTCTTTAGGCGTAACCCCGTAACGCTCTAAAACTGCATCAGGCGTATAATTTATTATTTCGGGTTTTCCCATCTTGGTGGCGGTAAGTAAAACTCTTGTGTTATCCGATACAAGTTGCAAAGAGTCGCGGTCACCCGTTGCTATTACACACTCGTTTCCGTTTTCTTTAGCAGACCTTGCAAGAGTGCCTAAAATATCGTCTGCCTCAAAGCCCTCACATTCAATGCAACTGTAACCTGCAAGGGTAAGCCAATTTTTAAGGGTTGGGAACTGTTCGGCAAGTTCGTTTGGCATAGCGTGTCTGCCCGCCTTGTACTGCTCATACATCTTGTGACGGAATGTGGGTGACTTTAAATCAAAGGCAACTGCCACACCGTCGGGGTGTTCAAGTTCTAACAGTTTATTTAAAATATTTATAAAACCGTAAACCGCATTTGTATACTTTCCGTCCTTTGTTGTAAGCAGTTTTATGCCGTAAAAAGCACGGTTTATTATACTGTTTCCGTCAATAGCCAAAAGCTTCAAAACATCCACCCCTTTTTACATTAAGTTATAAGTAATTATATTTTACCATTTTTATACCGTTTTGTCACTAAAAAATTTTAAATTTGACATAATTTATTTTATAAAGTATAATTCATCTTATAATGAAGATAGGAAATTTGGAAATAAAGGGATACTCTGCCCTTGCTCCTATGGCAGGTGTTGCCGACAGAGCAATGAGGGAAATATGTGTAAAATACGGTGCGTCTTTTACCGTAGGCGAACTTACAAGTGCCAAAGGCGTAGTGCTTGGTGACGGCAAATCGGAGAGTTTGCTTAAGTGTTATAAGTCGGAGGGAATATCGGCGTCTCAACTGTTCGGTTGTGAGCCTGATATAATGGCGAAAGCCGCAATCAAAGCACTAAAATATAACCCTGATTTTATTGATATAAATATGGGTTGCCCTGCGCCTAAAATTGCGGGAAACGGCGGCGGAAGTGCACTTATGAAAAACATCGAACTTGCAGGAGAAATAGTAAGTGCGGTAGTAGGCGTTTCGGATGTTTCCGTAACGGTTAAAATGCGTGCAGGTTGGGACGAAGAAAACCTTAACGCACCGCAACTTGCATTAGTTTGCGAACAGGCGGGAGCAAAGGCGATAACCGTACACGCAAGGACGAGAAAACAAATGTACGCACCGCCCGTAAACCTTGATATTATAAAGCAGGTAAAAAATGCGGTAAGTATACCCGTTATCGGCAACGGCGACGTTTGTGACGGGGAAAGTGCCGAAAATATGTATAAATATACGGGCTGTGATTTTGTTATGGTAGGCAGGTCGGCTATGGGAAATCCGTTTGTTTTTGACCGTATCAATGCATATTTTGAAAATAGGGAATATATAGAGCCTACACTCGAAGAAAGACTTAAAGTGTGTATAGAGCAGATAAATCTTATGTGTGAATATAAAGACCCGCATATTGCTATGCTTGAAGCAAGAAAACATACGGCGTGGTATTTAAGCGGTATAAACGGTGCGGCAAACTTACGGCGTATGTGCGGAGAAATAAAGTCTATGAGCGACGTTTTAAGAGTGTGTGAAAAAGCACTTGAACAGAATAAAGATTTATGATAAAATAAATTAGTTATTAAGTCCGAAAGGAAGTTTTTTATGTCAGGACATTCAAAGTGGAACAATATTAAACGTAAAAAGGAGAAAACCGATGCCGCAAAAGCAAAGGTGTTCACCAAAATAGGCAGAGAAATTGCGGTTATAGTAAAGGCAGGCGGACCTAACCCCGCAGAAAACAGCAAACTTAAAGACGCTATTGCAAAGGCAAAGGCGGCTAATGTACCTAATGATAATATAGAGAGAATAATAAAGAAAGCCGCAGGAGAGGACGGCGGTAATGACTATGAGGAACTTATATACGAGGGCTACGGACCGAGCGGTGTTGCAGTGGTTGTAGAAACCCTTACCGATAACCGCAACAGAACGGCGGGTGATGTACGTCATTACTTTGATAAGTGCGGAGGTAATTTAGGTCAGTCAGGCTCTGTTATGTTTATGTTTGACCGCAAGGGAATAATCGAAATCGAGGCTGAGGGACACAGCGAAGACGAGGTAATGGAAGCGGCACTTGAAGCAGGTGCTGAGGACTTTAATTTTGACGGTGATGTTTTTGAAATTTCCACTGAGCCTAATGACCTTGGCAGTGTAAGAGATGCACTTGAAGAAAAGGGATATACATTCCTTTCTGCCGAGGTACAATACATTCCTCAAACCACAACAACCATAGATGATGAAGAAACGGCACAAAAAATGGAAAAACTTATTGATATGTTAGAGGAAAACGATGACGTTCAGGCAATCTGGCATAACTGGGAAATAGATGACTAGACGATAGATACTAGATGCTAGACGTTATAAACTGAATTTTGTATGTAAAAAACGGGAGGGGCGAACATTGTTCGCCCCTCCCGTTTTTGGTCAGGTGATTTGTAATGAAAGATTTTTTATATCAAAATATCTTGATATTACCGCATAATTAAAGTATAATAAAAACAGAAACTTACAAGGAGTGATATTTTGCCGGAATTAAGCAGATTTTATAACATTATTATAAAAATGATTTATAATGATAACACACAGCACAGTAAACCACATTTTCATGTTTACTATAATGAATTTGAAGCAGCGATAGGTATTGACGGAGAACTTTTAGCCGGCAATTTACCTATAAAACAATTGCGAATGGTACAGGCGTGGGCGGCTATTCACGAAGATGAGTTGTATTCAGCGTGGAACAATGCCGTTAAAATGCAACCTTTTGGAAAAATTGCTCCTTTACAGTGAGGTGTCGATTATGTATATTAAAGATAATATTGCTTTTGCGGGGAATTTCCCTGAAATATTAAAAGTTGTTGAAATACAGCCTAATGGACTATATAAACTGAAAATTACGTTCAATAACGGCAAGAAAGCACTTTTTGATTTTCAAAATCTTTTAGAGTTTGAATGTTATAAACCTCTTGCCGACAAAAACGTTTTTGAATCCGTTTCGCTTGACAGAGGGATTCCGATATGGCTTGACGGAGAAATTGATATTTCGCCCGAATATTTGTATGAAAACAGAATACAATAATTTGTTTAAATTTTAAAACCGCTACTCTACCTTTTCGGTAGAGTAGCGGTTTTAAAATTTGGTTTATTTCTTTAAATCAACTTATGAGGCTTTTAAGCCCTCCCGTACTGTATTTATGCCATACATTTATTTGTAAATATCCGTTTCGTATTTTTTCCTTAATTTTTCTTTTTCATATTCCAACACTTTTGTCGGAATATCGGGATAAATGCACTCTGTACAACTGCCGTTAATATCGAGTTCTATTTCATCAAGCATACACTTATCGTCTTTTTGATAAATACAAAAATTATTAAGACATTCCATTTTTACCACCTGCAAAAAATAAAAAAAGTGCGTAACCGAAGTCACGCACTGAAAAATGTATGACTCCGTTTTGCTACCACACAAAATTTATGCATTATCTTGAAATGCTTAAATAGAGCATACATTTTTACCAAAAGATAAAAACATACACATCAAGATAATACATATTAAAATTTGTGTGGTAAACGTATTATATCACACAATTTTTATTTTAGCAATAAATTATTTAGGTGTTTTTTTGTTCTACAAAGGACAAACCGTTCATAGAATTAAACAGACAAGAATAAAGGACGTGTTTTAAGTGAACGGAAACAAAAATTTTGACGGTGTACTATACGGAATAGGTGAAAATATAAGGCGGACACTTGAATTTTTACCTGATAAAATAAAATGCAAAGTTCAGGAAATAAGACTTCGCACGGGACTGCCTGTTTGTCTTACCGTAGACGGAAAAACCTACTTTGTAAAAAAAGACGGTACGGTGTGCGATTACATAAATGCGGACATTTTAAAGTCGGATAAAAAAGACCTTAAAGAAAGTTTTATGCTATTGTGCAACGATTCGGTTTATGCACATACTGGGGAACTTAAAAACGGTTACATAAAGATGCGTTCGGGACATAGGGCAGGTATATGCGGAACATTTGACGAGCAGGGAAATTTTAAGAACGTATCATCAATAAATATAAGAATAGCACACGAAGTTTTAGGCTGTGCGGACGCTCTTTTTGACAGTTATAACGGCAACGGACTTCTAATAGCAGGGCGTCCGGGAAGCGGAAAAACAACCATATTAAGAGACCTTATCCGTCAACTTTCGTCGGACAAATACCTTAGGGTGGCGGTAATAGACAGCAGAGGAGAACTTTCGGGAAGTTTTTTGGGAGAAAGTATCAACGACCTTGGGGTAAACACCGATATTTTAATGATACAAAACAAGGCTCTCGGTGTGGAAATTGCGGTAAGAACGCTTTTTCCGAATATAGTGGCTTTTGATGAAATAGGCACAAGACAAGAACTTTTAAGTGTGTCAGACAGTTTCAATGCGGGTGTTTCGGTTATAACAACTGCCCACGCAGGAAGTATATCCGACCTGCTTACAAGAAGTGTCACTAACGGACTTTTAAGGTCAGGTGCTGTGTCGCAGGTGGCAATGCTTTCGGGGGAAATAGGAAAAGCACCTGAAATTTTATCTGTAAAGGAGATTTTATGTGAACTGGGTTGTTAAGATAATCGGAATGTTATTTATAATGTTTTCGGGTACGGCTATAGGCTTTTACAGGTCATACATCTATATAAAACGTGTAGAGCAACTAAAAAAAGTACATAGCGGTATGGAAACGTTAAAGCAAAAAATAAACTTTGGTGCAGACGAGCTACCCGAAATATTAAATGACAGTTTTAAAGACTGCGGTGCGGTAAGGGTAAACGGAAGCAGGGCAAAAGCGGTTGAATACGGCATAAACGGTGAAGATAAAAAGGTTATCAACGAATTTTTTTCATCGCTTGGCAGTGCGGTAGGCAAGCGTGAATGTGAGCGTATAGAGATGTATATGGACTTAATGTCAAACAGGATAAACTCAGCACAGAAAATTGTAAACGAGAAGTCAAAGTTATGGCGTACTTTCGGCTTTTGCGGTGCATTGGCACTGTGCATAATGATAATTTAGAAGGTAACGAAAATGGACGTTGATTTTATCTTTAAAATAGCCGCTATAGGCATAATAGTTACGGTACTCAATCAACTGCTTATGCGTTCGGGCAGGGAGGAACAGGCGATGCTTACTACCCTTGCGGGACTTGTTGTTGTTCTTCTTATGGTAGTAAACTCAATAGCCGACCTTTTTTCCACCGTAAAGGGGTTGTTCGGACTGTGATTTCTGAACTGTTTAAGATACTCGCAATACTTGTTGTTAGTGCAACAATAGCGGTACTGCTAAATCAGTACCGTCCCGAATATGCGGTAATGATAGTGGCAGTGACGGCGGTTGCGGTTTTAGTTATAGTAATTAAAAACGTATTTCCGTCGATAGTAAAGATACGGGAACTGATAGAAAAAAGCGGTATATCGTCTGTTTATTTTGCAACCGCCCTAAAGGCACTCGGCATAGCGTATATTTCAGGCTTTGTAGCCGATACTTGCAGAGATTTCGGACAGACATCTTTAGCATCAAAAGCCGAACTTGCGGGCAAATGTGCGGTGTTTGTACTGTCTGTTCCGCTTATGTGTACGGTGCTTGAAACGGCACTTGGGTTTGCAGGACTATGAAAAAAATAATACTTATATTTTTACTTTTGCTTTGTTTGTTTTCTTTGCCCGTTTGTGCAGAAGACGGCGATTACAAAAAGCAATATGAAATATCAGGTGCTGAAGAACTTAAAAATTCCTTAAGTGAAGAAGCAAGAAACTTTTTTGAACAAAACGGACTTGACATATCAAAATCAGACTGGGTAAACACACTTACAAGCGAAAACGTTTTTAAGCATATATGGTCATTTTTAACCAAAGGTGCGGTAAGACCTGTAAGGTCGGGTGTGGCAATACTCGGTATTATTATGGTGACATCTGCCGTAACCTCATTCGGTGCTGATGAAAAACGCTTTACAGTCGCAATTTATGCGGGAACACTTGCGGTAACTGCAATAATCGCATCTGACGTATGGTCAGCGGTATCTGTGGCGGTAGAAACGGTAAAGGGTTGTAGTACGTTTATGCTTAGTTTTATACCGGTATTTGCAGGGGTTGTCGCACTTTCGGGTGCGGCGGTAACATCTGTGTCAATGAGTGCGTTGCTTTTAGGTGCAAGTGAATGCGTTATGGCGGTAGCATCACATACGGTATTGCCCTTAATGGGTGCATATTTAGGTATGAGCGTCAGTATAGGGGTATCGCCTCTTACAGGACAGGCAGGCATAGTGCAGTCGGTTAAAAAAATCGCAACGTGGATACTCTCCCTTATATCAACCGTTTTTGTCGGAATTTTAAGTATTCAAACCGCAGTTAATTCCGCCGCCGACAGTGTTACTGTGAAAACGGCTAAATTTATTCTCGGTACTGCCGTCCCCGTAGCGGGAACGGCACTGTCCGAATCTGTATCCGCAATAACCGCATCACTCTCCCTACTTCGTTCATCTATCGGTATTTACGGTGTGGTTGCACTTGCGGTAATGATGTTGCCGATAATAGCGGAACTTCTTATGTGGAGGGCGGTTATGCTTGTGTGCAGCGGGACGAGCGAAATGTTTTCTCTAAAAAAAATTTCAGGGCTTTTAAAGGCGGTAGACAGTATGTTATCGCTGCTTTTAGGTGCGGTATTACTAACGGTTGGTATGTTTATTATTTCACTGTGTGTAACCGTCAATGCGGGTAAAACGGTATGAACGGTCTGCTCTGTTTTGTAATGGCATTTTGCAGTGTGTGTGTGCTTATGGGCGGTATTTTGTCTTTAAGTCCCGACGGTGCTTTTGAAAAACCGATAAAATACGTATTTGCACTGATATTTGTCTGTTGCATTTTTTCATCCCTCTTGGCAATAGGAAAAATAGACTTTAATATTGACGTTTCAGGCGAAAACGGATATGTTTCGGAAGAAACCGTAAAGGCTCAAGCAGAACTTCTATTTTCAAACGCACTCGAAAAAAATAATATCGAATTTACAAAAATAACAGTTTGTACGGATAAATTGGATGACAAAAGCATAATTATTAGTAAAGTCATAGTTTATTCGTCACACTCTAAGGAAGATATATACGAAGTACTCGGTCAGTCTGATACCTATGAGGTGATAGTAATAAATGGTGAATGAAAACATTAAAAGGACGGTATTAAAACTTAAAAATCCAAAGGTACTCATAGCAGTCGGGTTTATCGGTATATTTCTTATTTTCATTTCCTCGGTAATGCCAAAAAAGGAAAACAAAAAAACCGAAGTAACTTCCGAAGGCAGTATCAGTACAGAAGAATACCGAGAACTTATAAAGGAGGGTGTAAGGTCAATAGTAGAGAGTATAACGGGTGACAGTAATGCTACTGTGGTAGTAACCCTTGACAGTTCTGTTAAGTATTCTTACGCAGATTCAAAACAGTCTGACTTGTCGAGCACGAGCGGAAGCAATACCGAACAAAGCAGTGAAAGCGTATCGCAGTCGTATATAACCGTAAAAGATTCAAACGGCGGTGAAAAACCGCTTGTGATAACCGAACTTATGCCAAATATAAGAGGTGTTGCCGTAATCTGTCGAAACGGTGACGACGAAAGTGTCGCAGAAAAAATAGAGGGTGCTATTACGGCGGCACTTAATATTACAACTAAAAGAGTTTATATAACAGGAGGAAATACATATGAAAAAAGGTAAGGTTTTCGGAAAAGGTCAGGCAGTACTCGCCCTTATGGTATTGGTTTTAGGGGCGGCAGTATGGCTTAATATGAAATTCTCATCAACAAACAAATATTTAGGCGAAGCAACCTATGTAAACAGTAAAAAGGATACATCAAGTGCGGTTGAAACGTCGGCAAAGGCAGACACAAAAACAGACTATTTTGCCGATGCCAAAAAAGGACGCAAAACGGCACTTGAAAATGCAAAAAAGGCAGTTGAGGAACTGCTCGACACAGATAATTTGACCGAAGAAGATAAAAAGACAGCTATGCAAAAGATAAATGAAATTGCGGCAACAATAGAAAAGGAAAATGATATTGAAACACTGCTTAAAGCAAAAGGGTTTGAAAAAGCAGTGGTCGTAATAGGTGATAAAAACATAAATGTTGTAGTAAAATCAGACGGTCTTACAACCGCTCAAACTCTGCAAATACAGGACATTGTGACGTCTGAAAGCGAAGTGGAACTCGGAAATATTAAAATTGTTACCGTAAAATAGTTGTGCTTTTTAAAAAATGTGTTATAATATATTTGTAATATGTATTATAAGCACGGAGGTATGACCTATGCAGGACAATAAAACCGAACTTACGGTAAGCACAGAGGTACTTGAGAAAATGGCTGAAATTGCGGCTTGTGAGATAGACGGTGTTGCGTCGCTCTCCAAAAAAGCAATAGACCTTAAGGATGCAGTTAAGAATAAAAGTGCATTTAAAGGAGTAAAGGTCGAGAATGTAAACGGTGCGATAGATATAAATGTTTATATCTGCGTAAAGCAGTCGGCGAAGGTAAGAGAGGTTGCCGAGGCTGTTCAGCAAAACGTTAAGGATAAGATACAAACTATGACCGGTACTGTCGTTACGAAAGTAAACGTAATTATAGCTGATATTGACATTCAAAAAGAGGATAAATAACATTTTGGCGGTGCTTTAAGCACCGCCTGTGTTTTTAGGTGTTTATATGATTAAAACAAGAGTTGAAAAAATACAGAATAATTTAGATACAAATACTGCTGTACTTATTACAAGCGATAGCGTAAGATTTTATCTTACGGGTTTCAAGTCGAGTGCAGGTTATATAGTAATAAGTAAAAGCAGTGCAACACTGCTTATAGATTTCAGGTACTATGAAAAAGCAAAGTCAGAGGTAGACAGTATGCAGGTAAAACTGCTAAAAAAAAGAATAACCGATATAAATGAAATTTTTTTGCAAAATAATATAAAAAAGTTATTTGTTGAAACTTCTTATATGAGTATAGATGAATTTTTCAGTTTAAAAAATTCTTTTTCAGGTTTTGAAGTGTCAAACGATAACTTTGCAGATACGCTTATAAGGGAAATGCGGAGTGTAAAGGAAAAAGAAGAACTTGAATGTATTAAAAAAGCACAGCAATTTACCGACGAAACATATTCCTATATACTTAAAAGAATAAAGGCAGGTATGACCGAAAAAGAAGTTATGCTCGATATGGAGTTTTTTATGCGGAAACTCGGCAGTGAGGGTGTTTCTTTTGATTTTATAGTTGTTTCGGGTAAAAATTCGTCACTGCCTCACGGCGTCCCGACAGATAAAAAAATAGAAAACGGCGATTTTGTAACAATGGATTTCGGTGCAGTTTATAACGGCTACCGCTCGGATATGACAAGAACGGTTGCGGTAGGCAATATATCCGATGAACAAAAAAGGGTATATGATACTGTTTTAAAGGCACAAACGCAGTCTATTAAAGCAATAAAACAGGGTGCTGTATGTTGTGATATAGATAAAATCGCACGCGATATAATAGCAAATGCGGGTTATGACGGTTGCTTCGGTCACGGGCTTGGTCATAGCGTAGGCATAGAGATACACGAAAATCCCGCGTTAAATACGGTTTGTAAGCAAGAACTCAAAGCGGGAACTGTTATGACGGTTGAACCGGGTATTTATATTGAAAATAAATTCGGCGTAAGAATAGAAGATATGGTTTTTGTAACAGAAAACGGATGTGTTGATATAACAAAAAGTCCAAAAGATTTAATTGTGCTTTAAATAATGCTTTACTTTTTCGGTAAGATGTGGTATAATATGCAAGCTACCGTATTCTGAGCTTTTGGCGTCTGCCGTATTTACGGAACACTCACGGCCTTTTGCTCGGACTATGGCGGACAAATTTTAAAAAGGAGTGAAAAAGAATGACTAACGAAACAAAGCAGAAAATCATCGCTGATTATGCTATTCACGAGGGAGATACAGGTTCTCCGGAAGTACAGATTGCACTTCTCACTAACCGTATAAACGAACTTAACGCACATCTTGCTATCCATAAAAAGGACCATCATTCCCGCAGAGGTCTTCTTAAAATGGTAGGTCACAGAAGAAATCTTCTTGCGTACCTTCAGAAGAATGATATCGAAAGATACCGTGCTATCGTTAAGAAACTCGGTCTTCGTAAGTAATTTTTTAAAGAACAAACCGGACCGCAACGTCCGGTTTGCTTTATACCTCGGCATTTAAACTCGAACTGGGTTTAAATGCTGAGATATACAGGTCGGATAGATTTTCAAGGTTTAGCGGTAAATCGAGCATCTGAAAATCAGGTGTTGGATTTATTGCTAAAACACAGAAAATCTCCGATTATAAAGAATAAAAAGGAGAGTTTTAGTAATGTTTGAAAACTACAAGGTTTATGAAACAACAATTGCAGGACGTCCGTTTAAACTTGAAACGGGCAAAATGGCACAGCTTGCAAATGCGGCATTTATGGCAAGTTACGGTGAAACAAGCGTACTTTGTACCGTAACCGCATCTGACAAGCCACGTGAGGGTGTGGACTTTTTCCCGCTTTCGGTTGATTATGAGGAAAAAATGTACGCAGTAGGCCGTTTTCCCGGCTCTTTCCAAAGAAGAGAGGGTAGGGCAAGTGAAAAGGCAATACTTTCTTCACGTTGTATTGACAGACCTATCCGTCCTCTTTTCCCGAAAGATATGAGAAACGATTGCTCGGTAGTAGCAACGGTTATGTCTGTTGACCCTGACTGTTCGCCTGAAATTACTGCCGCAATCGGCGTATCTGCCGCAATAGCGGTATCGGATATTCCGTGGGACGGACCTATCGCAAGCACAAGCGTAGGTCTTGTTGACGGTGAGATAGTTATTAATCCTACACTTGAACAGCGAGAAAAAAGCGACCTTAATCTTACCGTTTCTTCAACTGCCGATTTGGTAGCAATGATAGAGGCAGGCGGTAACGAAATTGAGGACGATTTGATGTTTGACTGCATAATGGCAGGTCATAAGGTAAATCAGGAAATAGTACAGTTTATAAACGGTATCGTTGCAGAAATAGGCAAGCCGAAGTTTGAGTTTGAGTCAAGCAATCCCGACCCTGAGATTTTCGCAGAAATCGAAAGTTTCTGTATTGAGGATGTTAAAAAGGCTCTTGATACCGATGATAAAAACGTCCGTGATGCCGCACTTTTACCTATTTATGATGCAGTTCACGAGAAGTTTGATGAAAAATTCGAGGGAAGCGAAGGCAAGATAGAGGAAATTATGTATCTTGTGCAAAAACACGTAGTACGTTCTTGGCTTAAGGACGAGCATAAGCGTGTTGACGGCAGAGGTATTGACGAAATTCGTCCTCTTAACGCTCAGATAGACCTTTTACCGCGTACACACGGTTCGGGTATGTTTACAAGAGGTCAAACTCAGGTGCTTTCGGTTGCAACATTAGCACCGATTAGCGAGGCACAGAAACTTGACGGTCTTGATGAGGATACACAAAAACGTTATATTCATCATTATAATTTCCCGTCATATTCTGTTGGCGAAACAAAGCCGTCAAGAGGACCGGGACGCAGAGAAATCGGTCACGGTGCATTGGCAGAGCGTGCTTTGGTACCTGTAATACCGAGTGTTGAAGATTTCCCGTATGCTATTCGTGTTGTATCGGAAGTCCTTTCTTCAAACGGTTCTACTTCACAGGGTTCTATCTGCGGTTCAACACTTGCACTTATGGCAGCAGGTGTCCCGATAAAAGCACCGGTAGCAGGTATATCCTGCGGACTTATCACGGGTGATGAGGGTGTTTATGGCGACTTTATGACAATGGTAGATATTCAGGGCCTTGAAGATTTCTACGGTGATATGGACTTTAAGGTTGCAGGTACTCATAAGGGTATTACTGCTATCCAAATGGATTTAAAGGTACACGGTCTTACACCTGAAATAATAAAAGAGGCTTTTGCTAAGACGCATAAAGCAAGGGTTTATATACTTGATGAAATTATGTTAAAAGCAATAGCATCGCCGCGTACTGAACTTTCAAAGTATGCACCAAAGATGCTTACTACTACAATCAGCCCTGATAAAATAGGCGACGTCATCGGTAAGCAGGGTAAGGTTATACAGTCTATTCAAGAGCAGTGCGAGTGTACTATTACCATTGAAGAAGACGGTCACGTTTACGTTGCAGGTCTTGACACCGAAAAGGCTAAACAGGCAATTTCAATAATAGAACTTATTGCAAATGACCCTGAAATCGGTGCTATATACAGCGGTAAGGTTACAAGACTTATGACCTTCGGTGCATTTGTTGAAATAGCCCCTGGTAAGGAAGGACTTGTACACATATCAAAACTCGACGTTAAGCGTGTTGAAAAGGTAGAGGATGTTGTTTCCGTAGGCGATCAGGTACTTGTAAAGGTAACTGAAATAGACGATCAGGGAAGAATAAATCTTTCCCGCAGAGATGCACTTGTTGAGGTAAACGGTGCAGTTGTAGAAGACGATGCAGATAGCCCTGACCGTAAACCTCACCGTAACGGCGGTAAAGAAAGACACGGTTTTAAAAAGCACGATAAATAGTATTTAGAATAACTAATAACCGCACCTTGTTAGGTGCGGTTATTTTAAGTGAAAAAATTTGAGATTTTGTATTGACAAATTGAATAATAGCGTATATAATATATCTTGCTGTCGGCGAAAAACGATAGGTTAAATTTGGACCAGTAGCTCAGTTGGTTAGAGCAACCGGCTCATAACCGGTTGGTCCGGGGTTCGAGTC
>JAKSQC010000012.1 GCA_024404325.1 Clostridia bacterium
TTTCGGACGCCTGATTATATTACCACATACATCCCCCTTTGTCAACACTTTTTTTCAATTTTTTCAAATTTTTTGCAAAAACCGAAATTTAGCGTTAATTATAGGGTTAAAATATGTTTTTACGGCTCTTTTTTACGGTCTTTTATATATTTTGTCCATTTAATATAACCGTAAGTCGTATTAGTAAGATACCCTGCTTTCAAGACTAACAGTACATACTGTCCCGACAGTATATTTATAACCGTTTCAAGTGCAGTACTTATATACCACGCTATCCACTGTTCACGGTAACGCAACAAAATAAACACACCGTTTGCTATGCCCACCGCCGAAACGCAGGCGTCAAGATAGCAGATAACCGTTTCTATAACAATGTTACCGCCGAAAAAGTCTGTACCTATATCGAGTGTTGTAAGGAAATAACCTACGCCTACCGTCCAGAGTACTATACCCGATACAACCGCAAGTTCTGCAAGTCCGCTTAACTTCCTTACCTGTGTGAGTTCTTTTTCCTTTCGGTCGGGGTGTTTATGCCAATTTATAAAACTGACAATATCTATCGGCAGCCAGAAAAACAGGGTAGACGCCATAGTGGCAAACCTGTACGCCAATATTACGCAGGTTACTATTTCTGTTACTTCCACAAAAAGCGAAACTATAAAATTCCACTTGCTTTGCTTTGAAATAAGAAGTTCACAAAGTATATTAAAAAATATATCGGCAAGATACAGCGACATTATAACTGAGCCGTTTACGCCGTTTACTTCCTCCTCGGGAAACAAAAAAGCGAAAACTACGGCAAGCACTAAAATACTGAAAAACCAAATTTTTTCGTATAGAGAAAAGAAGTTCCACAACTGCTTTCCTCTTTTTATAATACCTTTTTGCATACTAATTCCTTTATATAAATTTAAAAGATTGACAAATTGTGTATTTGTGCTATAATAATAACATAAAGGTTACCGAATAGACGGTTAGCCCTTCAAATGAAGTTTAAAGAAATAAACCGCACTTTTTGAGCAGAGGGCGGTTTATTTCTTTTTTGTTATATCAATAACAAGTGCTATAACAGAAACAAGTAAAGTGAGCAATAAAAAGAGTTCACTGTATGTAACCATAAGCACCGCCCCCTTTCCGAGGGCGAAAAGTTGCCCTCTTTAAAGAAGAGGACTAACCGCCTACCGTTATGGTAACCTTTAAGGGTACAAGGTTAGAATATGTAACGTTTCCGTATCTTCCAAGCCCAAATACCGCTGTTTATTATACCATACTTTGTAAAGTTTTGTCAAATTTTCATCTAATCTGCGAGACGTTTGGCGAAGTCTGCGAGTTCTTTATCACTGTAAAACTCTATGGTGAGGGTGCCTTTGCCGTTGCCTGTCGGTTTTATGTAAACCTTTCGGTGCAGTTCGTTTTTAAGAGAAAGTTCCACTTCACTGTAATAGGTGTCCTTTTTCTTTTTAACGCCCGACGGTTTGTTTGCCTTTTTAGAGCCTGACGCCATTCTTTCGAGGTCGCGTACCGACGCACCGTCGGACGCGAGCAAAAGCATACGCTTGCGTGTTTCCTCATCGTCGCAGGAAAGCAACGCCCTTGCGTGACCTGCCGAGATTGTACCTAATCGCAAAGCCTCAAGTTCGGCGTCATACAAATTCAAAAGTCTTAAAGCGTTTGTAACGGCACTTCTTGACTTGCCGACCTGTTCGGCGACCTGTTCTTGGGTAAGACCGTATGTATCAATTAAATTTTTATAACCGAGAGCCTCCTCGACCGCGTTTAAGTCCTCACGTTGCAGGTTTTCTATGAGTGCCAATTCCATAAGGGTTTTATCGTCAATTTCCTTTATCACAACGGGTACTTCCTTAAGTCCTGCCATACGGCATGCACGCCATCTGCGTTCGCCTGCTATTATCTGATATGTACCGCCCGTTGTAGGACGTACTGTTATAGGCTGGATAAGACCGTGTTTTGAAATACTGTCGGCAAGTTCCGAGAGGGCTTGCTCGTCAAAATCTTTACGGGGTTGTCCGCGGTTAGGCTCTATTTCGTTAAGTTTTACGGTAACCGCACCGTCATTATCGTTTGCGTTTTCGTTAAAGAGGGAATCAAGTCCTCTGCCAAGTCCACCTTTTTTTACTGCCATATTTTTATCTCCTGTTCTTCTTTAAAAACTCTTTTGCAAGGTCGTTGTAGGCGTCTGCACCCTTTGAGCGTTTATCGTAATACTGTATTGGCATACCGTAACTCGGTGCTTCGGAAAGTCTTACGGCACGGGGTATTGCCGTTTTATACAGTTTATTTGCAAAATACTTCTTTATTTCGCCTACTACCTGTTGGGTAAGGTTGAGTCTGCCGTCATACATTGTAAGGACTATACCCTCTATTTCAAGGGTGGGGTTATAAAGCCTTTTTACCTGACGCACCGACGCCATAAGTTGAGAGAGTCCCTCTAATGCAAAGTATTCGCACTGTATAGGCACTAAAACGGTATCGCTTGCGTTAAGTGCGTTTATCGTTATAAGACCGAGTGACGGGGGACAATCTATAAATATGTAGTCATACTTTTCTCTTACCGTTGAAAGTGCAAATTTAAGCTGTGCCTCGCGGTGTTCGGTTTCAATAAGGTCTACCTCGGCGGCGGCAAGGTCCATTGACGAGGGGACTATATCGACGTTTTCAAAATCTGTGCTTCTGACGGTGCTTTCTATTTTTGCATTGCCTATAAGCAGTTCGTAGCATGTGACGGTCATATCCTTTTTATTTATACCGTAACCGCTTGTTGAGTTGCCCTGCGGGTCTGCGTCTACAAGTAGCACCTTTTTCCCGCACATACCCACTCCTGCGGCAAGGTTTACTGCGGTTGTGGTCTTACCCACACCGCCTTTTTGATTTACAATGGAAATAATTTTACCCAAAATGCACGCCCCTTAATTATGTATAATATAGTATATAATATAATATATATTATAGTATATTGGTTGTTTCACGTGAAACATTAAGGCTATTATAACATTATAGTTCTATCTTGTAAATAAAAAAATAAATTAGTTTCTAGTGCCGTCCGCAGGACACCTTAACGCTAAAAACTAAAAACGGGCGGATGTGGGCATCCGCCCCTACTAAAAACTAAAATAAAAAAATCCCCCGTGTGGGGAATTTTTTATTTGTCACCCGGTTTGAATATGAGTGCCATAATCAGTCCGAAGAATATCGCGGCGGCTATTCCTGCCGACGTTGCGGTAAGTCCTCCGCTTAATATTCCCATTATGCCGTACTGTTTTATACCCTCTTTAATTCCCATTGCAAGGCTGTAACCGAAACCCGTAAGCGGTACGGTAGCACCCGCACCCGCAAACTTAACAAGCGGGTCATAAACACCTATTGCAGTAAGGACTACGCCTATGACGACATACGAAACCAAAATTCGTGCAGGGGTTAGTTTTGTATAGTCGATAAGCACCTGACCTACCGTACACAAAGCACCTCCGACCAAAAAAGCCCACAAACAATTTATACAAACAGTCATAGTATCCCTCGATGTTTCACGTGAAACAATATATTTTCAGGGTTATTGTTTCCTTGCTTGCAGGTTTTATACCTTTATTTCAAAACATTGTTCTATTTCTTTTATAACGGTGTTGTAATCGAGGTTTCTAACGGTAATTTTATCGGCACTCTCCGAACGTACCACCAACTGCACCTTGCAGGCGTTGTACTTTATATCGGGAAGTGTGCGAATTATCTTTATTGTACCTATGTCACCCTTTTTGCAGTAAAGTTCCCTGACGGTAAGCCTTACCGAATTGCTTGCAAAAATGTTTTCGGAAAGTGACAGTCTGCCGTACTTCATATTTCGGTAGGAAAGACTGCCGTAGTAAATTATAATGCCCATAAGAACCGTACCCAAAAACAAAACCATACGGTCAAAGTAGGGGAAGATCAGTATTGACACCACCGACACGGTTATATCCAAACCCGCATACAGTTGCGGAAGCCATAAAAATCTTCTTATGTTAAGTTTATTGTGTTCTGCGGTTATGGGTTCTTTATCGGTTTGCAGAAAACTAAAGTGTTCGGCAAACTGCCTTTTTAATTCTCTTAGTCTGCCGACAGGTACTATTACCGCCTTTTCGCCCTTGCCGTCACCGTAACCGCCTATTGCGGCACGCATAGTAAACATTTTAAAAGGACGCATTATAGGCGACTGCTCCATACAAATATTTTTAACCGCCGATTTTTTAAACTCGGTGCGTCTTCTTACGAAAAACCCCGACTGTATTTCCACCTTTTCATCACTCATACGCAGTTTAAAACGCATATTTTTAAAAAAAGAGGTTAAAAAAGAAACCGTATACGCAACCGCAAGTATTATTGTGATAATGTTTACAACAGGTGGGAATACGGTGTTTACTTTGCCCGAAATTTGGTTTATCTCATCAAAAACCATCTCCGAAAGGGCAAGACCTAAAAGTTTACCTGTGCGGTTGATAACGGGAACGCCGAGTACAAGTCCCGTAATAGCAGAGGATGTTGCCATAGAAAGTACGGCAATTCTAAGCGATGAATACCGCATTACCTTTTGTTCTTCCTCGCCGTAGAGTATTTTTGAAAGATGTTTTGCGTCGCTTAAATAAAGTTTAAACTTAAAATCAGGTTTTGACGGACGCCCTGCCTCGGTATTTACAGAAAAGGTGACGCTTTTAAAAAGAACGTCTATAGGGTTTCGCTTTGAAGAAACGCTCGAAAGTCTTGATAGGTTTATTTCCGACTCTGATTTATATAAAAAACCGCTTTTTACAGTAAGTTTATCCCTATCTACCGTAACCGAAAAAGAGCGGTACCGAAGTATTGCAATAGCCAAAATACCGATAAAAAGCCCCGTTTCAAGCGGAAGTATACCGCTTACACGGCGGTGACCTATATACTGTACCAAACCCTTTATTACGGGAAACACAAGTACAAACAAAAAAGGTTTTAAGTAGGTAAGCGTCATAATAGGGTGTGCCTTAAAGGTGATTTTCACTATACAGTACCTCCCGAAAGTCCGTCAAGCAGTACCTTAGCATCGTCTTTCTCCATTTCAGGAATTACAAGCAAACCCCTTGCCGCCCTTAATGTTACACCGCACAGTCCAAACTTCCTTGCGACAGGCGTTGAAAAGCTCTGTGCAAACACAAGTCGTGGATACGGCATAATATTAGTAAGTTTTATAAACACACCCCTTGAAACCTTTATTGCGGTATCGTCTACCGTGATTATAAAACTTTTAAAATAAAGGGGAAGAAACCAAAGAATAAATATTGCACCCAAAACCGCCAAGAACGCTATAGGCAAAAGAGTCCATAAACTAAATCTAATAAAAAAGGCAATCACGCCGATTAGGCAGACAAATACCGCCGTAAAGCGTATCTGCCACAAAATAAGCGTTTTTTCGGGCAATCTGCTCGTCATACGGTTTCCTCCTTATTTTTTTGTTTTGTCCCAATATTCCTTAAATTTTTGCTCGTTTTTATTATCCCCGAATTCATAGTATTTACGGTTTTTAATATTATCGGGCAGATACTGTTGGTTTACATAATGTTTTTCGTAATCGTGTGGGTAAAGATAGTTTTGTCCCTTAATTTCGGCGTCCTCGCCGTCACAGTGTTTGTTTTGCAGGTGTCTTGGAATATCCCCCGTAACACCGCTTTGCACATCTGATAAAGCAGTGTTTATCGCTTTATATACCGAGTTTGATTTCGGTGAAGTCGCGACAAGTATAACCGCATTTGCAAGAGGTATTCTCGCTTCGGGGAGTCCTACTTCGAGTGCGGTGTCCACCGCCGATTTTACTATCGGTATTATCTGCGGATACGCAAGTCCCACGTCCTCGTTTGCACACACCAAAAGCCGTCGGCAGGCACTCGGCAGGTCGCCTGCGGCAAGAAGCCTTGCAAGGTAGTAGACCGCGGCGTCAGGGTCAGAGCCACGCATAGATTTCTGGTATGCCGACACTATATCGTAATGCTCATCGCCGTCCCTGTCATACCTTACCGAATTACCCTCTAAAATCTGATTAGCCGTATCATCGGTAATTTCGCTTTCGCCTGCACCGTCGGTTAACATAATGCCGAGTTCGAGCATATTTAACGCCCGTCTTACGTCACCCGCAGATGCCCTTGAAATCTTTGCTAATACCCCGTCACTTATACTTATGTTCTTATTATCGTCTTTATTTATAACCTCTACCGCCCTTAATAGCACCGATTTTATATCGTCGGTACTGAGCGTCTTAAACTCAAATACGGTAGAACGGCTTAAAATCGCGTTATACACATAAAAAAACGGGTTTTCGGTTGTGGACGCTATAAGCGTTATATCGCCCGTTTCGATATATGACAAAAGTATCTGTTGTTGCTTTTTATTAAAATACTGTATTTCATCAAGGTATAAAAGTATTCCGCCTGCTGTATCAATAGTGCCTATTGACGCTATTATCTCCTTAATATCGGCGGTTGACGCGGTGGTGGCGTTAAGGTAACAAAGTTTTTTATCGCTTATCTTTGCTATTATCTTCGCAACGGTGGTTTTTCCCACGCCCGACGGCCCGTAAAATATAAGGTTTGGTATCTCGCCTGAATCTATTATCCGTCTTAACACCTTGCCCTTTGACAACAGATGCTTTTGACCTGCAACCTCATCTATTGTCTGCGGTCTTACCCTATCAGCAAGCGGTGATTTCATAAATTCACCCTCCAAAAACATTATACACTGTAATTGTACAATATTTTCCTTACTTTTTCAAGAATATAAAATTTTTATATTCTTTTGCTCATACAATTATATGGGTGCTTTATATGATACAAAAAACCATTTTTATTAAAAATGCGGCGATACTTACCGTATCGTCGCTGTTGTTACGATTTATAGGAATAATATTCAAAGTCTGGCTTGCATCACGGATAGGCTCGGAGGGGATAGGACTTTATCAACTCGTATTTTCGGTCTATATGCTTGCCGCCACCTTTGCAACATCGGGAATATGTACCGCCGTGACGCGTCTTGTTGCCGACGAATTGGCGTTAGGCTCAAAACGGGGCGTTGCAAAAATATTTCGCCGATGTGTAGAAATAACGCTTCTTATAGCATTTCTTTCCACCTTAATACTCGTTTTCGGTGCAAAGGTAATAGCAAAATATTTCCTTTCGGATATGCGTGCCGTACCTGCAATAAAAATACTTTCCCTCTCACTGCCGTTTATGGGACTTTCGTCCTGTTTCAGGGGGTACTTTATAGCAAGAAGAAAGGCGTCGCCTACCGCCCTTTCGCAACTTTTTGAACAGGTCGTAAGAATAGTAATCGTACTCTTGCTTGTGGGGAAGTATGCACACAAAGGGCTTGCCTTTACCTGCGGTGCAGTACTTTTGGGCGATACTGTGGCGGAACTTGCGTCTGCGGTATACCTCGCACTTTTGTACCTTTTTGATAAAAGGAAACTTAAAAATCTTTCGGGCAGGGCAAGACCGCCGTTTAAAATAGTAAAGGCGGTAGCACATATAGCAGTACCGATAACTTTAGGTCGGTATCTAAATACGGCTCTTAGAACGGCAGAAAATATATTAGTACCAAAATGTCTTTCTAAAAACCGTACCACAGGACAAAACGCCCTCTCTCAGTTCGGTATGATAAAGGGAATGGCGTTGCCTATACTGTTTTTCCCGTCAACGCTTTTAAACTCACTTTCAACACTTCTTATACCCGAAATGTCCGAGGCGGCGGCAAGGGGAAGAAAGGGACTTGTAAGAGATGCCGTAGGCGGAATACTTAGAATCACCGCCCTAATATCCTTTATATTCGCCGCCGTTTTTATGACTGCCGGCAAAGAAATCGGTATGCTTATATATAAAAGTAATGACGTAGGCTTTTTGTTGTGTATGTTAGCACCTATTGTACCGCTTATGTATCTTGACAGTGTTTCGGACGGCATATTAAAAGGTCTTGACCAGCAAGCCTTTACCTTTCGTACATCGGTTATTGATTCTGCCATAAGAATAGTGCTTGTAATAATTATTTTACCGCGTTTCGGACTAAACGGGTTTATAGGAATAATGTATTTTTCAAATCTTCTTACCTGCGGACTGAACGTAGGCAGACTTATTAAGGTAAGCGAAGCAGAGTTTGACGCGGTAAAGACGGTATTTATACCGCTTGTAGGAGCAATTGTGATAACTCTTTTGTTTGACACTCTTATTTCTATGATACACGGTCTGCCAAACTTGGTTTACATAACACTTTTGTGCGTTACAAGTATTCCTTCTTACATAGCGTTCTTATTTATGCTCGGAAGCGTAAGTACCGATGACATACGAAATTACGTACGCTAACCGTTTAATATATCATAATTTCTTTTAATTACCTTTTCTCCCCGCCAGTTATACGCTCGGCAGGTTATATCCTCGCCTAATGTATAGCTGTCTTTATAACCTTTTATAAACTCTTTAATATAGGTGTTTTGAGCCTTTTTGTTTAGCGGGCAAACATCTGCACAGATATCGCAACCCCATAAAATTCCGTATTTTTTAAGGGCTTTTATCTCACCGTCTGTAAGTTCGCCTTTTTTCTGGCTTACCGCCGAAAGGCACTGTGTACCGCCTTTATTTACAGGGCATACATCTTTACACCTTTTACAACCGATACACCGTTTTATTTCGCCGTCACAGGGAACAGGCAGGTCGGTTACTATCTCACCTAAAAAGACAAAACTGCCGTACTTTTCGTTAATAAGCAGTCCGTTTTCACCCAAAACACCAAGTCCCGACAGTGCCGCGGTATAGACTTCGGGGATAGGGGAATTGTCAATAAACGTTTCAAAATCATTTTGAGGGAATTCTTTTTTGAGTTCTTTTGCTATTTCCGACAAATAATTACCGCAAACCTTATGATAATCGGGGACTGTGGCGTAACGGCTTATATACTGCGGTTTTTCGTCCTTTACCTTATACGGAAAAAGGCACATTATAACCGTTTTTGCGTTTTTTGGAAGTCTGTTTGTTGCCCTACAGTCAAGAAGTTTTGTTTTTATTTTTTCAAAAGAACAAAAGCCGACATCTTCTATGCCGGCTTTATTTATTATTTCAGTTATCTTTTGTTTCACATTTTCTCACTGCCTTAAAAAAGTCGGTAAGCACCGCTTTACATTCGTCCTCGCAAATACCGCCGTAAACCTCGATTTTCTCTGCCAACGGGTAATCTTTAATATTAAGAACACTATCTATACAGCCGTATTTTAAATCGTAAGCACCGAAAACAAGGGTAGAAATTCTTGAAGATACAATAGCCCCCGCACACATACCGCACGGCTCTAACGTAACGTACATCTCACAACCGTCAAGACGCCAATCGCCTAAAATTTTACACGCACTGTCAATAGCCTCTGTCTCTGCGTGGGATAAGGCTGTTTTCTTTTGCTCACGCATATTCCTGCCTTCGCCTATTATAACGCCGTCTTTTACAACTACCGCACCTACAGGTGTTTCTCCCTCGTCAAAGGACTTTTTTGCAAGTTCTAATGCTCTTGCCATAAATTTTCTATTCATTATTCTTCGCTAAAAAAGAAGCCGTCCTTAATATCCTCGTAGGTAAGCTCTTTCTTTTTGCTTGCGGAAAGCAGGAAAAACGGTACTAACGGATTAAATAAAATTGATAAAACTATAAAAACAATGCGATTTTTATGGTCAAATTCATCGTAAAGACTGTATAAACAGACATACATAAATATTCGGTAAATTATAAAAAAGAAAAGAGAACAAAAATACACCGCAAAAGCATATATAATAGGTCTTAGTGCATCAACACTTATTTCGGTATCGTTAGCGTACGCCTCCTCGGCACTGAAAAGCAGGTCAACAAAGCCCGCCGTCAACATAACCGTAGCAATAATAGCCAAAACAAAAAAGATTATATAGAAAAACAAAAGCCAAGAATCAAGACCTTTTTTTCCTCTGTAATTTCCCGCCATTTTTCCCGTAAGGGAAAGATTAAGAAAGGGAAGAAAGGCGTACCAAGATTTTCTGTTTCCCACTTTAAGTGCCATATTGTAAAGCCCCAAAGCTCTTACTATCCACAAAAGCAGGGCGACTACTGCTCCTATTGTTATAAAAGCGGAAAACAGGTAAACCAAAACTTTTATGGTCTCTGCTTTTATACCTAAATCCATCAGTGTCATAATTCTACATCCTAACTAAAAAAAGTATTTAAAAGAAAGTCCTATATATATTACCAAAAATAAAATAATCAAAGGGGAAGTAAAAAACCATGAAAGTTTTTGTTTTGTGGTGGAAACGGTGTCAGAATAGGTTGTTTTATATAAATCTTTTTCTCTTTTAGAAAACAAATATACGCTTACCGCACCCGAAAGAAGTGTAAAAGAATAAAAAATAATGTAAAATGCATTTTGAACCCTGTCAGAAACACCGACAAACGCATACTCAAAAACAACAGAGGTAAAGTTGTTGTAAAAATGAAGTGCTATTGAACCCCACAAAGAGCCTGTTTTTATCCTGATTAACCCTAAAACAAGCCCCACGAGTATTGCAAACGGCATCTGCTCAAAGTTACCGTGCATAACGCCGAACAGTATAGAGGAAGCAATCAGTGCAAACATATCGCCGTACTTCTTTAAAAACCCGAATATAATTCCTCTAAAACAAAATTCTTCGGTTAGGGCGGGTATAAAGGCGGTTGCAAATACAGTTATCAAAAAACCGAAGATACCTTTTGGGTTTGTTTCGTTACCTACCGAATAATTAAAACCGAATTTTTCGAAGAATTCCCCTGCATAAGAAACCGCTATGTTTGAAAATGTACAAAACCCCACTCCAAAGAGTAAAAAGGGAAGGGTAAGCCCACGTTTTGGCTTTTCAAACGCCACTAAATCGCTTATTCTCTCGCCTTTAATTTTAGCCGAAACGGAAATAATTATAACAAAACAAACCACCGAAAACACTATGTTGATTAAAGAAAGTACCGCAGGTTCACTAATAAAGTTATAAACCGATTTCATACTTATTCCAAAAAGGTTTGCCAAATCGTAGATATTTTTACTCCATCTGAAATTAAGTGCAAAAATTATAAGCAACGGAACTGCGATATACATTGCCGTTTTTTTGATATTCTTTTTTTCTTTTTCCTTTGGAGATAATTTAAAAGGATTAAAATTATATTCCTGTTCCTGTTCCATTTTTATTAACCACTCTCTTTCAGAAGTCAGACGTCATATATCAGATGGCAGACATCTGAGTAGCGGGCGGATGTAGGCATCCGCCCCTACAGTGCCGTCCGCAGGACACAATAATTATTCATTTTTAAGTTTTCAGTATTCATTATTCTTCTACTGTTCCTGCGTCGGCGTCTGCTTCCTCGGGTTTGTCGTTTACTTCGCTTGCGTCGTGTTCTGCTTTGGCAACCGAGAGTATCTCCTCACCGTCTGCTACCCGCATTATTCTTACACCTTTGGCAGGTCTTGCAAATTCCGATATATCTCCTGCAAAAATTCTTATAATAATACCGTTAGAAGCTATCATTATAATATCTTCGTTTTCTTCTACAGGCAGGACTGCCGCAACGTCGCCGTACTTCTCGGTGCGGTAGTTCATAAGTCCCTTTCCGCCTCTTGACTGTACCCTGTAACAGGAAATCGGACTTATTCTTCCGTAACCCGTCTTTGTAACCGTGAGAATTCTCGTGTTTTCGTTGCATATAGCCATATCTATTACGCTGTCATTCTCACGCATATTTATAGCCTTAACGCCCCTTGCGGTTCTACCCATAGTCCTTACCGCATTTTCGTTAAACTGAATTGCAAAACCTTTCTTTGTTGCAACAAGCAGGTTTTCACTGCCCGTTGTCATTTTAACGAAACCGAGTTCGTCGTCATCGTCGATGGAAATTGCAATAATACCCGTTTTTCTTGTGTTTTTGAAGTCGGAAAGTCTTGTTCTCTTTATGATACCTTTCTTGGTAATCATACAAATATATCTTTCTTCCTCGTCCTTAACGGTGCAGGGCAGAATAATGGTAATTTTTTCTTCGGGCATAAGCGGTACTACATTTATAATATTCATACCCTTTGCCGTTCTTGAGCCTTCGGGAATTTCATAAGCTTTAATTCTGTAAACTCTTCCGAGGTTAGAAAAGAGCATAATGGTATCATGGGACGAACATACAAACATATTCTCCACTATGTCGTCCTCTCTCGTGGTCATTCCCGTAATACCCTTACCGCCTCTGTGCTGTACGTTATAAGTATCCGCAGGAAGACGTTTAATATAACCGTTTGCAGACTTTGTAATTACAACGTCTTCTTCGGGGATAAGGTCTTCAATGTCAACCTCTCCCGCAACGTCGGAAATTTCGGTTCTGCGGTCATCGGAAAATTTATCCCTTAAATTAAGCGACTCTGTCTTTACTATATCAAGTATTCTTTCCTTGCTTGCAAGTATTGCGTCACACTCTTTGATAAAGTCCAATTTTTCCTGTAACTCGTCAAGTATCTTCTGCTTTTCAAGACCTGCAAGTTTTCCTAACTGCATCTGTACAATAGCCGTAGTCTGAATATCGTCAAGACCGAAACGCTCGGTTAATGCCTGTTTGCTTTCAGGAATAGTCTTGCTCGCTCTTATTATTGCGATAACCTCATCAATAAAGTCAAGTGCTACCTTTAAGCCTTCTAAAATATGTGCTCTCTCCGCCGCTTTTTTGCGGTCAAACGCCGTTCTTCTTCTTATAATATCACACTGGAAGTCTATCGCGTTTTGTAGCATTTCCTTAAGTGTTAATATCTGCGGTTTACCGTTTACTATCGCAAGAAGTATAGCACCGAAAGTAGTCTGTAAAGAAGTATATGAATAAATCTTATTAAGCACAACCTGAGGGTTGGCATCTTTTTTTATGTCTACTACTATCCTAAGTCCGCCGTCACGTTGGGAAGAATAGTCAACAACGTCCTCAATACCCTCTATTCTCTTATCAACTGCAAGGTCATAAATATGTTTAACAAGGTCTTTTTTGCGTACTTTATAGGGTATTTCGGATATTACTATCCTGAATTTTCCGTTCTTTACTTCCTCAATTTCCGCTTTTCCGCGTACTACTATCTTTCCTCTGCCCGTAGCGTAAGCGGCACGTATACCGCTTCTTCCCATAATTATACCGCCAGTCGGGAAATCAGGGCCTTTTATGTACTGACAAAGTTCCTGTAAATCTGCGTCGGGGTTGTCTATAAGACAACACATACCGTCTATTACTTCACCTAAATTATGAGGCGGTATTTCGGTTGCCATACCTACTGCTATACCCGATGAACCGTTTACCAAAAGTTGCGGAAAACGTACGGGTAAAACGGTAGGCTCTTTAAGTCTGTCATCATAGTTAGGACCGAAATCTACCGTATCCTTATCAATATCGTCGAGCATATTAAGAGAAAGCCTATTCATTCTCGACTCGGTATATCTGTATGCGGCGGCAGGGTAGCCGTCTATATTACCGAAGTTTCCATGTCCGTCAATAAGCGGATAACGCAGGGAAAAGTCCTGTGCCATTCTTACCATTGCATCATAAACGGATGTATCGCCGTGCGGATGATACCTACCAAGCACCGAACCTACCGTATCGGCACACTTTCTGTATGCTTTATCGGGGGTTAGTCCGTTTTCATACATAGTGTAAAGTATTCTGCGGTGAACGGGCTTAAGACCGTCCCTTACATCAGGGATAGCACGGCCTACAAGTACCGACATTGAATACTGTAACATACTGTTTTTTACTTCGTCAACTATCTCGACAGGATTTATTTTCGTTTCGCTATCTTCAGGCCAACGTTTGTTTTCAAGTTCTCTTTTTGCCATACTTATCCCTCCTTATATATCAAGGTCTGTCGCAAATACTGCGTTTTCTTCTATAAACTGACGTCTTGGCTCTACCTCTTCGCCCATAAGCATAGTAAAGGTTTGGTCTGCTATTTCGGCATCACTCATAGTAACCCTAAGCATAGTTCTTCTATCAGGGTCAAGGGTTGTTTCCCATAACTGTTCGGGGTCCATTTCACCTAAACCTTTATATCTCTGAACATCGGCATTTCCGCCTAAATCTTCTATATACTGTGCTTTTTCCTCGTCTGTAAAGGCATCAAAATGCTGTTTTCCTTTGCTTACCCTAAACAGCGGCGGTTGTGCTAAATATATATGCCCCGTTTCAATAAGCTGCGGCATATAACGGAAAAAGAATGTTAGCAAAAGTGTTCTTATGTGGCTTCCGTCAACATCGGCATCCGCCATTATTACTATCTTATCATAACGAAGTTTCGTGATATCAAAGTTTTCGGCTATTCCCGTACCGAGTGCTACTATAACGGGGGTCAATTTATCGTTGCCGTAAATTTTATCGGCTCTCGCTTTCTCAACGTTTAACATTTTACCCCAAAGCGGTAATATAGCCTGATAGGTTGAGTTTCTTCCGTCTACCGCAGAACCGCCCGCACTGTCTCCCTCGACTATGAATATTTCTGTCTTTGTAGCGTCGTTTGAAATACAGTCGGTAAGTTTTTCGGGCATTCTCGTTTTTCCGCCTATTCCCGACTTATTTCTTGATGCGTCCCTTGCTTTCTGTGCCGCTTCTCTTGCATTTGAAGATGCTATTGATTTATCGAGTATTATTTTAGATTCGTTAGGGTGTTCCTCTAAATACTGATACATTTTATCCGCAACAATATTATTTACAAGAGTACCTATAGAGGTATTGCCGAGTTTTGCCTTTGTCTGCGATTCAAACTGTGCATCGGGAAGTTTTACGCTTACTACCGCTATAAGTCCCTCTGTAATATCGTCGCCTTTAAGATTATTGTCAGCCTCTTTTAAGAATTTAAAGTTTCTTCCGTACTTATTTATAACCCTTGCAAGACTTGTTTTAAATGAAGATTCGTGAGTACC
This sequence comes from Clostridia bacterium, assembly GCA_024404325.1. Taxonomy (GTDB): domain Bacteria; phylum Bacillota; class Clostridia; order Oscillospirales; family Acutalibacteraceae; genus UBA737. Next base: position 14,964 of record JAKSQC010000012.1, read on the forward strand.
GCCGTCAATAGTATGTATTGTGTTTGCAAAGGACATAATTTTACTTTCATACCCCGTACTCCACAAAAGTGCTATTTCGGCAATCTGTTCTTTATCTTCTCCCGAAAGGTAAATAACGTCACTGTTAAGTTTATCTTTTTTAGATTTTTCGAGCAAATATTCAACGTAGGACTTTATTCCGCCCTCAAAACACAAATCATCTTCTCTGTCGGGAATAATGCTGTCATCAGTTCTAAGGTCTTTTAATACTATTCTTATTCCACCGTTTAAAAATGCCTGCTCTCTCAGTCTTAAAAGCAATGTATCATAATCATATTTTGTAGTATCTGTAAATATTGTCGGGTCGGGTTTAAATGTAACGGTAGTACCCGTTTCTTTAGTATCTCCCACAACCTTTAATTCTTCGGCAATATTTCCCGTTTCATATCTTTGTTTATAAATGTGAGTACCGTCTTTAACCTCAACTTCAAGCCAACTTGAAAGAGCATTAACTACCGACGCACCAACGCCGTGGAGTCCGCCCGATACCTTATATCCGCTGCCTCCAAACTTTCCGCCTGCGTGAAGTATTGTAAATACAACGCTTACAGTAGGTATTCCCTTTTGAGGATGAATACCAACGGGTATACCGCGTCCGTTATCGGATACCCTTACTATTCCGTCGTCTAATAATTCAACAGTTATTTTATCGCAATATCCCGCAAGAGCCTCGTCTATAGAGTTATCCACTATTTCATATACCAAATGGTGGAGACCTCTCTCACCCGTAGAACCTATGTACATTCCCGGACGTTTTCTTACGGCTTCAAGTCCTTCAAGTACCTGAATAGAACTTTCGTCATAATTTTCGCTTACAGGGACGTTTTTTTCCTCGCTCATTTTTTTCTCCTTTAAAAATTGTTATTTTCTATTCTCTTTAATAGTGTGTTGCTTGAAAGATGAGATAAATAAACCTTATTTTCTTTATTTTTTGAAGAACAAACAATAAAAGATTTCGGCAGGTCATAATTTACACTTATAACCTCTCCTCTTTTTTCTGCCTTTGTAAGATATAACCTCGTTTTTTTTGAAACGGTTGTACTGTCAAGATCAAAAATACCTATTATATCTTCCCTTTTTGCAACATAATTATTACCTATGTGAATATACATCAGATAATTTGACCTTTCTTAATATTAAAAATTTTTCCGCTTTTAAGACCTTTAATATTATCGGGATCACAACAGGTAATAAAAGACTGCCAACCTTTTATCTTATTTAAAATATAGTCTTGACGGTTTTTATCAAGTTCACTCATTACATCATCTAAAAGACAAACAGGGTATTCACCCGAAATTTCTTTTATTATCATTGAGTTTGCAAATTTAAGTGATAAAGATATACTCCTTTTTTGACCTTGTGAGCCGTAAATTTTAGAATTTATACCGTTTATTAAAAATTCTATATCGTCTCTGTGAGGCCCTGTAGAAGTTATACCTAAATACATATCTTCTTTTCTTTTTTCTTTTAAAAGACTTTCTAAATCTTCCTTTTCACAGTTTAAGTTATAAACAATTTCTATATTTTCTATTCCTTGTGAAATACCGTTATAAATATCATTTATAAAACTGCTTAATTTTTCAATATACTTTTTTCTGTAATCTATTATCTTTTTTCCGTTTTCTGCTATTTCTTTTTCAAAAACTTCAAGCATTATACTAACGGTAGAATCATACTTTAAATTTTTTATTATTTTATTTCTTTGAATTACCGCTCTTTTATAATTTTTTAAAATTTCTATGTAGTTCGTATATATTTGACCTATTGAAGTATCTAAAAATCTTCTTCTTATTTCGGGAGAACCCGTAACAATTAATAAATCGTTAGGCGAAAATATAACAGCATTAAACTTTCCTGCCATCATAGAAGTACTTTTTAATTCTTTATTGTTTAAAATAACACTTCTTTTGTCATAAAAATTCATAACTGCATTATTTTTTATACCGCCAAACAAAAAATCTATCTCTGTTTTTGCTTTTTCACTTTCAAAATTTATAAAATTTATATCCTTGCAGTTTCTGAAACTTTTAGCACCCGTATAAAGCCAAATTGCCTCTATTATATTTGTTTTTCCCTGAGCATTATCTCCGCATATAACATTCATTTCACAACAAGGCAAAATCTCTATATTTTTTATATTGCGAAAATTTTTAATACTAAGTCTTTCAAGACGCATATTTAATAATTAGTCCTTTATTATTAAACTGGGCGGTATCGCCTATCTTTAGCTTTTTTCCTCTTTGCAGACAAATTTCACCGTTTACTTTAACTTCGCCGTTTTGAATAACTATCTTTGCGTGACCGCCGGTAGACACAAGCGATGCTAATTTTAAAGCACTGTCAAGTCTTATATATTCTTCTTTTATAAAAATTTCTTTAAAATTCATTATTTTAACCTCATCGGCATTATAAGATAAAGAAAATCTTTATTTTTTTCGTCTGCCGAAGTAAGTATAACCCCTGCATTAGAACCGTTAAACTTAAAATTTATCTCTCCTTGGTCGCAAGCCTTTAATGCCTCAAGCAGATATCTGCTGTTAAGACCTATTTCAAAAGGCTCACCTGAAAGTTTTATTTCAAAGTTTTCGGTTGCTCTGCCCATAGAAGTAGCACTGCTTAAAACTAACTTATCTTCACTGAAAATACATCTTACCGGTGTTGAAAAGGTATCACTTATAAGCAAAGATACACGCTCTATAGTATCTGTTATATCGTGAGAATTTATATTTACCGACTGTTTGTATTCAGAGGGTATAATTTTTTCAAAGTTTACAAACTCTCCCTCTAAAAGACGGGAAATAAATTTATATCCGTCAATATTAAAAGAAATAAGTCTTTGACCTACAATTATTTCTATATTTTTATTTTCTTCACCTATAAGTTTTACAGCCTCATTTATTGCTTTTCCCGATAATATAAATGAAAAATCTTCATTTATATTTACCTTTTGACGGCGAATGGCAAGCCTGTAACCGTCTATTGCCACAAACTGCATTACACCTCTTTTTATAGTTACATTTATTCCCGTAAGAATAGGTCTTGTACCCTCAACCTGTGCTACTGCAAAGATAGTACCCTTTACCATATTACAGAGTATATCTCCGTCTAAATTTATTTTTTTACCCTCTGCTACCGACGGCATTTCAGGAAAATCGTTTGCAGACATTCCCATAATATCAAAAACAGCCTCACCACTTTTTATGTGACACATAAGGCGTTCGTCACTCTCTATTTCTACCTGTATACCGTTCATTCTTCTTAAAATATCGGATAAAATACGGGCATTTATTACTATATCTCCCTTCTTCTCACAGTTTGCATATATTTCCTTTTTAAGTCCCATTTCGAGATTATATGATATAAGTGTTAATTTTCCCTGTTCGGCAGAAATTAAAATTCCCTCTAATACAGGTAAAGATGTTTTTGATCCTACTATTCTTTGAAGTTTTGAAACTGCATCAAGTAAAGAAGCGCGTTCAACCGAAAATTTCATATTTTTTCCTCCTGTGATGTAAAATAATATTTAAAAAAGTAACCGTAATAATAAAGGATGTTAAAAAGGTTAAAAAGAAAAATAACCCTCTTTTTTAAGCCTTTTTTGATGTTAATAAAAAATTTAATAAAAACTTAAAAATTTTTCGACTTATTAACTTATAAAGGTGTTAGTGGAAAAGTTAAATTTTATTAACCTTAAAAAAGTTAATAATTTTTACTAAACCGCACTCTTTAAATTTTTAATTATATCATCTACCAATTCTTTTTCGTACGGCTTGTCCTTTAAAAACTCCTCAATTCTGTTTACATTATAAAGCACGGTTGTATGATCTTTGCCAAAACTTTCACCTATTGCTTTGTAGGAAAGTTCCGTAGTTTCCCTTGCTATATACATTGCAACCTGACGGGCGAGTGCCAAAGATGCCGTTCTTCTGTTTGATAAAATATCGTTTTCGGATACGTTATATGTTCTTGCAACCTCTGAAATTATCTTTTCTATTTTTCTAGGTTCAGGTTGCATATCATTTATAACATCCCTAATAAAGCCCTGTACTACCGCAATAGTAGGTACTTTATTCTGTAAAGATATGTAAGCGGTAAGTTTTTTAACAATTCCTTCTATCTGCCTTGTATTCTTATTAAGATGTTCGGCAATATAAAAAATAACGTTTTCTTCAAGTTCTATTCCGCTTTGTTCCGCCTTTTTCTTTATTATTCCTACCCTCGTTTCAAAGTCCGGCGGGGTAATGTCGGCAAAAAGACCGCACTCAAATCTTGAACGTATACGCTCGTCAAGGGTTTTAATCTCTTTCGGCGGACGGTCAAGCGTTACAACTATCTGTTTATTATTCTGATAAAGGGTATTAAAGGTATTGAAGAATTCTTCCTGAGTCTGCTCTTTTCCCGCAATAAAATGAATATCGTCTATTAAAAGAACATCAACACCCCTGAACTTTGTACGGAAGTCGTCAATAGTACCAAGACCTAACTTACCCTCCTGTAAAGCCTGTATAAGTTGGTTTGTGAAGTCTTCGCCCCTTGTATACACTATTTTTTTATTTGGAAATTTCTTTTTTATATGATTTTTAATTGCAAGCAACAAATGGGTTTTTCCAACTCCGGAATTTCCGTAAATTACAAGAGGATTGTAGTTTTCCATAGCGGGGTTCTCCGCTACCGCAAAAGACGCCGCCTGTGCAAACCTGTTTGTAGAGCCTACTATAAAGTTATCAAAGGTAAAGAAATCTTCAAAGGTAAGACCCTCACTGTATTGTTCCGCATTAAGTATTTTTTCTTCATCATCCTCAAAAACAATACGAGGTTTTAAATCAAGTCCCATAACGTTTTTAATAGCGGTTGTTAAAACCCCCGTATAGTTCTGCTCAACAACACCACGCATATACTCATTGTCAATAGAAATAATGAATTCGCCGTTATCAAGAGATAATGGCTTTAGGTCTTTCAAAAAACAGTTAAAGGCAACCTCTGAAATAGATTTTTTACATTCCGTGCATACTGCATCCCAAATGTCATCAAGTGACTGGATAGGCATTTTTTATACCACCTTAGTATTTATTTATATATTATAACACTAATTATATATAACAATACTTATATAGTATATCATAAGTTATTAACTTTTTCAACCAAAAAAGTTAAAAAGAGTTATAATACATCTGCATATAATATACGCCAAACATTTGTGGACATTCACCGACACTTTTCAGATATCAGATATCAGACGCTAAAAACTAAAAACCAGAAACTAAATACAGGCGGTCTGTGACCGCCCGTATTTCAAAGTAGTTCTATTCCTTTTTCTTTGCACTTTTCTATTTCTTCTTTCGGCCAAACGGAACAGTGAACCTCTCCTATGTGTGCTTTTTGCAAAAGTAACATACAAAGTCTTGACTGTCCTATTCCTCCGCCTATCGTATACGGCAATTCACCGTTTATTAGTGCCTTATGGAAAGGCAAGTTTAGTCTGTCCTCAGCGTTTTCTTCCTTTAACTGACTAAGCAGACTTTTTTCGTCCACCCTTATTCCCATAGAGGAAATTTCAAAAGACGCCTTTGTTACCTTATTGTAGATAAGAATATCCCCGTTTAAATTCCAATCGTCATAATCGGGGGCTCTGCCGTCGTGCTTTTCCCCGCTTTTCAGTTTTCCGCCTATCTTCATAAGAAATACCGCACCGTATTTTTCACATATTGCGTTTTCCCTTTCTTTAGGCGATAAATCGGGGTACATTTCTTCGAGTTCAAAGGTAGAGATAAATGTTATTTCTCTCGGAAAATAATTTTTAAGTTCAGGATACTCTTTTTCAATAAGGTCGGCGGTATTTAAAAAAGCAGAATATATACTTTTTACCGTTTCCTTTAAAAATTGCTCGTTTCTGTCTTCTTTTGATATTACCTTTTCCCAATCCCACTGGTCAACGTAAAGAGAGTGGATATTATCGCAAATTTCGTCACGGCGAATGGCGTTCATATCGGTATAAAGTCCCGAATGCAAGGCAAAACCGTACTTTTTAAGTGCCTGACGTTTCCACTTTGCAAGACTGTGAACCACTTCTACAACCTCGCCCGTCTGCAAGATATCAAAACTGACAGGACGCTCTACACCGTTTAGGTCATCGTTAAGACCGCTACCCTTTGTAACAAACAACGGTGCAGATGCACGGGTAAGATTAAGTGCATTACATAGGTTTTCTTCAAATTTATGACGAAGCAGACGAATAGCCTTTTGTGTTTCGAGTACGTCTAATTTTGAAACATATTTTTCCATAAAACCACCCTTAAGATATAGAGCCTACCGTTCTCGGATAGAGTATCACGTCACGGATATTCTGTATTCCCGTAACGTACATTATAATTCTTTCAAGTCCCAAACCGAAACCGCTGTGCGGTACAGAGCCGAACTTACGCAGTGACAGATAATCATTATAATCTTCTAAATTCATACCCCTTATTTTCATAGCCTCTAAAAGTTTGTCAAGGTCTGCCTCACGCTCACTGCAACCGATTATCTCGCCTACACCCGGTACTAAAAGGTCGGTAGCGGCAACCGTCTTGCCGTCGGGATTTTGTTTCATATAAAAAGACTTTATCTCTTTCGGATAGTCGGTTAAAAATACAGGTTTTTTGCATATAACTTCCGAAATATACCTTTCGTGTTCGGTCATAAGGTCTAAGCCCCACTCTACGGGGTATTGGAACTTTTCTCCGCTTTGTTTTAACTTCTCTATTGCCTCGGTGTATGTCATAACCGCAAAGTCATTTTCGGCTACGCTTTTAAGTTTTTCTATAAGTCCCTTTTCAAAGTGAGCGTCAAAGAATTTTAATTCCTCGGAACACTTATCAAGTACGGTATTTATAATGTGTTTAATAAGGTCTTCGGCGATTTCTATAATGTCGGGAAGTTCTGCAAAGGCAACCTCAGGTTCAACGTGCCAAAACTCCGCAACGTGACGCGGTGTGTTGCTCTTTTCCGCCCTGAAAGACGGACCGAATGTGTATATCTTCCCAAATGCCATTGCGGCAACTTCACCCTCTAACTGTCCCGAAACAGAAAGGGCTGCACGTCTGCCGAAAAAGTCGTTTTCGTTATACTCGTCTTCCGTTTTATATTCATTGCTGTAACCTATTGTTGTTACCTTAAACATCTCACCCGCACCCTCGCAGTCGCTTGCGGTTATAAGCGGGGTGTGGATATAACAGTAATTCCTGCTTTGGAAAAACTCGTGAATACACGCAGATATCACCGAACGTACTCTAAATACCGCATTAAAGGTGTTTGTACGCACCCTAAGGGCGGGTATTGTTCTTAAATACTCTAACGTATGGCGTTTTTTCTGCAATGGGTATTCGGCAGGACAAACGCCTAAAACCGTTATTTCCGTTGCGTTTATTTCAACATTGTCCTTTGCAACAACCGATTTTACAACCGTACCGCAAACCTTAAGCGAAGCACCTAACTTTAAATACTCTGACGGGTCGCTTATTACCGCCTTATCTATTACTATCTGCAAATGTTTAAGGGAAGTGCCGTCATTAAGCTCCAAAAACGCCATATTTTTAGAGTCCCTCGAAGTACGCACCCAACCGCAAACGGTAACACTCTTATCAATGTAACTTCCGTCCTTAAAAATCTCAATAATATCGGTATGCTTCATAAAATTCACCCCTGTAAAAAATAAAAAGCGTCTAATAGTCCTAAATTATTAGGACGAATAGACGCAGTATCCGCGGTGCCACCTAATTTACCGTAAAACGGTCAGCTTATATGCCGATTTAACGCATCGGTTACGTCTTCCTTACTAACCTATATAAAAAAGGCTTTGGGGTTGAAACTCCGAAGTGTTCTTCCCGACGTGCGTATGACCGCATTTACACTCTCTGCGGTTCACTTAACACCGTTTACGGCGGTACTTTTCTTCATCACAGTCTTTACAAAAAATAATATATGCAAATTATAACACCCTTATTATATGTTGTCAAATAGTTTTTAGTAGGGGCGGATGCCCACATCCGCCCGTTTTTAGTTTTTAGAGCTAATTTGTTTTACAAAGGTATAAAAATTATTATTGCATATTGTGTCGTAATATATTAAAATGTGTACGGTGCATCTGCACCCTTAAGGACTACCATAACGGTAGGCGGTTAAGTCTTGCCCCTTTTTGGGGGTGTTGCCAATGGAGTACATAATTGTAATTTTAATTATTGTTTTATATTCTGTTATCGCAATAAAAAAGAAATAGCCGCCAGACCTGCAAGTTAAGCGACTAATTCTTTTTAGTTTCTTTCTTTGGGGCTAACCGTCTATTCGGTAGTCCTTTTGCGTTTCTATTATAATATATGTTTCTTAATTTGTCAATTATTTTTAATTTTAAAATTTGCATTTGACGGTTTTTAGTTTTTAATGTCAATTATTTCGTGCCCTAGGCACACATTTGTCTGCCGTCTGTCGTCTGCCATCTGCCGTGTGCTTGACTTAAAGACAATATAATGTTAAAATACAATAAAAAACAAAAGAGTGAGGCAAATGAAAAACAAAAGCAAAGCAAAAAAAACGCTGCTTATAATTTTAGCTGTTCTGCTTATACTTGTTTTATTGGCGGTTTCGGTGTTTACGGTGCTTTATTTTAACGGTAAACACAAATTCCATAAAAACGATAAAAATATATCAGTCGGGGAAAATGATGCCGTGGAAGTAAGCGACGAGGACGTATATTATAAAGATAAAACCTACGTCCTTGACAATGACGTTGTAAGCATACTTTTTATGGGTGTCGATAAGGAAAAGATAGACGATAATTTAGGGTATTCCAAAAACGGTCAGGCAGACTCCATATTCGTCGCCGCGATAAACACCCGCGAGAAAACCACTAAAATAATACCGATTTCAAGAGAAACTATGGTTGATATGGATATCTATTCGGTGGGCGGTAGTTTTTCAAAGGTGGAAAAACAGCAACTGTGCCTTGCCTACGACTACGGTAATACATCAGAGGAAAGCAGTAAAAATGTAATGAGGTCTGTAAGCCGTATACTTTGCGGAATAAACATCAGTTCCTACGCCACGGTTGATTTAAACGGTGTAAAGGCAATAAGCAACGCGGTAGGCGGGGTAAAGGTAACCGCACTCGAAAGTATGCAACTGCCGAGTAAAAACATAACAGAGGGTAGCGAGGTACTGCTTAAAGGTGAGGACGCCGTCCATTATATAAGAACGCGTGGTAAAGACTTAGAGGCAAACAACCGAAGAATATTAAGACAAAAACAGTTTTTGTCGGCATTTGCGTCTACGGCGGGAAATCAGATTATGAGCAACTTTACAAAACTTGCCACATACTATAACCTTATGTCACCCTACGTTTCAACAAATGTTTCTCTTTCTCAGGCGACCTACCTTGCAGGTGAGTGCCTTACGGCAGACATAGGAAGTAAATTTGAATATAAGGTTATAACGGGACAAATGCAGTTAGGCGAAAAATGGGCGGAGTTTATTCCCGATCAAGATGCCGTACTCGATATCGTTATTGATGTATTTTATAAAATCAAAAAGTAAAGAAAAGCGGACGTAGGTGAATTTTATCTCACTTACGTCCACTTTATTTTGATGTCTCCTGCGGTAAGTTTAAACGCTTTGCCGTTTTCTTCTACAATAAGTCCCGCATCGTCGGCAATACCCGTTACGGTAGCTATGTGTAAAACACCGTCAGGGGAAGTATACTCTATTTTCTTTCCCGTAAGGTATGAACGAAGGCGGTATTCCTCTAAATAATTTTTGCTTTCTATGTTGTCATAAAACGAAAAAAATCTTTCGCAAAAATCTGCTATTAGTTTCGCACTTATTTTCGGCGGTACACTTTCTTTGTCAAACACAGAACCTGCGATACCTGATATTTCATCAGGAAATCCGCCTTTTGGGGTTACAAGGTTAATTCCGACGCCCAAAACAGCATATTCAGGGGTGTCGCCGTCTAATAAAAACCTGCCCTGCGTAAGTATACCGCACACCTTTTTGCCGTTAATATAAATATCGTTTACCCACTTAATAAAACACTTTTTATGGCTCAAACTTTCAATACTTTGGGACAACGCTACCGCGGCGGCAACGGTTATAAACAAAAAATCTGTCTTACTTTGCGAAGGTCTTAAAATAAGCGACATATATATCCCGCCGTCGGGCGAAAAAAAGGTTCTGCCACGCCTGCCTACACCTGCGGTCTGCCTGCCTGCTATTACAAGAGTACCCTCGCTTGCACCCTGCAACGCAAGGTCTTTTGCAACAAGGTTTGTAGAATTCACGCTTTCAAAAATTACGGGGGAAACTCTGCTGTTCAGTTTGGTTATCATATCTGCGGTAAGGTTCATACTATCACCGAAAAAGATTATACAGTAAGTTTTAGTTAAGTGCAAGTGAGTTGTTAAAAACAGTGGTGATTTTGGTGAAATATTTGCCCTTAGGCAAATGTGAAATAATGGCTTTCGCCATTGTGAAATATTCGACTAAAGCCGAAAGTGAAATGAAATAAATCCACTCACACCCGCAGGTATTTCACGTTGCGAAGCAACATTTCACACACGAAGTGTATTTCACAAATCCCGTCAGGGATTTATTTCGTTGAAAAAAGCACCGACAAAAGTCGATGCTTTTTTCTGTATAGAAACACCCAAAAGGTACATTTTCAAGGTAGAAACTCCTAAAAGGTACATTTCGACAAACCGGAATTTGTAACGTCAAAGTGCATTGATTGCATCTGCTATTTCGCTTATGCTCTTGCC
>JAKSQC010000013.1 GCA_024404325.1 Clostridia bacterium
TGGTATTTGCCATTGTATTCGGCGGAGGAATGTTCGGTGTAATAGGTATGCTTATCGGAGTGCCTACGTTTGCGGTATTTTACTATTTGTTTGCGGCACTTATAAACCATATTTTGAAGCGTAAAAATAAGCCTACCGACAGTGACAGTTATACTGCTGACGCTTTATTGTCGGCTGATAATGACAAGGGTGGTGCCGATGCGTAAAAAAGATTTACTAAATCAAAATATGTCTTTATTTGAGCAACTTCAAAAGGCTAAACTTGAGATATCCCGTATGCGTAAGGAAATAGCCCTTAAAAATGCGGAAATCGAGAGTTTAAAGAAAAAAACGGGAAATTGCGTTGCGGAAATTGAATGTAAAGAGCAACCAAAGGAAGATAACAAAAAGTCGGAAGAACTACCGCAGGATGTGGAGTACGGAGCAGAGATTATAGGCAAAATAGTTGTATCTGCCACCGATTACAGTAATAAACTTACCGCAGGCGGTGAAACGAAATACAGGGAACTTGTGAACCTTATACTCGGCAGAACAGAGGTTGCAAAGTCCGATATACTGTCCGTAATATCAACAGATGAAATTATTGATTGGAAAAAAGAAAAAATCAACGGTATTATGGAGAACACACTCGAATATTTTGAAAGCGTAATGGCACAAATAAATTAAACATAAAATCAGGTGTTTTTAATGCCTGATTTTTGTTTTTTGTTAAATTATGTGTTGACAATTGTGTATAAAGGTAATATAATGTTAGTCGGCTAACAAATGGAAAATAGTATGACATAAGGTGGTGTCTTATGGTAAAGGAAAGAATGGTAGGTTTTGAACTGCGAACGGTAAATAATTTGATAAAAAGGTATATAGATGCAAAAAGACCTCCGGAACTTGACTGTTCAACGGGTATTCACGGATGGGCGTTGCATTTTTTTTATGAGAACAGGGATAAAGATGTCTTTCAGCGTGATTTTGAACAACGCTTCTCTATAAGACGCTCAACTGCTACAAATATGCTTAAACTGATGGAGAAAAACGGTCTTATAAACAGGGTTGCCGTTGATTGCGATGCAAGGCTAAAAAAAATAGTTCTTACCGAAAAGGCAATAAAAATAAACAAAATGATAATAAATGATATAGAAAAGTGTGAAGAAAATTTAAGGAACGGAATTGAAAAGGAAGAACTCGATTCGTTTTTTAATACTTTGGATAAAATCAAGGCAAATTTGGAGGTCTGATTGATGATAAGAAAATTAGCAAAATGTGTCCGTGAGTATAAATTACCGTCAATACTCACTTTGATATTTATAGTAGGTGAGGTTGTAATTGAGTGTATAATACCGTTTATAACCGCCAACCTCGTCAACCAAATAAAGGCGGGAGTAGAACTGAAAAGGATAATAGAGATAGGTCTGTTTCTTGTATTGCTTGCAGTTCTTTCACTGTGTTGCGGGGGTATTGCAGGTTATACATCTGCAAAGGCGTCTGCCGGTTTTGCAAAAAATTTAAGGCACGATTTGTTTACGGGGATACAAACCTTTTCCTTTGAAAATATAGATAGGTTTACATCTTCTTCTTTGGTTACGCGTCTTACAACGGACATTACCAATGTACAGATGTCATATATGATGATAATAAGAATAGCGGTTCGCAGTCCGCTTATGTTTATTTTTGCCATTGTAATGGCATATATAATGGGCGGTAAACTTGCAACTACGTTTGTGATAGTAGTACCTGTCCTTGCGTGCGGTCTTATACTTATAGGTAAATACGCAATGCCGGCATTTCGCAGGGTGTTTAAAAAATACGATAAATTAAACGAATCTATTGAAGAAAACGTCCGTGCTATGCGGGTTGTCAAGGGCTTTTCAAGGGAAGAATACGAGAAAGAAAAATTCGGTGCGGCGGCAGAGGATATCTGTAAAGACTTTACAAAGGCTGAACGCATAGTAGCCCTTAATAATCCTCTTATGCAGATATGTTTGTATTTTAATATGATATTTGTTTTGATAGTAGGCTCTAAACTTACAATAACGAGTATGGGGCAGACAATTGATATAGGTCAGATTTCTGCAATGCTAACATACGGTATGCAGATACTTATGTCGCTTATGATGTTTTCGATGATATATGTAATGATTACTATGTCTTTGGAATCGGTCAAGAGAATTTGCGAAGTGCTTGATGAAAAAACGGCAATTCATAATCCAGCTTCACCCGTAACCGAGGTTAAAAACGGAGAAATTGACTTTGATAATGTAAGTTTTAAATATTCTTCGGTAGCAAGAAGACACTCACTGTCAAACGTCACTTTGCATATAAATTCAGGTATGACGATAGGAATACTCGGCGGTACAGGTTCTGCAAAGTCGTCACTTGTACAGTTGATACCGCGTCTTTACGATGCAACAGAGGGTACTGTTAAGGTAGGCGGGGTAGACGTAAAAGACTACGATATTAAGACACTCAGAGACAGTGTTGCTATGGTATTGCAGAAAAACCTGCTGTTTTCGGGAACTATAAAAGAAAATCTCCTTTGGGGTAATGAGAATGCAACAGATGAGGAAATAGTCGAAGCGTGCAAACTTGCCTGTGCAGATGATTTTGTAAAGTCATTCCCCGACGGCTATGATACACACGTTGAGCAGGGCGGTACTAACGTATCGGGCGGTCAAAAGCAAAGGCTTTGTATAGCAAGAGCATTGCTTAAAAAGCCTAAAATACTTATCCTTGATGATTCAACGAGTGCGGTTGATACAAAGACTGACGCTATGATACGTGCGGGCTTTAAAAAGTATATACCGGAAACTACCAAGATAATTATTGCTCAAAGGGTTGCGTCTATTATGGATGCAGACCTTATAATCGTTATGGAAAACGGTACAATCACCGCTAAAGGAACACATAACGAACTTCTAAAGACAAGTGAAATTTATAGGGAAGTATATGAACAACAGACGAATGGGGGTAATGAAGATGAGTAGACCCGTGATGCCTCAGGGCAGACCTAAACTTAAGGTAAATACCCTTAAAAGAATAATAAAAACACTATTCAAATTTTATCCCGTTTTAGTACCCGTTACGGCGGTGTGTATTATATTTTCTTCCGTTACCGCCACATTACCTGCAATATTTCAGCAAAAGGTAATTGCCGATATACAGGTATGGTATAAAACAGGTGATTGGGCGGCGGCAAAAGAAGTTATACTGCCGAAAATATTTATACTGTTAACCTTTTATGTGCTTTCTATGATTTCAATAACCGTTTATACCCAACTTATGGCATATATAACGCAGGGCTTTTTAAACAAAATGCGAAAGGCTATGTTTGACGGTATGCAGAATTTGCCGATAAGGTATTTTGATACACATAAACACGGCGATATAATGAGTTATTATACCAATGATATTGATACTCTGCGTGAACTTATATCAAGGTCATTGCCGTCCTTTTTGCAGGCATCAATAGTTGTGGTATGCGTTTTCGGTATAATGCTGTATTACAGCTTTTGGATGACGCTTGTTGTACTGCTCGGTGTTGCGGTAATGTTTTTGGTTACCAAAAAAGTAGGAGGCGGTTCGGCTAAATACTTTATCCGTCAGCAACGCTCGATAGGTAAGACCGAGGGCTTTATACAGGAAATGATGAATGGGCAAAAGGTAATAAAGGTATTTTGTCACGAGAAAGACTGTCAAAAAGACTTTGATAAAATAAATGACGAACTTTATGACGATAGTTTTAAAGCACACGCTTACGCAAACTGTTTAGGACCGATTATTCAAAATATCGGAAATATTTTATACGTTGTAATAGCAACTGTAGGCGGTATACTTCTTGTAAGTAAAGTTAAGAACATAGGCATTTCTTCGTTGATAGCAGGGAGCATAGGTGTTCTTACGATAGATGTAACTGTACCGTTTTTAAATATGTCAAAACAGTTTACGGGTAATATAAATCAGGTAAGTCAGCAGATAAATTCCATTGTAATGGGTATGGCAGGTGCAGACAGAATATTTGCTCTTATGGACGAACAGCCTGAAAGCGATAACGGATATGTAACGCTTGTAAACTGTAATGTTGATGCTGTCGGTAATATAACCGAAACCGAAAAACATACGGGCAAGTGGGCTTGGAAACACCCTCACGGCGACGGCACTGTAACCTATACACCGCTTGCAGGTGATGTAACGCTTAATAACGTTGATTTTGAATACACCGAGGGTAAACAGGTACTCTTTGATGTTTCGGTTTATGCAAAACCGGGGCAAAAGGTTGCTTTTGTCGGTGCTACGGGTGCGGGAAAAACAACAATTACTAATCTGATTAACCGATTTTACGATATTGCCGACGGTAAAGTACGCTATGACGGTATAAATATCAATAAGATAAGGAAGTTTGATTTACGCCGTTCGCTCGGTATAGTGCTTCAGGAAACAAATTTGTTTACGGGAACGGTAATGGATAATATCCGCTACGGTAAACTTGATGCAACCGATGAAGAATGTATAAACGCCGCAAAACTTGCAGGAGCAGACGATTTTATTACACGTCTGCCTGAGGGGTATAATACTAAGCTTTCAAATAACGGTGCAAACCTTTCCCAAGGACAGAGGCAGTTACTGTCTATTGCCCGTGCGGCGGTTGCCGACCCTCCTGTTATGATACTTGACGAGGCAACATCTTCGATAGATACGAGAACGGAGGCAATAGTACAACGCGGAATGGATAAACTGATGGAGGGAAGAACGGTGTTTGTTATAGCACACCGCCTGTCAACCGTTAAGAATTCCGACGTTATAATGGTGCTTGACCACGGCAGAATTATCGAAAGAGGAAGCCACGAGGAACTTATAGCACAAAAAGGCAATTATTATCAACTTTATACAGGTGCTTTTGAATTGGAATAATTGAAATTATTTTCGGAAATCCGCTCAAAAATTGTTAGTTTGTGCGGTCAATATAAAGTTTGTAGGGCAGGGGCTTGTCTCCTGCCGTTTTTATATCATTATCAACGGAACGAGCAAGCCCGTTCCTTACGTACTTTTTTCTTTACAAACAGAAGAATTTGTGATAATATGTAATTGCGACATAAACTCAATAATCATAAATGGTATATCCTATTTTTCTGTGGGAATATATTTTACTTTGTTGTGTAATCTAATTATATGAATATGGTAAAAATGCCGATTTCACAATTAGATTATACGGTGAAATATCCATTTCTGATTAGTTTGTGTCGCAACAAATGAAGTCGTGCATTTTTCGGTGCGTGGCTTCGGTTACGCACTTTTTTATTTTGGGGGAAATGTTATGGCATTGATTAAATGTCCCGAATGTTCAAAGGATGTTTCAAATAAGGCAAAAATTTGTCCTAATTGCGGTTATCCTGTTGAAATGTTTTTAAGTGAAAATAGGGTTGAAATAAAACTGCTTCCAACCGAAAAAATTATAGGCGGTCCTGCAAACTTCTGTACTTCAAGGGAAACCGTAATAACGGCTAAAGGTTGTACTTTGTGGAAAGGCAGACACGGAGAAACCGCTGTTTTTAATGTGGCAGTGCCGACGGTTGTAACAATAGATTTCGGTGTATTGGCAAATCCTGCAAGGGTAATTGTTGAGCCGAATACAAAATATGAACTTGTATATGATATTGAGCGGTATCAAAAACATAATTTTAAACTTTCAGAGATTGAATAAAATAAATTTTAAATAATATTTCTGCACAGGCACAATATATTGTGTCTGTGTTTTTTTATACCACAAGAGTAAAAAAATAATTATAAAAAAATAAAAAAAGTGCTTGATTTTTATAAAAAGTGGTTTTATAATACGAATTAGTGGGGACAAGTGTCCCCAAATACCATAAAAGTGTATAAAAGTGTGGAAAACGGAGGTGAAATATATGCTTTACGGCGGTTATCAGCATACAATTGATAAAAAAGGCAGAATGGCAATTCCGTCAAAACTCCGTTATGAACTCGGAGATAGTTTTATGATTTGCAGAGGTATATACGGTAAGCGTTGTTTGTGCGTATATTCCGCCGAACAGTGGGAGAAACTTGTTGAGAAAATAGGTCAATTGCCCTCTGCAAAATCAAGTGTTGTAAAACGCTTTTTATATGACGGTGCATTTAATGTGGAATTTGATTCACAGGGTAGAATACTGATACCCGCCTCTTTAAGAGAGTATGCCGAACTTGACAGCGAGGCACATATAATCGGTATGGATACAAACCTTGAAATATGGAATAAGGAACTTTGGCAGAGCGAAAACGCAGAGTATACACCCGAATCTATTGCCTCTATTGTAGAGGGACTTGATTTTTGATATGGAATTTAAACATACGTCGGTACTGCTTAATGAAACGATAGAGTCGCTTAATATAAAACCTGACGGAGTATACGTTGACGGTACGGCAGGCGGTGCAGGTCATTCAAGGGAGATAGCAAAGCGTTTAAACGGCGGAAAACTGATATCGCTTGATAAAGATCCCGATGCAGTGGCGGTTGCACAAGAACGCCTTAAAGAATATCCTGCAACGGTAATATGTACCGATTTCAAGGATATGGACAAGGCTCTCTATAAACTCGGTATAAATAGGGTTGACGGCATACTTTTAGATTTAGGCGTTTCGTCCTACCAACTTGACAACGCAAATAGGGGTTTTTCTTATAAAAACGATGCACCTCTTGATATGAGAATGAGTAAAAGCGGTGTAAGTGCAAAAGATTTGGTAAATACACTTGACGTAGATGAACTGACAAGAATATTCAGAGATTACGGCGAAGAAAAGTTTGCTTACAGAATAGCAACAAATATCGTAAAGTTCAGAAAAGACAGAGAAATTGCAACTACTACCGAGCTTGCAGATATAATAGCAAATTCGTACCCCGCACCGCAAAGGCGTGACGGACACCCTGCAAGGAAATGTTTTCAAGCACTCAGAATTGCGGTAAACTCGGAACTTGACAGTTTATCGGTTGCACTTGATAAAGCATTTGAACTTTTAAGTAAAGACGGCAGACTTTCGATTATAACCTTTCATTCGCTTGAGGACAGAATGGTAAAACAAAGGTTTAAAGATTATTGCACGGGTTGTACCTGTCCGCCCGATATACCTGTTTGTGTATGCGGTAAAAAGCCGAGGGGTAAACTCGCCTTTAAAAAGCCGATAACGGCAAATGAAAAAGAATTAGAGGAAAACAATCGCAGCAGAAGTGCAAAACTGAGAACAGTAATAAAATTATAGGAAGGCAGAAAAATGGACAATTTAAAGTATTATAATGACTCCCTTGCATATGACTTTGATATGTTTATGCCTAAAACAAAGGTTCGCGAAGAAGAACTTGACAATATAGTAAAAATACCGGTTGCTAAGGTTAAACAACGCACTCGCAGGAGAACCATAGCAAGGACTTTTTCTGCATCGGTGGCGGCAATAATGATATCGGTTTTCGTTTTTGCGGGACTTTGCGGAAATATATTTCTTCGTCTTAAAATTAACGAAGTAAACGCACAGATAAACGAAGTTCAAACCAAATTGGAAACTCTTGACAGTGAAAAGACAAGTTTAGGAGTAGAACTTGAAAGACGTATATCGTATTCAAATATAGAGGTCGAGGCGGCAAAACTCGGTATGCAAAAAATGGAAAAAAACCAAGTAAAGTATATAAGGGTAAATGACACCAATACGGCAAATGTCAAAGGTAAGACATTGAAAAATGAAAAGTAGGGTAATAGTCAGACAGTAAAATAAATATAAATAATAAAGAATATACGAGAGTTAAGGTAGGTCTTTGGCTCTCGTTTTCGAGCATAAAATAAGGAGGCATACCGTTATGGTTTCTAAACCTAACAAACAGATGATAATTCGTATAGTTTTTGTAATGGTATGTCTTATTTTGTGTCTTACGCTTGTATCTACGGGCAGTCTTATAAATATAATGATAATAAACGGCGAGAAGTATCAAAGTGCGGCGTCGGAGCAACAGCTTTACGATAATTTGGTAACCGCACCGAGAGGTGATATATACGACGCTGATATGAAATTACTTGCCACAAGTTCTACTGCTTGGACGGTTTACATAACACCGAACGGTATAAATAAGCTTGATGATAAAAAAGAAGCAGAAAACATAAGAAACGTTATAGCAGACGGTCTCTCGGAAATTTTAGAGATGGACAGAGAGGAAATATTTGAAAAAAGCAAGCAAAATTCATATTATGTTATAATCAAGAAAAAGATAGAAAAGGACGTAGCAGATAAGGTACGGAAATTCATATCTGACAATAAGGGCCTTGAAATGACTAAGTTCGTAGGTGTCGACAGTACGACCAAACGTTATTATCCTAACGATATGTTGGCATCTACGGTGCTTGGTTTCGTAGGCGACGATAATCAGGGACTTGCAGGACTTGAAAGTTATTATGATAATGAACTTACGGGTGTTGCAGGCAGGGTTGTCGCGGCAAAAAGTGCAAGAGGAACAAATATGCCTTTTACCTATGAAAAGGTTGAGGAGGCAAAGCAAGGCAACAGCCTTGTTACAACGCTTGATTCCTATGTACAGTATGTAAGCGAAAAATATCTTGACACTGCTGTCGCGGAAGAAAAAATAGCCGAGCGTGGTGCGGTAGTAGTAATGAACGTAAACACGGGTGCTATTCTCGGTATGGCAGTAAGCGGAGACTTTAACCCAAATACACCGTTTGAACTCTCAAAAGAGGATCAGGCAAAAATAGAGGCACTTACAACCGATGAAGAAAAAAATACTCTTAAAGCAGAACTTCTTAACCGTCAATGGCGTAATAAGGCGGTTTCGGATACCTACGAACCCGGTTCGGTTTTCAAAATCTTCACCGCCGCTACGGCTTTGGAAGAAAATCTTGTAACTGAGAAAAGCAGTTTCAATTGCAGTTGGCTTTATACCGTTGCGGGGACTGCCTACCACTGTCATAAACACGGCGGACACGGTGTACAAAGTTTACCTCAGGCAATGTCGAATTCCTGCAACCCTGCGTTTATACAAATAGGTCAGCTTATAGGAGTATCTACCTTTCAAAAATATTTCAAGGCGTTCGGTCTTACCGAAAAAACGGGAATAGACCTGGCCGGTGAAGCGTCACCGTATTACCACCTTGAGGAAAATATGGGTGCTACCGAGCTTGCGTCTTCATCGTTCGGTCAAACCTTTAATATTACACCCATTCATATGATAACGCTTGCCGCCGCCGCGGTAAACGGAGGGTATCTTGTACAACCGCATATAGTAGACAGAATGTTGGATGCCGACGGAAACGTTACAAAAACTATGTCTACAGGATATAAACGTCAGGTAATATCGGAAAGCACATCGGCTACTATGAGAAAATTTCTTGAGTATGTCGTCCAAAACGGTGCTAAAAACGGTATTGTGGCAGGCTACCGCGTAGGCGGAAAAACGGGTACTTCCGAAAAGGTCGCAAAGATGCTCTCTCTTGGAACAAGCGGACTTTATATCGGTTCATATGTAGGTATAGCACCGATAGATAAACCTGAAATAGCCGTATTCGTAATGCTTGACGAACCTATGGGTGAGCGTTATTACGGCGGTGCGATATCCGCACCTGTCGGCTCTAAAATTATGACCGACATATTGCCGTATTTAGGATATGAGCCTCAGTACAGCGAAGCAGAACTTGCAAAACTTTCGGTATCTGTTCCCGATGTATGCAATACCGATGTTGAAACAGCTAAAAATAAACTTACAACTGCTAAACTTGCGTATAAAGTTATGGGTACGGGCGAAAACGTAGTAAAACAGTTACCGACTGCCGGAAGTTCGGTATATAACGGGGGTACGGTAATACTGTATACTGAAAACGCAGGCGACCAAAATGCAACTGTGCCTAATTTAGTAGGTCTTTCTGCAACCGAAGCAAATTCTGTCGCATCTCGAGCCGGTATAAACATAGAATTTTCCGGAAACACCGCGTCACCTGATTTAAGGTCATATTCTCAAAGTATAGGTGCAGGAGAAACTGTACCTGTAGGGCAGGTAGTAACGGTATACTTTAGGGACGAAGGCTCTGCCGACCTTGCTCGTTAAAAGGAGAACGGGAAATAATGTTATTTAAAGATATTTTAGTAGGATATAAAGGTAAGTTTTCTGATACCGACATAAAGGGTATTACCTGCGATTCACGTCAGGTAAAGGAAGGCTATGTATTTGTCTGTATTTCGGGTACTGACACCGACGGTCATAAATTTGCCGAAAGTGCTCTAAATTCAGGTGCGTCGGTAATTGTAGCACAAAGAGATACGGGGCTTAACAATCAGGTAATAGTTGACGATACCCATAAAGTATATGCAAAAATGTGTGCTAATTGGTTTTCAAACCCTGCGGATAGTCTTAAACTTATAGGAGTTACGGGTACTAACGGTAAAACTACCGTAACGTATATGTTAAAAACCATTCTTGAAAGTGCAGGATATAAGGTGGGTCTTATAGGCACGATACAGAATATGATAGGCGATAGGGTTATAGCATCACATAATACTACACCCAATGCATATGAACTCAATTCCCTTTTTGAACTTATGCGTGCGGACGGTTGTACCTATGTTATAATGGAAGTATCCTCCCACGCACTTGACCAAAAACGTGTCTGCGACCTGAAATTTGAAACTGCAATATTTACTAATCTTACGCAGGACCATCTAGACTACCATAAAACAATGGATAATTACCTGCTTACTAAGAAAAAATTATTCTCAATGTGTAAGACGGCAGTTATGAATTCAGACGATGAATATTTTGAAAAAATGTCACAAGGTCTTGACTGTAAAATAATAACCTATTCTCTTTCGGATAATTCTACTTACAGTGCCAAGGGTATAACCTACCGTCCCGCAAGCGTTGACTATGAACTTGTAAGCGACAGTTCAATAAATCATATTAAGGTAAATACAGGCGGTAAATTTACGGTTTACAATTCTATGTGTTCTGCAATAACCGCATTAGAACTCGGAATTTCAGCCTGTACGGTAATAAAGGCAATAGCATCAATAAGCGGGGTAAAGGGCAGAGCAGAGGTAGTCGAGTGCGACCGCGATTTTACCGTAATCATAGATTATGCACACACCCCCGACGGTCTTAAAAATATACTCTCAACATTCCGCGACTGCAAAAAAAATCGCCTGATAGTACTTTTCGGTTGCGGTGGCGACAGGGATAAAACAAAGAGACCTAAAATGGGAAATATAGCGGCACACTACGCCGATTATGTAATAGTAACAAGCGACAATCCGCGTAGTGAAGAGCCAAAGTCAATAATAGACGATATATTAGAGGGTATCAAAGATGTAAATATACCCTTTAAGGTGATAGAAAACAGGGTAGAGGCAATAAAGTATGCCATATCCATTGCCCGTAAGGACGATATAATAGTACTCGCAGGTAAGGGACACGAAACCTACCAGATATTAAAGGATAAAACCATTCATTTAGATGAACGGGAAATAGTAACGGAAGCAATAGATAGCCTTGAAAAGGGGAAGTTTGAATGAAAAATTATACCGCGGTTATATCGGCAGTTATTGCGTTTGCTGTCACATCTCTTTTAGGATATATTGTTATTCCTTATTTAAGAAAACTTAAATTCGGGCAGACTATACTTGATATAGGCCCTAAGTGGCATAAAGAAAAACAGGGAACACCCACAATGGGCGGAGTAATGATAATGGCAGGTGTAATTATTGCGGTTGCAATAGGGTATACTACCTCTGCTTTAAGTGGCGAAAGATTTTCCTATGAACTTAAAAGTTCCTACCGTCTTACAGTTTTTTTAGCCGGTATAGTTATGGCACTGTGTATGGGTTTAATAGGTTTTATTGACGATTATATAAAGGTTGTCAAAAAAAGAAACTTGGGACTTACCGCAAGGCAAAAGACATTTTTACAGTTATTGGTTTCGGCTTTGTATCTTGTAACGCTGTCTGTTGCGGGAATGAAAACAACCTACATTCCGTTTGTCGGTGATGTAGACATAAGTTCGGGTTTTGGACTTTTATTCTGGCCTGTCGCACTTATGTTTATTTACGGCTTTACAAATGCCGTAAATCTTACAGACGGTCTTGACGGTCTCGCATCTTCCGTGACGCTTGTAGTTGCCTGTGCGTTTATGCTCGCTTCGGGATATTTAGGACTAATTTCCATAAATGTAGTTTCGGCGTCGCTCGGCGGTGCTTGTGCAGGCTTTTTAATATGGAACGCAAAACCCGCAAAGGTATTTATGGGAGATACAGGCTCTATGTTTTTAGGCGGTATGGCGGTTGCACTTTCGTTTGGAATAGGCAGACCGATACTTTTAATACTTGCAGGCTGTCTTTACTTTATTGAGGCAATATCCGTTATGCTTCAAGTATCCTATTATAAACTCACAAAAAAGCGTCTTTTTAAAATGGCACCGCTTCACCATCATTTTGAAATGTGCGGTTGGTCAGAACAAAAAACGGTTTTTGTATTTTCTTTTATAGCTTTTATCGGGTGCTTTTTAGCACTGCTTACCGTAATCTACGGTTGGTAATAATAATTTCACGGAGGGAAGGCAAATGCCTAATAAAGCAGTAAGACGTAAGAAAAAAGGCATTGTACAGTCTGGCAGACTTGATATAACATTCCTTTCGTTTGTCTTAATTTTGGTCACGGTAGGACTTGTAATGCTCTTTTCCTCAAGTTTTGCATACTCACTTGAATATTACGGCAACAGTTATAAGTTTATATCCCGTCAGGCAGGTTTTGCGGTAGCGGGCGTGGCACTTATGCTTATAGTTTCAAAGATTGATTACCATTTTTGGCGTAAGTTCAGTTGGATTGTTTATGCAATAGTTTTGGTAATGCTTGTAGCACTGCTTGCAATGCCTCCTATGGTATCGGGTATGGACGTAAAACGTTGGATAGTCATAGGTCCTTTAAACTTCCAACCGTCCGAACTTGCAAAGTTTGCAATAGTATTGCTTTTTTCAACCCTCATTTCCGCAAACTATAAAATGATGAAAGATTTAAAGTTTATAGGATTTCTTGTTATTCTTCTTGGAGTAACCTGCGGACTTGTAGTTTTAGAGCCTCACCTTTCGGCAACGGTACTGTTACTATCAATAGGTATAGTTTTGATGATAGTAGGCGGACTGCAAAAAAGATATATAATCGGCGGTGCCGGTGCAGGTGTGGGACTTTTGCTTTTGGCAATATTTTCAGGTGTGATAAGTTACGGCTCTGACCGTATTAAATATTGGCTTGACCCTTGGCTTGACCCTAAAGGTAAAGGTTTTCAAACGATACAGTCGCTTCTTGCGATTGGTTCGGGAGGTATATTGGGCAGAGGTATCGGTCAGTCAAGACAAAAATATCTGTGGGTGCCTGAACCTCATAACGATTTTATTTTCGCAATAGTCTGCGAAGAATTGGGACTAATCGGTGCCATACTGATAATAATTCTTTTCGCTTTACTTGTTTGGCGTGGCTTCACAATAGCAATGCGTTCGCCCGATAAATTCGGCTCACTGCTTGCAATAGGTCTTACTTTTCAGGTGGGGCTTCAGGCAATGCTTAATATTTGGGTTGTCACCAATACGATACCGAATACGGGTATCAGTCTTCCGTTTTTCAGTTACGGAGGAACTTCGCTTATGATACTTCTTGCTGAAATGGGAATAGTCCTTTCGGTTTCAAGAAGTTCCAATATTGAAAAAACGTAAAGGGGATAATGTGTATGCATATTCTGTTTGCAGGCGGTGGAACTGCTGGACATATAAACCCCGCACTTGCAGTTGCAGGTTATATAAGAGAACAGCACCCTGATGCACATATAAGTTATATCGGTACTGCCAATAAATTGGAATCAAAATTAGTACCTGAAAAAGGGTATAATTTCAGAACGATAGATGTTGCGGGTTTTCAGCGTAAACTCTCCCTTAAAAATGTAGGAAGAAATATATCCGCGGTACGAAAGATGTTTACTTCGTCAATTGACGCAAGAAAGATACTTAAAGAACTCCAGCCTGATGTTGTTGTCGGGACGGGAGGATATGTAAGCGGTCCTGTTTTAAGGGAGGCTGCAAATCTCGGTATTAAGACGGCAATTCACGAGCAAAACGCATTCCCCGGTGTTACCACTAAAATGCTTGCCTATAAGGTGAATGCGGTAATGCTTGCAATGCCTGAGGCAGAAAAGTATATGAAACTGAATAAAAAGCCAATCGTTACGGGCAACCCCGTAAGACGGGAACTTTTAAAACTTGACCGCAAAAAGGCAAGAGAAATATTAGGCTTTGACGATAGACCGCTTATTTTGTCTTTTGGCGGTTCTCTCGGTGCAAGACGCCTAAACGAAGCGGTTGAGGAACTCATAAAATGGCATAACGGTACCGATAAGTTTTATCATATTCACGGTACGGGCAAGGTTGGATACGATGCTATGATATCTCATCTAAAAAGTGACGTAACAACCCTTTCGGATACCGTACAAATACGCGAGTATATAAGTGATATGGACGTTTGTATGGCGGCGGCAGACTTAGTTATTTGCAGAGCAGGTGCGATAACACTAAGTGAACTTGAGGTTTGCGGAAAACCGTCGGTGCTTATACCGTCACCCTACGTAGCAGAAAACCACCAATACCATAACGCTATGACACTCAAGCGTTGCGGTGCGGCGGAGGTTATAGAGGAAAAAGAACTTACAGGTCAGAAACTTATAGATGTAGTAGGTAATTTGATTGAAAACAAACCGAAACTCAAAAAAATGTCGGATTGTGCAAAAAAGAACGCGATAGATGATGCTAACGAGCGTATCTATGAGGTTATAATGCAACTATATACGACTGCCTAATTTATATTAGCAAATTATATTTTCCCGCATAGAATGAAAATGAAGTCAGAATTTGTGCTGTGCGGGAGGTTGCTATAATGCCAAGATTTATAATAGAGGGCGGAAACAGGCTTTCCGGCGAAGTGGAAATACAGGGGGCAAAAAACAGCGTTTTACCGGTGCTTGCGGCAACGGTACTGTGCGACGGTGAGTGTGTGATACATAATTGCCCGAATATTTCCGATGTTGATACGTCAATTAAAATACTTACCTATTTAGGTTGCGAGTGTACCCATATAGGCGATACCGTAACGGTTGATTCGTCAAATATGAAAAATTATAATATCCCCGATGACCTTATGAGAGAAATGCGTTCTTCGGTTGTGTTTTTAGGCGGTATACTCGGGAGAATGAGGAAAGCGGTAATAAGCAGTCCGGGGGGTTGTGAATTAGGACCGCGACCGATTGATTTGCATTTGTCTGCACTCGAAAAATTGGGCTGTGAGGTGGACGAAGACCACGGACTTTTATACTGCACCGCCTATGACGGACTTAAAGGGTGCGAAATCAATTTATCGTTTCCAAGTGTGGGAAGCACAGAAAATATTATACTTGCGGCGGCAACGGCAAACGGTACAACGGTTATACATAACGCCGCAAAAGAGCCTGAAATAAGCGACCTTGCAGACTTCCTTAACAGTGCGGGAGCGAGGATATACGGATGCGGTTCGGATACCGTTATAATTCACGGCGTAACACGGCTCGGTGCTGTGGAGCATAGCATAATACCCGATAGGATATGTGCCGTAACATATATGGCGGCTGCGGCGGTAACAGGCGGTAAAATAACACTGAAAAACACTATGCCTTCACATCTTGTATCGGTAATATCGGTGTTCAGAGAAGCAGGATGTAAGGTAGTACCTATGGGCAGGAATATACTTTTCGAAGCACCCGAAAAATTACAGAGAGTACCTACGGTGCGAACACTTGTATACCCCGGTTTTCCCACAGATGCAGGTCCGCTTCTTATAACTATGCTGGCACTTTCAAACGGCACTTCGGTGTTTGTTGAAAATATATTTGAAAACAGATTTAAGTATATAGATGAACTAAAGCGTTTCGGTGCTAAAATAAAAACCGAGGGCAGAGTGGCAATAATCGAGGGAACAGACGGTTTTTCGGCGGCACCCTGCGAATGTACCGACCTTAGGGGCGGTGCCGCACTCGTAATAGCGGCACTTGCGGCAAACGGAATAACTAAAATTGATAAGATATACCACATAAAACGCGGATATGAAGATTTACCGTATGTTTTAAACAAACTCGGTGCGGATATATACGAGGAAGAATAAAGAGGAGGCAGAAAAATGGCGGATACTAAAGACGACGTTGCCATACGCCGAAAACTAAGGCGAAGAAAAATCCGTAGGCGACGGCTTGCAATCGGCTTTATATTTTTTCTGATTTTATCAGTAGCCGTTTTTGCTGTGCTGTCTCTTACGGTGCTTTTCCCGATAAAGCATGTTACTGCATCGGGCAGTAAAATTTACAGTAATGCCGAAATATTAAAGGCAAGTAAGGTGACAAAAGAGGATAATCTTTTTACTCTTACAACGGGCGAACTTGAAAAAAGACTAAGAAAGAAATTACCGTTTGTTGATACCGTAACTATAACAAGAACACTTCCCGATACAATACATATAAAGGTAAAAGACGCAAAAGAGTACGCGTGCTATAATGTTTCAGGAAATTATTTTACGGTCAGCGATAAAAATATCGTTTTGCAGAAATATAGCGAACTGCCTAAAAACGTGTTTGAAATACGAAGTGACGGTATTAAGCTTAAAATTGGGAAACAGGCGGTCTTTGAAGACGAAACAAAAAAGGCTTTGGCAAATGAAGTTATTGAAAAACTTAAAAATGCAAATATAAAAATCAACCGTATTGACGTTACCGATATATATAATATAACGGCTCGCGTTGAGTCAAGGTTTGACGTAACTTTCGGCACAAAAGAAAATATTGATAAAAAAATTTCCCACCTTAGCGGTATGATAAAAAACATAGATAACAGCAGGACGGGGAAGATAAATTTAAGTATGTGGACAAGCTCTGACAGTCAGGGAACATTCAAAGAAAGCAGGCTTGAATAAAAAAATATTACAAAATTGTAATAAAACTATTGAAATTTGATTTTTTATATGGTAATATTGAATTGTGTATTTAGAATTATTTACATTTTACATAAAGACGGAGGAATAAAAAATGCCATTTGAAGTAGCAGAAGAAATGGAAAACGTAGTTCAAATTAAGGTTGTAGGCGTTGGCGGTGGCGGCGGTAACGCTGTAAACCGTATGGTAGCAGCAGGTGTACGCGGTGTTGAATTTGTCGCTGTAAATACAGATAAGGCAGCATTGTTTTTATCAAAGGCTGACCAGAAAATTCAAATTGGGGACAAGACCACATCAGGTATGGGAGCAGGCGGAAATCCGGATAACGGACGGGCTGCTGCCGAAGAGTCACGCGACGAGATAGCAGCCGCTATCCGCAGTGCTGATATGATATTTATAACTGCCGGTATGGGCGGCGGTACAGGAACAGGTGCCGCACCGGTAGTAGCGGAAATTGCTAAGGAACTCGGTATACTTACGGTAGGTATCGTAACAAAGCCGTTTGCTTTTGAGGGTAAAAAGCGTATGACGCAGGCTGAAGCAGGTATTGCCGCTTTGGGCGAGCAGGTTGACAGTCTTGTTGTAATACCAAATGAGCGTCTTAAATTTGTATCAGAGCAGAAGATTACATTTAAGAATGCATTTAATATAGCAGATGACGTACTGCGTCAGGGCGTTCAGAGTATATCCGAACTTATTAACGTTACTGCACTTGTAAACCTTGACTTTGCCGATGTCAAATCGATTATGGCAGATGCAGGATATGCACATATGGGTGTTGGTATTGCTACCGGTCGCGATAAGGCAGAGCAGGCTGCACGTATGGCAATTACAAGTCCGCTTATCGAAACTTCTATGGATAATGCCCGCGGTGTTATCATCAGTATTACAGGCTCTGAAGATATCGGTCTTGAAGAGGTTGAGATTGCTTCTTCGATCATTTCCGATATGGCTCATCCGGATGCAACCATCATTTGGGGTGCTCAGCTTGACGACAGCCTTGAGGATACTATCCGCGTTACCGTTGTTGCAACAGGTCTTGGCGACGATAAGAAAAACGATAAGAGCGATGACCTTGCGGCACTTATCGGCGATGTATCTTCGGAAGATGATGATGAAACTTACGGCGACGTAATGAGTTTCTTCAAAAAAGACTAAAAAAACATAAATAAATTGAGGGCATTTTAAAATGCCCTCGTTTTTTATTTCATATTTCACCGATACAGTAATTATTTTCTGTTTTTATTAACTTTACATTTATTATTTTTCCTGTAAGGTTTTTATCGGTATAAACCCTTACTCTTGAATAATTAGGCGTATAACCCTCAATGTATCCGTTATCGGCGGTCTCAAAAAGCACAGGGTATGTGCCGTTACATTGGCTATTCAAAAACTCTTTTTCACTTATATTGCAGACTTCTGCCATAAGTTTTGCACGGTTTTCTTTTGCAGATTTAGGTATCTGCGATTTAAGTTCCGCCGCTACAGTTCCCGTTCTCCTTGAATATACAAAAATATGTGTTCTTGCAAAGCCGACCTTTTTTACGAAATTTAAACTCTTATTAAATTCATCGTCTGTTTCGCCTGCAAAACCAACCATTACATCGGTTGTTATTGACGGACTGTCAAATATATTGCGTATTCTTTTTATCAGGTCATAATAAAATTTTGTATCGTAGTGTCTGTTCATTCTTTTTAAAGTTTCATCGCAACCTGATTGCAAAGATAAATGAAATTGCGGGCAAAACTTTTTTTGTGCTTTAAGGCGTCTTAACATATCGTCTGAAATATGGTCGGGTTCTAGTGAGCCTAAACGGACGCGTTTTATTTTATCAACCGAGCATACTGCATTTACTGCGTCGCATAGATTAAAGTCTGTATCCTTTCCGTAAGCAGAAAGGTTTATTCCTACAAGCACTATTTCTTTATAGCCTTTTTCCGCAAGTATTAAGGCTTCTTTTTTAATGTCTTCTAAATTTCTTGACCTGACTCTGCCTCTTGCTTTGGGTATTATGCAGTAAGAGCAGAACCTGTCGCAACCGTCCTCAATTTTCATAAATGCCCTTGTACGCTCTGAAAAATCACTTATAGACGGTGTGTTGTATATGTCACCTGTAAGGTGTTCCTCAATGGATACGGTTTTGTTTTTTGTTATCAAAAAATCTTGTGTTAACTTTATAAGTTTTTTAGTGTCTTTATTTCCTACAATAATATCCGCACAGTCAAGTTCCGAAGATTTTTCGGGGAAAGCCTGCACCATACAGCCGGTAAGCACGATAACGGCGTTTTTGTTTTCGCGTCTTAGTCTTCGCAGTAACTGACGTGTTTTTCTGTCACTTTCTGCCGTAACGGTACAGGAATTTATTACTATTATATCTGCCTTTTGGTTTTTGTCACAGGTAAATTGTTTTTTTAAAAACAATTCTTTAATTGCCTGCGTTTCGTATTGGTTGACCTTGCAACCGAGTGTAAAAAAAAGAACGTTCATATATACCTCAAAACTGTTTTATTGTACTAATTATATTATATACTTTTACCAATTGCAAGAATAAGAAGAATTCTGTTGATTTTTATGTTGAAATGTATTAAAATAATATACGTATTATTTTATATAAGAGCTATTTTCTTGGATGGGAGAAATATGTACAGATACGTAAAACGTTTACTTGATATTGTGCTTTCAAGTATCGGAATCATTGTATTGATAATTCCGATGGTTGTAATAGGTTTAATAATAGTTATTGATGATCCCGGTCCTATTTTCTTTAAGCAGAAGAGAATAGGAATACATAAATCCGAATTTTTAATGTGGAAATTTCGTACTATGAAAGTTTCAACCCCACATGATGTTCCTACGCACTTACTCGAAAATCCGGAGCAATACATAACTCGTGCGGGGAAAGCACTTAGAAAATTTAGCCTTGATGAACTGCCCCAAATTTTTCAAATATTGGGAAACCGTTTAAGTATAATCGGTCCACGGCCCGCTTTATATACACAAGCAGATTTGATATCAGAAAGAGATAAGTACGGAGCAAATGATATTAAGCCGGGGCTTACCGGTTGGGCACAGATTAACGGTCGTGATGAACTCACAATTTCTGAAAAAGCACGTTTTGACGGTGAGTATGCTAAGAATGTGTCATTTTTGTTTGACTGCAAGTGTTTTTTTGGTACTATAGCTAAAGTACTAAACGGTGACGGTATTGTCGAGGGCAGAAAAGACGATATGATTAAAAATAACGAACCCAATCGCGAGGTTATTCACCATGAATAGTAATTTAGTCAGTGTTATTGTTCCGACCTATCGACGAAAAAACGAATTGCAAAATGCTTTGCTTTCTCTTGTCGGTCAAACGTACCCGAATGTTGAAATAGTTGTTGTTGATGATAATGCTGATGAAGTATGGAATAGTGTTGTAGCCGATATTGTTAATACTGTGTCAGAGAAATCAAACTGCAAAATAAAACTAATAGAGAATAAGTCTAATTTAGGTTCGGCAAAAACAAGAAATGTAGGAATAAATGTTGCAAATGGAGAATATATTACTTTTCTTGATGATGACGATATATATTTGCCTGAAAAAATAGAGCATCAGCTTGATGATTTTATACATACAAATGCCGACTACGGTTTAACTGACCTTTATTTATATAACTCTGACGGAATTCTTGAGGATAAGAGAACCAGAGATTACATTACTGATTATTCTCAAAACAGTCTATTAAGATATCATTTAATGTATCATATGACCGGCACAGACACTTTGATGTTCAAATCTGATTATTTGAGAAAAATAGGCGGATTTCCTGAAATTGATGTTGGCGATGAATTTTACTTGATGCAAGAAGCTATCCTTGGCGGTGGCAAATTGATATATTCACCTCATTGTTATGTAAAAGCTTTTATACATAGAGGCGATGAAAACGGGATGTCGAGCGGGCAGAGAAAAATAGACGGTGAAAACGCTCTATACATTAAAAAACGGGATTATTTTAATCAATTATCACCCAAGGATATAAGATATATTAAGATGCGACATTATGCCGTGATAGCCTTTGCAGAATACAGAAGACATCATTATTTATCGTTTTTTGCAAATGCAGGAAAATCTTTTTTCACTTCACCGATTATGTGTATTGGAATGCTTGTTGGACGGACCTGAAGCTGTATTTATAGCTGATATACACTTTAACGACCGCACACAGTTTAAAATCACAATATAGCAGTAAAATAGATTTAAGATAAAACAAAAATTTTAAGGGGAGATTAAAGTGGGGGAAAAGCGAAAATTCGGTGACCGCAGGGACGGAGAGTTGTTAAGAAATCTTGATTCGATGCATTTTATAATGCCGTTGATTTATCCCAACAGGTGCGACAATGAGGCATTTATTTCAGAAAGGATAGACCTTACAAACATAGGTAAGTTTCTTGAGAAGAAAAACGCCGATAACCCTGATTACAAGTATAATTTGTTTCAGGTAATAGTTACTGCAATGTTAAAGTGCATAACGTTAAGACCTAAAATGAACAGATTTATTGCAAACAAGAATATTTATCAAAGAAATGAAGTTACGGCGGCATTTGTAGTAAAAAAGATATTCAGCGATAACGGTGAAGAGGGACTTGCGGTTATAAAGTCCTGTGAAAATGACAATATCGACAGTATTCATCAAAAAATTTACGAACAGGTGTCGGGTTGCCGTTCCGAGAAAAAGGACAGTTCCACTGAAAATATGGATATCTTTAATAAGATGCCTCGTTTTATATCAAAGACAATAGTCAGATTTGTCTGTTTTCTTGACCGCCACGGCTGGGTACCGCAGTCATTTATAGCGTCCGACCCGTATTACTGTTCGGCAGTCCTTTCAAACTTAGGCTCAATTAAACTTCATTCGGGATATCACCATTTAACAAATTGGGGTACAAATTCACTGTTTGTTGCAGTCGGCGAGAGAAAGGCAAGACCTTTTTATGACGATAACGGCAACGTAGAAATGAAAGACAGTCTTGATATAGGTCTTACGGTTGATGAGCGAATTGCCGACGGCTATTATTATTCCAAAACGGTAAGATTACTTAAGAAGATACTTGAAAATCCTGAACTTTTAGAAAATAGTCTTGATAAAGAGGTGGAATACTGATATGCCTACCGCAACACAGTTAAAGACACCGTGGGAAGGCCATTTGGGTGACGTTCCGATGCATATTGAGTATTTTGAAGGCTCAATGTTTGAAGCGGTCGAAGAAATAGCAAAATTATACCCTGATAATATAGCATTTGATTTTATGGGTAAGTCAACGAGTTATTCCAAACTTGTTGAAGAGGTACATAACTGTGCAAAGTCACTTCGCACAATAGGTGTAAGAGAGGGCGACAGGGTAACCATTGCAATGCCTAACTGCCCTCAGGCAATATATATGTTTTATGCGGTAAACCTTGTAGGCGGTATAGCCAATATGATACACCCGCTTTCTGCCGAAAAGGAAATAGAATTTTATCTTAACGAATCGCAGAGCGTAACCGCAATAACCCTTGACCAGTTTTATAATAAATTTGAAAATATCCGCCAAAATACTAAGGTTGTAAATATAATAATTGCAAGTGTAAAAGACGAGTTGTCAAAGTCCATAAAAGCAGGATATATGCTTACAGAGGGCAGAAAGATACAAAAGATACCGTCCGATGCTCCGATTATTAAATGGATGGACTTTATGAAACTCGGCAGATACTGTTTTTATAACTATAAGGTCAACAGAAAATCGGACGACCCTGCTGTAATACTCTATTCGGGCGGAACTACGGGTACTACCAAAGGAATAGTTTTAACGAATAAAAACTTCAACGCATTAGGTAAACAGGTAATAGCCGCAAACCCGATGTTCAGGGTAGGCGATAAAATGCTTGCCGCAATGCCGTTGTTCCACGGTTTCGGTTTGGGCGTATGTATACATACAATGCTTTCTCAGGGCGGAAGATGTATATTAGTACCGCGTTTTACCGCAAAGAGTTATGCTAAACTAATAACCAAATATAAGTGCAACTTTATTGCAGGCGTGCCTACGCTTTATGAGGCACTGCTTAGACTGCCGTCAATGGAGGGTGCAAATTTAAGTTGCCTTAAGGGTGTATTTTCAGGCGGTGACTCACTGTCGGTAGAACTCAAAAAGAAACTTGATAAATTCCTTTATGACCATAAGAGCGTTATACAGGTGCGTGAGGGATACGGAACTACAGAAACGGTTACGGCGTGCTGTCTTACCCCTGTGCATATGTTTAAAGAGGGAAGTATAGGTGTACCTTTCCCCGATACCTATATAAAGATAGTAGAACCCGGTACGGATAAAGAACTTCCTTACGGCGAAGAGGGTGAGATACTGCTTGCAGGTCCTACGGTTATGAAAGAATATATGAACCATCCGCAGGAAACCGCCAACACACTTCGTATTCATTCCGACGGTCTTAAATGGGTTTATACGGGTGACCTCGGATATATGGACGATGAGGGCTTTATCTACTTTAGGGGCAGGGCAAAGCGAATGATTATATCTTCGGGATATAATATATATCCGGGACAGATAGAAAATATACTTGATGCACACCCCTATGTACAAATGAGTTGCGTTATCGGTGTTCCCGACCCGTATAAAATGCAAAAGGTAAAGGCGTTTGTAAAGTTAAACCCCGATGTTACGGCAAGCGATGAAATAAAGCAGGAAATTTTAAGTTACTGCAAGAAAAACATTGCAAAATACGCTATGCCTTATGATATAGTGTTTAAAGAGGATATGCCGAAAACACTTGTCGGTAAGGTGGCATATAGGGTACTTGAAGAGGAAGAACTCAAATCACAGAAAGAAACACAAGATGCATAAACAAAAGAGCCGACATTTCTTCACGGGTAGATAAGGAAGTTTTTTGATATTTGGTTTTTGCACGGCAAAATCCGATGCTTACTAAAGATGTAAACAAATTAGAATTTGCGAAGGTGTTTTTTTGAAAAAACTTATTAGTATTATATTTGTCGTAATTATACTACTTTCTCTATGTTCTTGTTCGTTTGAATACGATTATACTAAAGGAAAAATAGTTGACGGAGTATATTATGTTTTTAGCAGTACCAGAAAAATCTGTTTTGCGTCAGTCTACACTTGGGATGAAAAAGACAAAAACATAACAATTAATATTCCAAATGAGGTTGATGGTAATAAAGTGGTGGCTCTTGGCGGATATACAGGAAGAGGTGTACCAACCCGTTTTGGAATATCTACAAAAAATGCCAAAATCAGCGGTAGCAT
>JAKSQC010000014.1 GCA_024404325.1 Clostridia bacterium
CATATTACCGCAACCTATAAAACCGAATGAATACATAATCTTTCCCCTCGTTACCTTATTTGTCCGTTTCCGCGGACTATATATTTATAAGAAGTCATTTCTTTTAGTCCCATAGGACCTCTTGCGTGTATTTTTTGTGTTGAAATACCTATTTCGCAACCAAGACCGAATTCACCGCCGTCGGTAAACCGCGTTGATGCATTTACATATACCGCCGAACTGTCGATAAGTGATGTAAAAATATCGGCATTTTTTTCATCTTCGGTTATTATTGCTTCGCTGTGTCCCGTTGAATGTTCGCTTATATGAGCGACGGCTTCTTTTATTCCGTCTACAACCTTTATTGCAAGTATATAATCGAGAAATTCGGTATCAAAATCACTACTGCTTGCAATATTTCCCGATATAATTTTTGATGCAAACTTATCAAGTCTAAGTTCAACTGGAATTTTATTATCCTTAAGTTTTTCGGTTACAAGACGGTCGTAAAGTTTGGGTAAAAATTCGTTTGCGATACTTTTATCAACAAGGCAGACCTCTGCGGCATTACAAACAGACGGTCGGCTTGTTTTGGCGTTTTCAACGATATCAAGAGCCTTTTTTATATCTGCTTTACCGTCAACATATATATGACATATACCCGTACCTGTTTCAATACAGGGTACTTTTGCGTTTTCTACGCAGGCACGGATGAGTCCTGCACCGCCACGCGGAATAAGTAAATCAACAGAACCTACGGCGGTCATAAGTTCTAATGAACTGTTGCGTGTAGTATCTGTTACAAGACTTACGGCGTTTTCATCAAGTCCCGTTTCCTTTAGAGCGTCACGGAAAGACTGTGCTATTGCAATATTTGAGTTAATAGCCTCTTTACCTCCGCGAAGTACGCAAACATTTCCGCTTTTTAAAGAGAGTGCCGCCGCGTCCGATGTTACATTCGGACGGCTTTCAAATATAATAGCAATAACCCCTATCGGTACTGAAACTTTTGTAATATCAAGACCGCTTTGACGCTTTATGTTTTCTAATACGTTTCCTACGGGGTCAGGCAGTTTTATTACATCAAGCACGGCGTCTGCCATAGCCTTTATACGCTCGCTTGTAAGCGTTAGGCGGTCAAGCATTACGTCACTTACCGTACCTCTTGCGTTTTGGGTATCCAATTTATTTGCTTTTAGTATTTTGTCGGTATCTCTTATTAGAAATTGGGACGCTTTTTTCAGTGCAAGGTTTTTAATATCCGTATTTGCACAGGCTATGTTTGCTTTCGCTTTAACGGCACATTTAAGTATTTCAGCGGTAGTCATTGTTTATTTCCTCCGACAAACAAAGTACCGACAGGCTTTTTGGCTACTATATCATAAAGCACATCGGGTTTTGAACCGTTTGCAATAACCATATCAATACCGTTATCCATACAAATTTTTGCCGCACTGAGTTTTGTCTGCATACCGCCGGTTCCAAACATTGAGCCTGAGCCTCCTGCAATTGCTAAAATATCGTCAGTTAAGTTTTCAACTTTAGGTATAACGGTGGCGGTATTGTCATCTTTGGGGTCTGCGGTATAAAGACCGTCAATATCCGTAAGCAAAATAAGTATATCGGCTTTTGCGTCGGCAGAAACTATTGCCGCCAACGTATCATTATCGCCTACCGATATTTCCTCTGTTGATACTGTGTCGTTTTCATTGATTATCGGCAGTACGTTCATTTCAAACAGTCTGTCCATAGTATTGCGGAAATTAGAACTTCTCTCATTATCACGCAAATCACTGCCTGTAAGAAGAATTTGTGCAACGGTATGCCCGTATTCGGAAAATTGCTTGTCGTATGTATACATAAGTTCACATTGACCTACTGCTGCCGCCGCCTGTTTTGTAGGCATATCGGCAGGTTTCTCACGCAATGACAGTTTACCTATACCCATACCGATAGCACCTGAACTGATAAGCATTATTTCATTTCCCGCATTTTTAAGGTCACTTATTACCTTACACAGTTTTTCAATATGACGGATGTTTATATTCCCCGTAGCGTATGTAAGTGTAGATGTACCGACCTTTACCGCAATTCTCATAAAAATTCTCCATAAAACTTTATTTTGGGTTATTATACCATACTTTGTAAAAAAAAACAATAGAAAAAGACCTTTGGTTGACAGTAGTAATTTATTGGTATATAATCATTTATATAATTTTAGACAGAGATGATTTACGGTGGAAATTTACGGTACAGAACAGGTTTTAAATAATGAGACTATTGCCGTTACAGTTAATGATTTAACAGAAGCCTATCTTAATGTTGCAGGGGAAAAGGCAATGGCAGAAAACAGGTTCAGGATTTCATTGGAAGAAATACTGTTGCGTTTTAGGGACTGCTACGGTGAGGAAGTCCCTTGTAAAATTATATGTACAAAAAAACGCAGGAAAATAAGCATAGAAATATCCCAAGAGGGTTCACGTAAAGATTGGCTACCGTGTGATGAGGATATTAAGTTGTCATATGATATTTTAGCACGGTTAAACGTATCTCCGAGATACCTGTTTTCGCATATAGGCAAAGGGCGAAACCGCGTAATCTGGGAGCCGATACCGGAAACAAAAAGCAATTCTATGCTTTATTATATGTTAGCATCGGTTATTCTTGCGGTTTTTGTGGGAATTATAGTGAATTCTGTGTCATCGGGGTTACATAAGGTGTTGGTAGAGGAAATAGTTTCTCCGCTGTTTGAAAAATCCACCGCTATACTTTCCGAATTTGCAACTCCGCTTGTCTTTTTTGCGGTTATAGGCGGAATAGTCGGTATAGGTGACGTAAAAGCCTTTGGGAAAATAGGCTCAAAAGTTTTACTTAGAATGCTTGGCAGTTACATAATAGCAGCGTTATTTTTAGGTGTGGGCAGTATATTTGTATTTAATATAACCCCGTCTATAAACGGTACAAGCGGTGAAACTTCGGCAGTAGGGCAGATTATTCAAATGGTGCTTGATATTATACCTGATAATTTGGTTGTGCCGTTTACTACGGATAACGATTTACAGGTCATAGCCATTTCTATTTTTATAGGTGTTACATTATTGTTGCTTGGCAATAGGGTGTCAAGGCTTAATGACGCCGTAAAGGATATTTCCGAACTTGTAAACAAAATGATGTCTATATGTTGCAAAGGTCTGCCTTTTATAGTATTCTTCGGTGTTGTTAAAATAATAAGTACGAGCAATTCAAAGCAGTTTTTAAGTATCGGTAAAATGTTTGTTGTGTATATTGCGATAAATGCAGTATTTATGTTATCTATGGTTATACGTGCAACCGTAGTATCTAAAGTTCCGTTTAAGACTATATTTCCAAAACAACTTGCTACGCTTTTTATAAATATTACCACTGCGTCACAGGTGGCGGCATTGCCTGAAAATATGCTCTGTTGCAAAGAAAAATTCGGTATCGACGAAAAGCTTGTAAACTTTGCCCTTCCACTCGGTATAGTTATTTATATG
Source organism: Clostridia bacterium (assembly GCA_024404325.1). Lineage (GTDB taxonomy): Bacteria > Bacillota > Clostridia > Oscillospirales > Acutalibacteraceae > UBA737. The sequence continues at coordinate 3,495 of JAKSQC010000014.1, forward strand.
CCGAGCGGTACAATATTTTTAGGCCTTACTGCAATAGCGTTATCTTCAACATTCGGTATACCCTTAACAATCGGTTTGTTAATACGTATTTTAATTGTATGCGTAATCGTTGCAATAGCGGCACCGCCGATACCCGGTTCGGCAGTGGTGGTAATGCCTGTTTTGTTTGCCGCCTGCGGGGTTCCCAATGAGGCGTTCCCGCTTGCCATAATCTTTGCTACGATAGTAGGGTATGTGGTGCCTGCGTTTAACGGATTTAATATTCAACTTGAACTTCTTATGACAGCTAAAAGACTCAATAAAATTGATGATAAAAAGTTACGGGAAAAATATATTAAAAAAGTATGAAAGTTATGGTGGGGCTGTTAAGAAATGAAAATTTCGTAGCAGTCCATTATTTTAAATTGTAACGGAGGGGACAAAATGTACAAACTTTATATTGTTGAAGACGATAGCGGTATAGCATCCGGTATATCGGCACTTGCAAAGTCTTGGGGAATGGAAACAAAAGAGTGTGACGATTTTCGCAATGTTACAGAGCAGTTTTGCAAGTATATGCCCCATATAGTTCTTCTTGATATAGGTCTGCCGTTTGCAGGCGGTTATCATTGGTGCAGTGAAATACGCAAAATTTCAAACGTTCCCATAATTTTCATATCCTCCGCATCCGATAATATGAATATAGTAATGGCTATGAATATGGGGGCAGATGACTTTATTGCAAAACCGTTTGATGCAAATGTACTTATGTCTAAAGTTCAGGCGTTGTTAAGAAGAAGTTATGACTTTTCTTTATCGCAACCTATTTTGTCCCACAGGGGTGCATTTTTAAATACAGGGGACAATACGCTTACATATAATAATGAAAAAACAGAACTTACAAAAAACGAATACCGAATACTTTTATGTCTGCTTGAAAACAAGGGCAAGGTAGTCAGCCGTGAAAAACTTATGGAAAGACTGTGGGAAACCGATAGTTTTGTTGACGAAAATACGCTTACCGTAAATGTCAACCGATTAAGGAAAAAACTTGACGGTATAGGTCTTGAAAATTTCATTGTAACAAAATTCGGTTTGGGATATATTACGGAGTAAATATATGAAACTGTTTTTTGAATATTTAAAAGATAAATATAAACAAGTAGTTTTATTTTCGGTTGTTTTTTTGATATTTATTGTTTCGTTTTTGCTGTATCATTTACCGCTAATGGCGATAATATATCCTATGCTGTTATGCATTTTTATAATTGTATGTTTTGGAGTGTCAGATTTTATAAGGATAAAGAAAAAACATATTAAACTTCAAAATTTAAAAGATTTTGAAGCCGAAATGATAGAAGAAAGTATTTTTGACGATACCCTTACGGATAATGATTACAAACAAATAATATTATCGCTTAAAGAGAAAATAGTTGATATTAAATCACAGGACTTTGCAAATTACAACGATATGGTAGATTATTATACGGTTTGGGCACATCAAATAAAAACACCGATTTCTTCAATGAAACTGACTTTGCAGGGCGAAGATACAAAACTTTCAAGACGGTTATCGGCAGACCTGTTTCGAACAGAGCAGTATGTTGAAATGGTGCTTGCGTTTTTGCGTCTCGGTTCTGAGACGGGCGACTATGTTTTTAAAAGTTATAACATTGATGATATAATACGTCCTTGCATTAAAAAGTTTGCAACCGAATTTATAGAAAGAAAATTGTCGCTTGATTATAAAACGGTAAATTTTGAAGTTGTAACCGATGAAAAATGGCTCTCTTTTGTAATTGAACAACTGCTTTCAAATGCTCTTAAATATACAAAAAACGGCGGAATAAAGATTTTTGCCTACGATAAAAATACACTTATAATATCCGATACGGGGATAGGCATAGCACCCGAAGATTTACCGAGAATTTTTGAAAAGGGTTATACGGGTTATAACGGGCGTACCGATAAAACCGCAAGCGGGTTGGGACTTTATCTTTGCAAACTTATTTGCGATAATTTGAAAATAAATATAGATATTAAATCGCAGATAGGTAAGGGTACGGTTTGTACGCTTAATTTTCGTCAGAAAAATAAAATGTATGAATAATTCTTACACTATTGTAAGTTTTAAGCGGAAAATGTAAGCCAAATCTATGGATATACATTTTCCGCTTTTGTAAAATTTAAGTCGTTAGGAGGCAAAAAATATGTCAATACTTGAAGTTAAAAACTTGAAAAAAATCTATTCAACACGTTTTGGCGGAAATAAAGTTGAAGCACTGAAAAATGTAAATTTTTCGGTCGAGGAAGGTGAATTCGTCGCAATACTGGGTGAATCCGGTTCGGGCAAGACCACACTTCTCAATATACTCGCGGCACTTGACCGACCCACCTCGGGAAATGTACTTTTAGAGGGTAAGGACTTTTCAAAAATCAAAGAATCGGATGTTGCAAAATTCAGGCGTGATAATTTAGGCTTTGTATTTCAGGAATTTAATCTGCTTGATACTTTTTCGATAGAGGATAATATATATCTTCCTCTTGTTTTAGCCGGTAAAAGTCACTATGAGATGAGTGTTAAGTTAAAACCGATTGCCGAAAGGCTTCAAATTACAAATTTGCTTAAAAAATATCCTTATGAGGTGTCAGGCGGACAAAAGCAACGTGCGGCGGTAGCCCGTGCGATGATAACCGACCCACGTCTTATTCTTGCAGACGAACCTACGGGTGCACTTGACTCAAGGTCGTCCGATGAACTTTTAAGACTTTTTTGCGATGTAAACAGGCAGGGACAGACAATTCTTATGGTAACACATTCCGTAAAGGCGGCGTCTGTTGCCTCAAGGGTACTGTTTATAAAAGACGGTGAGGTATTTCACCAGATATATAAAGGCGAAGATTCTTCGGAACAGTTATACCAAAAAATATCGGACACCCTTACAATGCTAGAATCGGGCGGTGAAAGATAATGAAAACACTGTTTTTCCCGCGTCTTGCAATAAACGGCATAAAAAACAACAAAAAATTATATTTCCCTTATATTTTAAGTTGTATCGGTATGGTAATGATGTTTTATATCATTCATTCTCTGTCTTACTCACCGCTTTTAAGGGAAGTAAGAGGCGGTTCAAGTATTGAAGCGGTACTAACTTTAGGTAAGTTCGTAATAGCGGTATTCGGTCTGTTGTTTCTTTTTTACACAAATTCATTTTTGGTTAAAAAACGCTACAAAGAATTTGGACTTTATAATATTTTAGGTATGGATAAACACAGCATCAGCCGAATAATACTTTGTGAATCGGTTACAGTATCGCTTGTCGGACTTGTATGCGGTATAGGGCTTGGTATTGGGCTTTCGAAGCTTGCGGAACTCGGTCTGTTAAATGCCATTGAAAAGGAAATTGACTACCGTTTTACAGTAAAAGCAGAGGCGGTTTTGTTTACCGTATTGATTTTCGGTATAATTTTTTTGCTTTTGACCGTAAAATCACTTATACAGGTAAGACGTCTTAAACCGCTTCAACTCCTTAAAAGTGAAAACGCAGGCGAAAAACCGATTAAAGCAAATTGGGTGTTTGCCCTTTTGGGTGTTATAATTTTAGGTGTGGCATATTATATTGCCGTTTCCATAAAAACTCCGCTTTCTGCATTATTGGCATTTTTTATTGCAGTTATTATGGTAATAATCGCAACCTATTTACTTTTTATGTCAGGCTCGGTTGCACTGTGTAAAATTTTGCAGAAGAATAAAAAGTATTATTATAAGAAACAGCATTTTATTTCGGTATCTTCTATGACTTACCGTATGAAACGCAACGGTGCAGGGCTTGCTTCTATATGTATACTTTCAACTATGGTACTCGTAATGCTTTCTTCAACCACAAGTCTTTATTTCGGCAAAAACGATTCTTTAAACGCCCGGTTTACAAGAAATACCGAGTTTAGTATAGATGTACAAAGTATTGATAATTTAACCGAAGAAAAATGCAGAATAATCAGAAAAAAATATGAAGATGTGTTTAAAGATAATCAGTTTACACCGAAAAATGTTTATGAATACCGTTGTTCATCAATTACAGGCAAAATAAATAAGAATAAAATCAATATAAATGTTTCTGACGATTCAATTGTTAATTATGATGATATCCGTATGATTTATTTTATAAGCATCGAAGATTATAATAAAATTATGGGTAAAAATCTTTGTCTTAAAGCAGGGCAGGCATATCTATGTGCTTACAGATGTACTTATAACGATAAAAGTATTGATATTGACGGTTTGAAACTAAATATAGTAAAAATACTTGATGATTTTATTGATATAGGTGAGTCAAAGTATATAATCAGTCCGTCGCTTATGTTTGTAATACCTGATTATGAAACGTTGCGTCCGCTTGATAATATGGTGGACATAAGCGGTTATAAGGCACTTTCAAATGAATACTATTACGGTTATGACTATGACACCGATGATGAAACTGCAACAGATATTTTCCGCAAACAAGTCGAAACTATTGATACCCTCGATTTTATAAAAAATGACGGCGGTTACGGTTATTCGGCAGGTTGTATAGCAGAGGAAAAAGATGATTTCTATACAACCTTTGGCGGTATGTTCTTTTTAGGAATAATGTTATCGGTACTGTTTATTTTCGCTGCCACTATGATTATTTACTATAAGCAGTTGTCGGAGGGCTATGAGGATAAATCACGTTTTGATATAATGCAAAAAGTCGGTATGACTAAACAAGATATAAAAAAGAGCATAAATTCTCAAATACTTACCGTATTTTTTGCACCGCTGATATTTGCAGGACTTCATTTGGGCTTTGCCTTTCCGCTTGTTTGGAAAATTCTGCAACTGTTTAATTTATCAAATCTCAAATTTATTATACTTGTTACCGTCGGTGCTTATTTGTGTTTTGGAATTTTCTATGCAATAATATATAAGATTACCGCAAAGGTATACTATTCGATAGTTGCAAATTAAATTTACTGTATAAAAAAGCAGGGAAACCGTAATCCCTGCTTTTTGTTTTTTATCAATCTTTAACTATCGGCGTTTTTCTTATAAACAAAATGCCCATTGTGTTAGGACCGCAGTGTGAAGAAATAGTACAACCGGCTCTTGCAAAAAAGACTTCTTTAAACGGCAGTGTATTTTTTACAAGTTCTATGGTTTCTTCCATAAGTTGCATATCACAACCCGAGTGGGTTACAAAAACCCTATCAAGGCAAATATCGTCCGCATCCTCAATTCGGTCAAGTACGTACTGTTTTACTACGTCAGAATACCTACCTCTGTATTTCTTGCCTACTCCCATAACACCGTCTTTAACCTCTATGCAGGGTTTAAGTTTAAGTAGGTTTGCACCGAGAACCGAAAGGGCAGAGCAACGTCCGCCTTTGTGCAGATATTCAAGACTGCTCAGTACAAAAGATGTATCAACCTTATCAATGAGTTTGTTGGTTTCTTCTACTACGGTTTTAGCATTCATACCGCTTTTTACCATTTCGGCGGCAGATATTATTAAAAGTCCTGCACCCGTCGAAAGATTTTGCGTATCAATAACATAAACGTTTTCAAGTTCGCTTGCCGCAATGCAGGCATTATTATAAGTAGATGACATTTTTGAACACAGTGAAAAATGAATGACGGTTTTACCCTGCTTCACAAATTCTTCAAAAAACTCTATACATTCGCCAACGTTTGTGGCTGTTGTTTTCGGGAGTTCGCCTGTTTTTTCCTGATGAGCGTAAATGTCATCGGGGTTTATATCAATGCCGTCACGGTACACCTTATCACCAAGCGTTATTCCCAAAGGTAACACCTTGATATTATACCGTTCTTTAAGTTCGTCAGTAAGGTCGGTTGTGCTGTCACTTGTAATTACAATATTATCGTTCAAGATCATTCCTCCGTTTAATTTTATTGTTTTTTCAGTATACCATTATTTATTTGCAAAAACAACAAAAATTTCACAAAAAAGTATATGCAAAATTAAAAAAATATGTTACAATAAAAAAGTAAAAGATTTTGGGGGACTATTATGGGGAAAATTAAAATTACTAAAAATGTTATTTTTATAGTTATTATTGCGGTTTTGGTATGTTCGCTTGCGGTTTCGTCTTTTTTTATAATAAGGAAAAACGGAAAATATAAGCAGGTAAGTGCCGAACTTGATACAAAAATAGCAAATGAAAAAGCAAGTTCTGCGTCCCAAAAAAGTAAAATGGATGATTATAATTCCAAAATAGCGGAATATGAAGCTGAGATTGAAACAAAGACAAACGAATACGATAAATTGCAGGCAGAACTTGAGGAGGCTAAAAAGCAGAAAGAAGCACTTGAAAAGGAAAATGCCGATTTAAAACGGCAACTGCTTGCAAAACGTCAGGCACAGCAGGCGGAAGTTAAAAGGCTTTCAATACTTAATTCGCAACAGTCACCGACACCCGAAAATGCAAAAATTTGTTATCTAACATTTGATGACGGACCATCCGATAATACACTTAAAATAATTGATATTTTAAATTCCTACGGTATCAAAGGAACTTTTTTTGTTATCGGTGCATCTAAAACACAGTACATAAAAAATTTATGCGATGCAGGACATACGGTGGCACTTCACTCGTATTCACATAATTACGGGACGATATATTCAAGCGTTGATAATTATCTTGCAGACCTTAATAAAATCTCCGATATAGTTCAAAGTATAACGGGACAAAAAAGTATGCTTGTACGTTTCCCCGGCGGAGGCAGTAATAAGGTGAGTGCGTCCTACTGTAAAGGCATTATGTCCGACCTTACGGTACGTTTACCGTCTATGGGATATTCATATTTTGATTGGAATGTAAGTTCCGGTGACGCAGACGCAAACGGTGTTCCCCCTTCAAAGCTTATATCTAATGTTGTAAACGGTGCAAGAGGTAAAATGAGTATATGTGTTTTAATGCACGATACCAACGCAAAAAGCACTACCGTTCAGGCACTGCCGAGCATAATTACTTCACTTTACGATATGGGATATTCGTTTGCACCGCTTACCGTTCAAACATATGGTTTTCATCATTCCGTGAATAATTAAATACGTAAAATTTATTGCCTGTACAGTTTTTGTACAGGTTTTTTTGTTTAAAGTAAAAAATTTTTAAATTTGGTGAAATTTTTTCTTGACTATAGTCAAAACTTGGTATATAATTATAACTTACTAATAATGATGGGGTAATGTGCGCGTTTTTTCTGTAAAATGGGTGCAAATTGCACAAAAAACCCTTAAATTAGTGAAATCTGCGGTGCGAAATACCGTAAAAATTTTTTAGGAGTGATTGTCAACCTATGGAGACAACTGTTATGGTTAAACCTGTCCAGATGGGTAAGAACACTCGTATGACTTTTTCTAAAATCAATGAAGTAATTGATATGCCTAATCTCATTGAGATTCAGAAAGACTCATACAACTGGTTTATCACTGAAGGTCTGAAAGAAGTATTTAAGGATATGTCATCCATTACCGATTACAGCGGTAATTTGGAGCTTCGCTTTATTGACTATCGGATTGATGAACAACCGAAATATGACGTTACCGAGTGTAAATCAAGGGATACCACCTATGCCGCACCGCTCAGAGTAACAGCTCGTTTGATAAACAATGAAACGGGAGAAATCAAGGAAAGCGAAGTATTTATGGGTGATTTCCCGCTGATGACCGCATCAGGTACGTTTGTAATAAACGGTGCCGAGAGGGCAATAGTGTCGCAGTTGGTACGTTCACCGGGTGTGTATTTTGCAGAAAAAACCGATGAAAAGACCGGTAAAAAGCTTTTTGCATCAACTATAATTCCAAACAGAGGTGCGTGGCTTGAATATGAAACCTCTGTTAATGATATATTATATGTACGCATAGATAAGAACAGAAAACTTCCGATAACCACATTTGTACGAGCTTTAGGTGTTGGTACAAATGAGCAGATTAGGGAGCTTTTAGGTGACGATGAGCGTCTTTCTGCAACTATTGAGGCAGACGAAACGAATAATGTTGAAGATGCACTTGTTGAGGTTTACAAGAAGTTAAGACCGAGCGAGCCTGTAACGATTGAGGGAGCAAAGGCATATCTTGAGCAGTTGTTCTTTGATACTCACCGTTATGACCTTTCAAGAGTAGGTAGGTATAAATATAACAAGAAATTATCACTTAGTCGCCGTATAAGGGGCAAGGTGATTTCCCGTCCGGTAGTAGACCCGATGACAGGGGAACTTATTGCCGAGCCTGATACTGCGGTTACTAAAGATTTGGCAAACCTTATTGAGAAAAAGGGCGTTTTGGAAGTTTATGTAAACGTACAGGATGCTGAGGGTAACGTAACCGAAGTTAAGGTACTCGCTAACGGAATGGTAAATCTCGGTGATTTTGTTGATTTTTCAGCAGAAGAATTAGAGGAACTTGATAAACTCGGTATAAACGAGTTGGTAAGTTTTGAAGTTCTTAAGGGCATTATTGAGGACTGCGAAAATAAAGAACAGATAAAAGAAGCATTGCTTGAAAATATAGACGCACTTATACCGAAGCATATAGTTCTTGACGATATATTTGCATCAATCAGTTATTTTATAGGTCTTCCTCACGAACTCGGAACGGTTGACGATATAGACCATTTAGGCAACCGTAGAATTCGTTCGGTAGGCGAACTTTTGCAAAATCAGTTCAGAATAGGTTTTTCGAGAATGGAAAGGGTAGTCCGTGAGAAGATGACTTTACAGTCACAGGATACGGAAAGCATAACCCCGCAATCACTTATAAATATACGTCCGGTAGTAGCGGCAATAAAGGAATTTTTCGGTTCATCACCGCTTTCGCAATTTATGGACCAAACAAACCCGCTTTCCGAACTTACGCATAAACGCCGTCTTTCAGCATTAGGTCCGGGTGGTTTGTCGAGAGACCGTGCATCATTTGAGGTACGTGACGTTCACTATACGCATTACGGACGTATGTGTCCTATTGAGACACCTGAAGGTCCTAACATAGGACTTATATCATATCTTGCAACCTATGCAAAGATAAATAAATACGGCTTTATCGAGGCACCGTTCCGCCGTGTTGACAGTCAGACGGGTAAGGTACTTGACGAGGTTGTATATATGACTGCCGACGAAGAGGACGAATACGTAGTAGCACAGGCTAACGAGCCGCTTGATGAAAACGGATACTTTGTGCATAAGAAGGTAAATGCACGTTACCGTGACGAATTTCAAGAGGTTGAGTCTGCACGTGCAGACTTTATGGACGTATCGCCGAAGATGGTAGTATCGGTTGCAACTGCTATGATACCGTTTCTTGAAAATGACGATACCAACCGTGCACTTATGGGTTCAAACATGCAGAAGCAGGCAGTGCCGCTTCTAAAACCCGAAAACCCGATTGTTGCTACGGGTATGGAGTATAAGGCGGCTATTGACTCAGGCGTAGTAGTCCTTGCAAAGCGTGCAGGCGTTGTCACCTACGTTAGTGCGGATACCATTAAGGTACGTGCTGAAAACGGTGAGATAGACGAATATAAACTTATTAAATTCCTGCGTTCAAACCACGGCACCTGTATAAATCAAAGACCGATAGTTGCAGTAGGACAAAAAATAGAAGAAAAAGAAGTTATAGCAGACGGCCCTGCAACGAGCAACGGCGAGATTTCACTCGGCAGAAATGCTCTTATAGGGTTTATGACGTGGGAAGGTTATAATTACGAGGACGCTGTTCTTATTAACGAGCGTCTTGTAAGGGACGATGTTTACACCTCAATTCATATAGAGGAATACGAGATAGAGTCGCGTGATACCAAACTCGGACCGGAAGAAATAACGAGAGATATACCGAATGTAGGCGAAGATGCTCTTAAAGACCTTGATGACAGGGGAATTATCCGTATCGGTGCAGAGGTTACTGCGGGAGATATTCTTGTAGGTAAGGTAACGCCTAAGGGTGAAACGGAACTTACCGCAGAAGAAAGACTTTTGCGTGCAATATTCGGTGAAAAAGCAAGAGAGGTAAGGGATACTTCGCTTAGAGTACCCCACGGCGAATACGGTACAATAGTTGACGTTAAGGTGTTCACACGTGAAAACTCATCTGAGTTAAGCCCCGGAGTAAATGTGGTAGTTCGCTGTTATATAGCACAGAAACGTAAGATTTCCGTCGGCGATAAGATGGCAGGACGTCACGGTAACAAGGGCGTTGTTTCGCGTATACTTCCAAGCGAGGATATGCCGTTCTTACCAGACGGTACTCCGCTTGATATAGTACTAAATCCGCTCGGCGTTCCGTCCCGTATGAACATCGGTCAGGTACTTGAGGTTCATTTAGGATATGCCGCAAAGGCACTCGGCTGGAATATCTGCACACCTGTATTTGACGGTGCACACGAGTCGGATATCCGTGAGTGTTTCAAGATGGCTGATATGCCGGAAGACGGTAAAATTCAGCTTTATGACGGACGTACGGGTGAGCCGTTTGATAACCGTGTAACGGTAGGATATATGTATTATCTTAAGTTACATCACCTTGTTGACGATAAAATTCACGCGCGTTCAACAGGTCCGTACTCACTTGTAACGCAACAGCCTCTCGGCGGTAAAGCACAGTTTGGCGGTCAGCGTTTCGGAGAGATGGAAGTTTGGGCTTTGGAAGCATACGGTGCTGCATATACACTTCAGGAAATACTCACCGTTAAATCGGACGACGTAGTAGGACGTGTTAAGACCTACGAGGCAATCGTTAAGGGACAAAACGTACCGAAAGCCGGAATACCCGAATCGTTTAAGGTGCTCATTAAAGAATTGCAGTCATTAGGACTTGATGTTCGCGTCCTTGACGGCGAAAGCAACGAGGTTGATTTGAAGCAAAACTTTGATGAAGATGATGATATAGGACTTTCAATGCCTGTTATACCCGACGATGAGTTTGTAGGAGAAACGGTTGAAGACGGTGAATTTGACGGCTTTGGTCTTCAGGACGAAAACGGAGAAGATATAGTTGATACAGACGATGCTTTAGACGACGGCATCGAGGAAGAAATCTAACGGAGGAGCAGAAATTATGGCTAATGAAAATGAATTTGAATTTGAGTCAATAAAAATAGGTCTTGCATCTCCGGAACAGATAAGAAGTTGGTCACACGGCGAGGTAACCAAACCGGAGACGATAACCTACCGTACCTTAAAGCCTGAAATCGGCGGACTTTTCTGCGAGCGTATTTTCGGGCCACAGAAAGACTGGGAATGTCATTGCGGCAAGTATAAGCGTATACGCTATAAGGGCAAAATATGTGAGCGTTGCGGAGTTGAAGTAACGCGTGCAAAGGTACGCCGTGAGCGTATGGGTTCAATAGAACTTGCGGCTCCCGTATCGCATATTTGGTATTTTAAGACAATACCTTCGAGAATGGGACTTGCACTTGATGTCTCACCGAAAGCACTTGAACAGGTACTTTATTTCTCACAGTATATAGTAACCGACCCAGGTACTACACCGCTTGAGAAGAAACAACTGTTAAATGAAAAACAGTACCGCGATATGCGTGAAAAGTACGAGGACGATTTTGAAGCGGGAATGGGTGCAGAGGCAATTAAAAAACTTCTGTGCGAGATAGACCTTGATAAGTCCTGTGATGAACTTCGCGAAGAATTAGAGGGTGCTACGGGGCAAAAGAGGGTAAGAGTTTTAAAGCGTCTTGAGGTACTTGAGGCATTTAGGCAGTCGGGTAACCGTCCTGAGTGGATGATACTTGACGTTATACCGGTAATACCGCCCGACCTTCGTCCTATGGTACAACTTGACGGCGGAAGATTTGCAACGAGTGACTTAAATGACCTTTACAGACGTGTTATTAACCGTAATAACCGCTTAAAGAGACTGCTTGAACTCGGAGCTCCCGATATAATTGTACGCAACGAAAAGCGTATGCTTCAAGAGGCGGTTGACGCACTTATAGATAACGGCAGGAGAGGAAAGCCGGTTACAGGGCCTAATAACAGGGCACTTAAATCGCTTTCCGATATGCTTAAAGGTAAGCAGGGACGTTTCCGTCAAAACCTGCTCGGTAAACGTGTTGACTATTCAGGACGTTCGGTTATAGTCGTAGGTCCTGAACTTAAGATGTATCAGTGCGGTGTTCCTAAGGAAATGGCTTTGGAACTGTTCAAACCGTTTGTTATGAAACGCCTTGTTGAAACAAAATGTGTTACAAATATTAAGTCTGCAAGAAAGATGGTTGAGCGTGCATCAACTGAGGTTTGGGACGCACTCGAAATGGTAATTAAAGAACATCCCGTTCTTCTTAACCGTGCACCGACACTTCACAGACTCGGTATACAGGCATTTGAGCCGGTACTTGTTGAGGGTAAAGCACTTAAACTTCATCCGCTTGTTTGTACCGCATACAATGCTGACTTTGACGGCGACCAGATGGCTATTCATATTCCGCTTTCTGCGGAAGCACAGGCAGAGGCACGTTTCCTTATGCTTGCCGCAAATAACCTGTTAAAGCCGTCTGACGGTAAACCTGTTGCCGTTCCTACGCAGGATATGGTACTCGGTTCTTACTATCTAACGCTTGTTAAGGCAGACGAGATAGGAACTAATAAGGTGTTCAGGGATAAGGACGAGGCTGTAATGGCTTATAATGACGGACTTATCGGTCTGCACGCACCTATCAGGGTTCGTATGAGTGACAAAGGCGGCAATACAGGTCTTGTGTGGTGTACGGTAGGTTTCATAATATTCAATGAGTCTATTCCTCAGGACTTAGGCTTTGTTGACAGAAGCGACAGTGCACACGCATTAGACCTTGAATGGACTTTTACTCTTAAAGACAGCAGTAAAAAGTTTGTTGAAAGCAATGACGATATAATTCAAAATAAGGTTGGTAAAAAGCAACTCGGTAAGATTATCGAACGCTGTATTGACCTGCACGGAACAAGTGAATCTTCAATAGTTCTTGATAACATTAAGGCAACAGGCTTTAAATATTCAACAAAGGGTGCTATAACCGTTGCGGTTATAGACGCGGTTATTCCTCCTGCAAAGAAAGAAATCTTAGAGCAGGCAGAAAAAGAAATAGATACTGTAACACGCGATTACCGTCGCGGTCTTATAAGTAACGACGAGCGTAGCCGTCACATAATTGAGATATGGAATCAGGCAACAGAGGATGTTGCAGATGCACTTAAGGGCAACCTTGATGAATTTAACCCGATATTTATGATGGCAGATTCAGGTGCACGTGGTTCTATGAGCCAGATAAGACAGCTTGCCGGAATGCGTGGACTTATTGCAAATACTGCGGGTAAAGTCATCGAAGTTCCTATTCGTGCTAACTACCGTGAGGGACTTAACGTACTTGAGTACTTTATTTCTTCCCGTGGTGCACGTAAGGGACTTGCCGATACGGCACTTCGTACGGCAGACTCAGGTTATCTTACACGTCGTCTTGTTGACGTTTCTCAGGACGTTATAGTTCGTGAAAACGACTGCGGAACTGAAGAAGGTCTTACGATATTCGATATTAAAGACGGCAACCATATCCTTGAAACATTGGAAGAGCGTCTTGTCGGCAGATATCTGCTTAATCCTGCCGTTGACCCGAGTACGGGTGAAGTTATCTGTGATAACGAGCATATGATGACTAAGGAAGACGCTAAAAGAATAGTAAATGCAGGAATAGAGCGTATAGAAATTCGCTCAATTCTTACCTGCCACAGCCATCACGGTGTTTGCCGAAAGTGTTACGGTGCTAACCTTGCTACAAATAACCCCGTAACGATAGGCGAAGCAGTAGGTATAGTAGCGGCTCAGTCAATCGGTGAGCCCGGTACACAGCTTACGATGCGTACTTTCCATACGGGCGGTATTGCTTCAACAGAGGATATTACACAGGGTCTTCCGCGTGTTGAAGAACTGTTTGAGGCAAGAAGACCAAAGCATTGCGGTCTTATAGCCAAGATTTCGGGAAGAGTACGTATTTCCGAAGAGAAGAAGAGCAACGTTATCATAATCACTAATGACGAAACTATGGACGAAGAAAAAGTAGTTATTCCTTACGGTGTCCGTACACTTGTTAATGACGGTGATTACGTTAATGCAGGCGACCTGCTCATCCCCGGTGCTAAATATCCTCAGGATATTTTGGAAGCTCAGGGACCTGAGGCAGTTGAAGAATATATCATAGCAGAAATTCAAAATGCTTACCGTACTCAGGGTGTTGATATCAACGATAAGCACATTGAGGTTATTGTAAGACAGATGATGAGAAAACTGCGTATAACCGATGCAGGCTCAACAAATCTGTTACAGAATGTAAGTTATGAGTATAAGGAAATAGCAGATGCAAACCGCGAGGTTGAACGGCGTATTAAAGCAGGCGAAGAGGGACTTACTAAAGCTACGTATCAAGCAACGTTACTTGGTATTACAAAGGCATCGCTTGCTACGGAATCATTTATGTCTGCGGCATCTTTCCAAGAAACTACCCGTGTTCTTACAGAGGCGGCTATTAAGGGTAAGGTAGACCCGTTGTTCGGTCTTAAGGAAAACGTTATTATCGGTCAGCTTATTCCTGCCGGTACAGGTATGAAAAGTGACGAAATAAATCCCGCACAGGAAGACAGTGAAGAAGAATACTCTTACGCTGAGCAGACCATACAAGTATAATAACAACAATCAAAAGAACGGAGTATATCAGTATTTTATACTGTATACTCCGTTCTTTTAATATTCCTTTGGTATAATTCCCTGTATCAGTAAAACCGCTGTTGATGCCATAACCGAAAAAGGTGAATATTTTTTTGTTAATTTAATTATAAATTCACCTGAATAAACGATTTTGCCGAAACAGTCCTTAATATTTCTTTGCAAAGTCACGAGGACGCAACTGTTATTAAGACTTGAGAGTGTCACGGTGTTTTTTCCGTTCATTCCGCAACTGATAACAGGTATACCGCTTTTTTCAAATATGTTGAGTGCCTTTGTGTTAATATCCTCACAAATTCCCGTAATACCGCTTCCAAAAGTCTGTGCGTCAAAACGGTTTGTATCATCTATAAAAAGAGCGACGCCGTTTTTTATTTTGACGTCACTTTTCTTATATTCGCTTATAACGGTAAATTTATCGCCCTTTGAAATAACCGCCTTATCAGAGATATAATTTGCCCCGTAAGAAGTAAGTATTTCTATTATTTCCTGTTCAGTAGCACTTTTTCTCCCCGAAAAAAGAATTACCAAATCACTCACCCGTAAATTATTATGTTCAAATAATTATTATTTATTTAATCAAATTTCTTATAACGTAGGATGAGGCTATCATACCCGCGGCTGCGGGTACAAAAGACATACTTGCGACTGTTCTTTCATTGTCGGTATTATAAGTCTTAATAGGGTGTTCGTCCGACCATACTACACTAAGTTTTTTAATACCTCGTTTTTTAAGTTCACACCGCATAACCTTGCAAAGAGGACATTCTTTAGTTTCGTAAATATCGCTTATTTTGAGTTTTTCGGGGTACAACTTGTTGCCCGTCCCCATAACGCTTATTATCGGTATATTAAATTCGGTTGCCTTTTCAGTTAAAAATAACTTTGCGGTAACATTATCTATTGCGTCTACTATAAAATCAAATTTTAAAAACGGTATATCGGTATGGGGGGTTACAAACAAAGGGCAATCTATTATATTTATATCAGGGTTAATATCTTTGCACCGTAACTTTGCAACAGAGGTTTTAAGTTCTCCTACAGTAGAGTTAAGTGCTACTAACTGTCTGTTTATATTGCTTTCGTTTACAGTGTCATTATCGTAAATATAAATAGTGCCCACACCGCTTCTTGCAAGTGATTCTATAACATAAGAACCAACACCGCCTATGCCGAAAACGGCAACGGCGGAGTTTTTCAGTTTATCAAGTGAATTTTCACCTATAAGTGCCAAAGTTCTCGAATAAAAATCATTCATCATAATCAGAGCATTTTCAAAAGATATGGAAGTTCTGCCTCAAAGTTTACACCGTATTTCATTTCGGGGTGATTGTAAAAAGTACGTTTAATGCAGGAATAGGTAAAATCTACCGCTATTTGTGTTGCCTGTTTTAATGATTTACCGTTCATAATTGCCGATACAAGAGTACTTGAAAATACGTCGCCCGTTCCGTGGTAACTTGTAGGTATACGCTCTGAAAAAGCATACGATGTTTCTTTGCCGTCAAAACAGGCAGCACCAATACGCTCGTCATCAAAAAACACACCCGTTAAAACTACCTTACCCGAAGTCATCTTCGCAAGACCGGATATTATATCATTTATATATTCCTCATCATAAGGACCGTCACGGTAAGGAACACCCAACATAAATGTCGCTTCGGTAATATTAGGCGTGATAATATCAGCCGTTTCGCAAAGTTTTCTCATTTCCGTTGGAAAATCAGGTGCAAACCCTCCGTAAAGTTTGCCGTTATCTGCCATAACGGGGTCTACTATCATAATAGTATCATCATTCTTTATTTCCCTTACGGCGTCCATAACAAGACCTATTTGCTCTTTTGAGCCTAAATAACCTGAATAAACCGCGTCAACCGTAATACCCTCTTTTTTCCAATGCTTTGCTACGGGCATAATATCATCTGTCAGGTCACGGAATGTATAACCTGAAAAACCGCCTGTATGTGTGGATAAAACGGCAGTGGGAATTACGGGAGTTTCAATTCCTGCGGCGGAAAGTATCGGCAAAGCTACAGTTAGCGAACATTTGCCGAAACAAGATATATCGTGTATTGCTGCTACTCTTTTTTGGGACATTTTAATATTACCTCTTTTTTGTTATCCTTTTTGGACATATATCATTTAGTATACATTTTTCACAGTGTGCTGTTCTTGCGGTACAAATATCCCTGCCTAAAAGCACCGTCCTGTGGCAAAAACCGTTTGAACGCTCGGGCGGTAACAGTTTTCGCATTTCATTTTCAACCTTTATAGGGTCTTTTGTATTTACTAATCCCAATCGGTTGCAAATTCTTATAAAGTGTGTATCGGTGACTACTGCGGGTTTACCGTAGATATCACCGCATACGAGATTTGCGGTTTTTCTGCCCACACCCGATAAGGTTATTAACTGCTCTATTGTGTCAGGCACTTTACCGTCATATTTATTTACTATATCTTTACCTATGTTTATAAGGTCTTTTGCTTTTGTCTTATAAAGTCCGCAACTAATAATTAGTTGTTCTATACGTTTTACATCTGCATTCGCAAAAGCGTTAGCATCGGGAAACTCTTTAAAAAGTTCAGGCGTTACCAAGTTTACCCTTGCGTCTGTGCATTGAGCAGAAAGCCTAACGGCTATTAAAAGTTCAAAAGCGTTGTTGTAATTAAGCGAACACTTTGCTTTTGGGTATAACTTTTCGAGCCTCTCTACGCAAAGTAAAGCGATATCTTTTTTACGCATGTGCAATATCCCTAAGAAGTAGGTCTTGAGGTTTAATAAGTCTTAGTCTTTTTAAAACGTCAGCCACTGCAAGAGAAATAATTGCAGGAAGTACAAACTGCATTGCAATAATTTCAAGTATCGCAACGGTAGAGGAGACACCCGCTTCGGTCATAGCGGAAAAACTCATAAATTGACCGACAAGTCCGGCAGAACCCATACCTGAGCCTACGGGATTGCTTACCATTTTTAAAAGTGCAGACGATACAGGACCTAAGACAGCACTTGAAATAATTGACGGTATCCATATAAGCGGATTTTTAATAATATTAGGCATCTGTAACATAGAAGTGCCTACACCCTGTGCTATAAGACCGCCAAATTTATTTTCCTTGTAACTGATAACTGCAAAACCCACCATATTGCAACAACAACCGACGGTTGCCGCCCCCGCGGCAAGACCTGTAAGCCCCATAGAAATTCCTATTGCGGCAGAGGATATGGGCAGTGTTAAAAGTATTCCCATAACTACCGAAACTATCAAACCGCCTATAATCGGGCTTTTATTTACATTTATGTTGACAATAGCACCTATCCATTTCATAGCGGTAGAAATATACGGACCTATAAAATAGCCTGCGGCAGAGCCTAACAGTATACACGAAATAGGTGTTACAATAATTTCAAGGCTTGTTTTGCCCGATATGAAGTAACCTATTTCAATAGCAACATAAGCTGCAATAAATGCACCTAAAGGCTCACCGGGAGAACCTAAAACAAAACTGTCAATTGAAAGTTTCGGGAAAGCACCGACCATACCTGCAACTGCCGCAGAAACGGTAGTAAGCGGTGACGATTTCAGTTTACAGGCAACACCTATACCAATGCCTGCACCGGTAATCGTTTTTGCAACATTGCCCATAACGGTGACATAATCGCCGATAGTGTTATCACCAATAAGTTTTCCTATTTGACATATAATAGTACCTATTATAAGCGTGGAAAACAGACCGTATGCCATACCGGAAAGTCCGTCAATAAATACTCTGTTTAGGTATTTTTTAATCATCGCAATTTCCCCTTAAAAGATGTAAATTTTATTTTGTCATAAGTTCGCATATAAGACGGCTATGCTCTACAGGGTCCTCAACCGAGCGTCCGCCTATAAGACAGGCTTCTGCATAGAGAAGTTTAGCATATTTATTTAAAGTTTCTTTATCGTCTTTATAAAGTGTCTTTAATTTTTCGGCAACGGGGTGTTCGGCGTTAATTTCGAGTACCAACTGTGCCTTTACCTTTTCGTTTGCACCCGGCATTGAGTTAAGGGTTTTTTCCATTTCAAGGGAGATACCGCCCTCACTTGTAAGACATACGGGGTGATTTTTAAGTTTGCCGGTAAATCTTACCGCATTAACGCTCTCCCCTAAAGCTTTTTTCATTTCCTCAAACATATCTTTTGACTGTTCGTTTTCACTTTCAAGTGCCTTTTTTTCTTCTTCACTGTCAAGGTTTAGGTCTTCATCGCATACGTTAACAAACTTTTTGCCGTCATAGTCCATAAGCATTTTTATTGCAAATTCGTCTACGTTTTCTGTAAGATAAAGTATTTCAAAGCCTTTATCCTTAACGGCATCACACTGCGGTAACATTTCGATTTTTTCTACCGTTTCACCGCAAGCGTAGTATACCGTATCCTGACCCTCTTTCATACGCTCGGTATATTCTTTAAGGGTGACAAATTTTTTATCAACAGATGACGTGAATAAAAGCAGGTCTTTTAATACATCTTTATTCATACCGTATCCGTTGTAGACGCCGAATTTAAGTTGAATACCGAATGCCTTGAAAAATTCTTCGTAAGCCTCACGCTCGTTTTTAAGCATTTTTTCAAGTTCGCTTTTTATCTTCTTTTCGATGGTCTTTGCTATAAGTTTTAACTGACCGTCGTGCTGTAACATTTCACGGGAAATGTTAAGGGAGAGGTCTTCGCTGTCAACAAGTCCCTTTACAAAACTGAAATAATCAGGCAACAGGTCGGCACACTTATCCATTATTAGTACGCCTTTTGAATATAACTGAAGTCCCTTTTCGTATTCTTTTGTATAGTAATCAAAGGGTGCGTGCTTTGGTATGAACATTAAAGCGTGGTAGGTTGCCTGTCCTTCGGTGCTTGTATGTATAACCTTTGCAGGGTCTTCGTAATCGTAGAATTTTTCCTTATAGAAATTATTGTATTCTTCGTCTTTTATTTCGGTTTTGCCCTTTTTCCAAAGCGGAATCATACTGTTAAGGGTGCGTATTTCGGTAACGTCCTTGTACTCGTTTTCCTTACCCTCAACAGGCTCTTTTGTGGTAAACTCCATTCTTATAGGGTGACGGATATAGTCGGAGTATTTCTTTACAAGTGAATTTATCTTGTATTGGTCAAGATATTCACTGTATTTTTCATCATCGGTATCGTCCTTTATATGCATAGTAACTGCCGTACCGAAACTTTCCTTATCGCAAGGCTCTATTGTATAACCCGATGCACCTGTCGAATTCCATCTGTAAGCCTGCTCGCTACCAAAAGCTTTTGTTTCAACCGTTACTTCATCACTTACCATAAAGGCAGAATAAAAGCCTACACCGAACTGACCTATAATATCAACATTTTCAGTCTTTTCGTTTTCACTCTTAAAATCAAGCGAACCGCTTTTTGCAATAGTGCCTAAGTTTTTATCGAGTTCGTCTTCGGTCATACCGCAACCGTTGTCGATAACTTTAATAATTCTGTTATCCTTATCGAGTTCTATTCTAATTTCAAAATCATCTGCTTTAAGACCTACCGAATTATCGGTAAGGGAAAGAAAATACAACTTATCAAGAGCGTCAGACGCATTTGATATTATCTCACGCAGGAAAATTTCCTTATGAGTATAAATTGAATTTATCATCATATCTAAAAGTTTTTTAGATTCCGATTTAAACTGTTTTGTACGCATAAATATCACCTTTTAAAACTAATTTTCTGTTTTAACCTTAATAGCAAGCTCGTCAAGTTGTTTTGTGTCAACCTCGGCTGGTGCTCCCGACATAAGTTCGCTTGATGTTGCGATTTTCGGGAAAGCAATAACGTCGCGGAGAGAATCAGAGCCTGTCATTAACATACAAAGACGGTCAAGACCTATACCCATACCGCCGTGCGGAGGTGCACCGTATTTAAATGCACCCGTAAGAAAACCGAATTTCTGCTCGGCTTCCTTA
>JAKSQC010000015.1 GCA_024404325.1 Clostridia bacterium
TACGGTTCGGGTTACGGCTACGGTGCAAGCAGTTACGGTTACGGCAACAGTTCGTACAATAACGATGTCACCGAAGATAAGAAAAAGGTTAAAAAGAAGTAATAATAAAAAATATTCGGGGGATATAATATATTGTATCTCCCGTTTTGTTTAGGAGAAATGCTTAAAATGCATCTTTTAGATATACATTCACATATCTTGCCTGCGGTAGATGACGGGGCAAGAGATATTAAAACTTCAATAGAATTGCTTAAAATGATGAAAAATCAGGGTATAACCGATGTTATTGCAACCCCTCATTTTGATGCGTCTGTTCATAATATTGACGATTTCCATTCGGTTGTGGCATCGGCAAAGGAAGAACTTGACAGGGAAAAAACAGGTCTTGATTTACCTGATGTGTTAATAGGCAGTGAAGTTTTTTATTTCAGGGGGATAGGCAAAAGTTACGGTATAAAATCACTGTCGCTTGCAAATTCAAATTATTTACTGCTTGAGTTACAAAATGTTCCTATTGATGATTTTGTCATTAAAGATATAAACGGTTTGGTATACGATTTAGGTCTTACGCCGATTTTTGCACATATAGAAAGGTATGCAGGCGAAAAAGGTTTTAAAAAGATTTTGGACCTTATATCCTACGGTGTATGTTATGCTCAGGTAAATGCCGCTTCGGTTATAGAACCTCCCTTTAAACGCACTGCATATAAACTGATAAAAAAAGGGTATGTTTCATTTATTGCTACCGACAGTCATTCGCCGTTACAGCGTCCGCCTATGATGGATAAGGCTCTTGAAGAGATTGACAAGACATTTGACAGGAGAACAGTTAATATGTTTGTTGAAAACAGCGAGGAGTTATATAATAAAATTACCAACAGTGAAAAAAATTCAGGTACGGTTATATGATAAGCACAACGGTCAACATAAATACTATCGGCGAACTTAAATATATAACATTTCCGAAACTTGAAAGTTGCGGTGCTGTAAGACATATTTTTTCAACAAGACTCGGCGGAGTGAGCGAGGGTGACTTTTATTCTATGAATTTGAGTTTTCATAGGGATAAAAGAGAATGTGTTGAGGAAAACTACCGTAGACTTTGCGGTGCTGTGGGAATAGACACCTCTCATTTAGTGCTTTCTCACCAAACACATACAAATAACGTAAGAAATGTAACAAAGGCGGATATAGGTGTAGGTTATTCAAAACCTGAGTTTGACGATGTTGACGGACTTATAACAAATGAAAGCGGTGTTGCGATGGTAACGCAGTATGCCGACTGTACACCGTTGCTTTTCTGCGACCCTGTAAATCACGTTGCCGCCACTTCTCACGCAGGTTGGCGTGGTACGGCAAAGGGTATAGGTGCGGTAACAGTAGAAAAAATGGTAAAAGAGTACGGATGCAATGCCCAAAATATAATTGTTGCAATAGGCCCTTGTATCAGAAGCTGTTGCTATGAAGTAGATACACCCGTTTATGAAGAATTTAAAAAAATGGGTATTGATTTAACCGACGTGTTTAAAAGAAAAGATGATAACCATTTTTTTCTTGATATGCAACTTGCGAATAAAAGACTGCTGATCGAAAACGGGATAAAGGAAGAAAATATTGACATTGCCGATATATGTACCTGCTGTAACAGCGACGAAATGCATTCCCATAGAGCAACAAAGGGGAAACGTGGTAATTTGGCGGCGATAATAGAACTAATATAAAACACATTGGGGAATTATTCTCCAATGTGTTTTATAATTTCTTCCTTTGTTGTAAAGCCTACGGTTTTGTCTTTTAACTGACCGTTTTCAAAAAACAGAATTGTCGGTATAGACATTATTTGGTATTTTTCGGTTGTTTTTGCATTGTTGTCGGCATTGATTTTGCAGAATTTTACGTCCTTTACTTCGCTTGCCGCTTCATCAACTACGGGCGATAACATTTTACACGGCCCGCACCAATCGGCATAGCAGTCGATAACTACTTTGTTTGTACTTTTTATTACTTCGTCAATATTTCCGTCATTTATTTCGGTTACGCTCATTTAATTTATTCCTTTTATTTCTTTTATTGCAGCGGTTGCCGCAAGGCTTCCGTCGCTTACTGCCGTTGTGAGTTGCCTTAAATCTTTAACACGGGTATCGCCGGCTGCATATATACCTTCGCTTTTAGTATATACACTGTTGATACATTTAATGTATCCGGTTGGCGAAAGGTCTACTACGTTTGAAAATATTTCATTTTTCGGCTCGTGACCTATTGCAATAAACAAACCTTCGGTATTTATTTCTCTTTTGTTGCCCGAGCCGTTTTCAACAGTCACAGATTTGAGCTTGTCCTCTCCGTTTAGTTTTATAACGTTTGAATTAAGAACAAATTCGACATTTGTTTTTGTCTTTAATTCATCTGCATATTTTTCTTCGCCTTCAAATTCGTAACTTCTGTGTATTAAATATACCTTTGAGGCTAAATCCGATAGATATACCGCGTCTTCAAGAGCGGTGTTTCCGCCGCCAACTACAGCAACGGTCTTGTCTTTATAAAAATTTCCGTCGCAGGTGGCACAGTAAGATACACCTTTACCTGTAAGTTTTTCCTCTTTATCAATGTTTAATTTCCGTTTTGCCGCACCGGTTGCGATTATTACCGTTTTTGAGCTATATTCACCGCCGTTTGTAACAACGGTTTTATCATTTTTGATTTCTCTTACTTCTTCAAATTTTATTTCGGCACCTAAATTTTTTGCTTGATTATAAAGATTTATTGCAAAATCAAGACCTGATATTGATTGTATTGCGGGGTAGTTTTCAACCTTGTGTGCATCGGTTATTTGTCCGCCGTAACCTTTTGCATCAAGCACCAAAACCTTTTTGTTTGCCCTTAGTAAATATATGGCACTTGTAAGCCCTGCGGGACCTGCCCCGATTATAATTGCATCATACACAAAATCACCTACTTTAACAAATTTACAATATCTTTTTCCATAGCGTCCGGCTTTTCTATCGGTGAGTATCTAAAAGCAACCTTGCCGTTTTTGTCCACCAAAAATTTAGTGAAATTCCACTTTATGTCGTTCGGTTCTTTATGAGTTGTACTCATTTTTTCTACGGCTTTCATAGATAGTTTATGTGCTGTTCCCTTTATATACTCATCAGGTGAGTTTTCTTTCAAATACTTCCAAACGCTGTCGGCATTTTCTCCGTTTACATCAACCTTTTTAAGTTGGTCAAAAGAAGTTTTGTATTTTGCCACACAAAAATCGTGTATTTCACTGTCACTGCCCGGTGCTTGATGCCCGAATTGGTCACACGGGAAATCAAGTATTTCAAGCCCTTTATCTTTGTATTTTTTATATAGATTTTCGAGTGCCTCATACTGCGGTGTAAACCCGCAACCTGTCGCAGTATTGACTATTAATAATACCTTTCCTTTAAAGTCATTAAAATTTAAAGTTTCGCCGTTCCTTTTTTGTGCTTTTAAGTCGTAAATGTTCATTTTTTGCCTTCTTTCTATTTTTAATATAACCTTTTGACGTTACACTATTCTTTTAATAAAACAAAAAAACATTCTGAAATTTTAAATTTCAGAATGTTTTTTATATGATGATTACTTATCAAAACTCGGGTTAAATGCGTAGAAGTTTTTACTGTCAAGTCTATCGGTTGTTCTGTGCAACGCTTCACCGAATCTTTGATAATGCACTACTTCACGTTCACGCAGGAAACGCAGTGGGTCGAGTATATCGGGGTCGTCAATAAGTCTTAACAAATTGTCGTAGGTCACCCTTGCTTTTTGCTCTGCGGCAAGGTCTTCGTGCAGGTCTGCTAATATATCGCCTTTTGCCTGTATATACTCTGCTCTCCAAGGCAAACCTGATGCGGCAATAGGATATACCGCATTGGTATGGTCTACAAAGTATTTGTCAAAGCCCGATTTCTTGATTTCCTCAGGTGTGAGCTTACGGGTGAGTTGATGCACCATTGCACATATCATTTCAAGGTGGGCAAGTTCCTCTGTGCCTATATCGGTAAGCGTACCCTTTACGTCATCGTAGGGCATAGAGTAACGCTGTGTTAAATAACGCATAGACGCACCGAGTTCGCCGTCAGGTCCGCCGTACTGACTGATTATTATCTGTGCATACTTTGGATTGGGATTTTTAATGTTTACAGGATACTGTAACTTCTTTTCATATTGCCACATATAGCTTATTCCTCCGTAAAATCGTTTTCCCACGGCCATGGACCGTCTATCCATTTCCAACGTCCGGTAGGCTCTACGTCCTTTACGGTAACAACATATTTACCGTAGCGTGATTCGTAAGCTGATACCGTGTCCTCACGTAGTCTTTTGAACTGTCGCATAAGTTCTAAGGCTCGCTTACTTGTGGGATGTGTGTCAAGGAACAGAACAAGCTCGTGAATGGCAAAGTCCAATTCCCATATTTTTTTTCGTAATACCGCTTTTTCGTTCATTTCCACATACCTCCTGCCAAAAACGGCTTGTCAAGGTCAGGGAAAATAGTACCGCGACGGTAACCCTTTGAAAGTTCATAAACCTCTGCGGCAGGCTGGTAATTTACAAATGCCATTGTAAGAATATCGTTATTTGTATTCATACAATATCCCATACCGTTTTCCGCAGAATGCATATCATCTGTTTTGATTTCCATACTCTTTCTCCTTTTGACATTATACTTAAAATGTCGTGTTTGGACGTACCGTCCTTTACCATTATATTTCACTGTTTGTTCAGATGTTAAAGTTTGATATTTATATGTATTTTTTTAGCAAAAAAACTTTTTAAAAAGCTTGAAAAAATTTTAATTTATTGTATAATATATATTATTATGGGAAGTTTTGGTTTTTAATTGATTAGAGGCTTAAATTTCTTTAACAAAAACAGGATATGCAGTTTTAGGAGGCGTATTATAAATGTCCGATATACCGAGTTGGTTTGTTGTCTGTATGGGTTTAGGTACGGTTTTTGTAGGGCTTATTTGCATAATTATAATTTGTAAAATTATGAGTGTGTTTTGTAAGGAACGTAAAACCGTTATACCAACAGAGAAAACGCCTACGGAAATTGAAAACCGAGAAGAATTGATTGCGGCGGTATCTTCGGCGGTGGCAGAGGATATGGGTACCGATATTTCGGCAATCCGTATTTTATCATTTAAAAAACTTTAAATTTTAATATTTATTAGAATGAGGGATAATATGAAAAAGTATAAGGTTACAGTAAACGGAACAGCGTATGAAATAGAACTTGAGGAAATCAACGCAACGCAAGCAAAAACAGAACCTGCAAAGGAGCCTGAAGCTACACCTGTAAAGTTAAGTACAGACGGCGAAACCGTTGCAAGTCCTATGCCGGGAAACATTCTTTCGTTAAATGTGAGTGTTGGTGCTACGGTTAAAAAAGGCGATGTTCTTATGATTTTAGAGGCCATGAAGATGGAAAATGAAATAATGGCACCGTGTGACGGTACTGTTAAAAGTGTAAAAGTAACAAAGGGCACTTCTGTTGAAACGGGTACAGTTCTTTGCGTAATAGCATAATCTTTAAGGGGTAGTAATGCTATGTATTTGGAAAAATTATTGGAATTTGTAAAGCAAACAGGCTTTTATATGCTGTTTGCAAGGGTAACCCAAAATTACGGTTATCTTATAATGATAGCAATATCGCTATTTTTATTGTGGCTTGCAATTAAAAAAGAATTTGAGCCGTTACTGCTTATCGGTATTGCTTTCGGTATGTTGCTTACAAACCTTCCGGGTGCGGGACTTTATAACGGTGAGATATGGTCGGAATTTATGAATGAATCTTCGGCACATTATCACAGTTACGGTTACATTATGGCAAACGGCGGACTTATAGATTATTTATATATAGGCGTTAAAACCTGTATATACCCTTGCCTTATATTCGTAGGTATAGGTGCTATGACTGATTTCGGTCCGCTGATTTCAAACCCGAAATCACTGCTTTTGGGTGCGGCGGCACAACTTGGTATTTTTGCAACATTCGTAGGTGCAATTTATCTTGGCTTTAACGGTATGGAGGCGTCTTCTATCGGTATTATCGGCGGTGCGGACGGCCCTACTGCAATATTTGTCACCTCGAAGTTAGCACCCGATTTATTAGGGCCTATCGCAGTTGCGGCATACTCATATATGGCGTTAGTTCCCGTCATTCAACCGCCTATTATGAAGTTGCTTACAACAAAAAAAGAACGCAATATAATTATGAAACCTCTGCGTCAGGTTTCAAAGACCGAAAAAATAATCTTTCCGATAGTAGTTACAATATTTGTAGCATTACTTGTTCCGTCGGCTACCGCTTTGGTGGGTTGTCTTATGCTCGGAAACCTGTGGAAAGAGTCGGGCGTTGCAGAGCGTCTTTGCAAAACAGCACAAAATGAACTTATGAACATAGTTACCATATTCTTAGGTATATCTGTCGGTGCTACTGCCACCGCTGAAATATTCCTTAAAACACAGACACTTTTTATAATAGTTCTCGGTGTAGTAGCATTCAGTATGGGTACTGCGGGCGGTGTGCTTCTTGCTAAATTTATGAATTTGTTTACCAAAAACAAGATAAATCCGCTTATAGGCTCTGCGGGTGTTTCGGCAGTTCCTATGGCGGCAAGGGTATCACAGTCGGTAGGGCAGAAAGAAAACCCGTCAAACTTCCTGCTTATGCACGCTATGGGACCGAATGTTGCGGGTGTTATCGGCTCGGCTATTGCCGCAGGTGCGTTAATTGCACTGTTTGGTTAATGAGGGAGTATTGATATGGAAAACAAACCTTTATATATAACTGATACTATTTTGCGTGACGCTCATCAGTCACAGGCGGCAACGCGAATGAGAATAGAGGATATGTTACCTGCACTTGAACGTCTTGATAAGATAGGCTATTGGTCGGTAGAGTGTTGGGGCGGTGCTACGTTTGATTCCTGTATGCGTTTTTTAAACGAAGACCCATGGGTTAGACTTGGCACCATCAAAAAATATATGCCGAATACCAAACTGCAAATGTTGTTCAGAGGTCAGAATATACTCGGTTATAAGCACTATTCCGATGACGTTGTAGACGCTTTTGTAAAAAAGTCTATTGAAAACGGTATAGACGTTATAAGAATGTTTGATGCACTTAACGATGTAAGAAATCTTGAACAGGCGGTTAAGTCATGTAAGGAGTACGGTGGTATTTGCGAAACCGCAATAAGTTATACCGTAGGTCCTGTTTACAACGAGGAGTATTATGTAAACCTCGCAAAAACACTTGAGAGTATGGGTGCAGATGTTATCTGTATTAAAGATATGGCAAATCTGCTTTTGCCGTATGACGCATATTCGCTTGTAAAAAAATTAAAAGAAAATGTAAAACTTCCTATTCATCTTCATACTCATAACACTACGGGTACGGGTGATATGGCCTATTTAATGGCATCGCAGGCAGGTGTTGATATTGTAGACTGTGCATTATCTCCCTTTGCAAACGGTACTTCAAACCCGTCTACTGAGTCATTGGTTGCAACTTTAGGCGGTACAGAACGCGACACAGGTCTTGACCTTAATAAATTATCCGATGTTGCAACATATTTCCGTACCGTATCCGATAGAATGAAAAGTGAGGGTACACTTGACCCGAAGGTGTTAAATGTTGATACTAAAACACTTATTTATCAAGTACCCGGCGGTATGCTTTCAAATATGCTTTCCCAATTAAAGCAGGCGGGTAAAGAGGATAAGTATTATGACGTTTTGGCGGAAGTGCCAAGGGTAAGAAAAGATTTCGGTTATCCTCCGCTGGTAACCCCTACAAGTCAGATAGTAGGCACTCAGGCGGTTATGAATGTAATTTCGGGCGAGCGTTATAAAATGGTGCCAAAAGAGTCAAAAGCACTGCTCCGCGGAGAGTACGGCAAACTGCCGGCTGAAGTAAATGAGGAAGTACGCAAAAAGGCTATTGGAGATGACAAGGTAATTTCTTGCCGTCCTGCCGACCTTTTAGAGCCTGAACTCAAAAAGTATGCAACCGAAATGAAAGAAAAAGGTATAGGAAAAAGTGCTGAGGATATTTTGAGTTATGCACTGTTTCCGCAGGTTGCAGAAAAGTTTTTTGCAGTAAGGGATAAAAAAGAAGTAGCGGAAGATACCGTAAGAGAGCTTATTGTCGAGGACGTTTCAAAGTAGTTTGCATATAATATTAAAAAAGTGTTGACAAAAAATAAATTTAGTGTTATTATTTTTTTAAATCAGGAAAACCGATGATTAAGAAGAGTAACCTTGATATGAAGTTATAAGAGAGCCGTCGGCGGTGGAAAGACGGTAGCGGATATCTTGGCGAATGGACTTATGAGGGCGACCGAAAGCGTTTTTACGTGAGTAGCAATCGACGGTTACGTACCCGTTACAGTACGGCTCGTATGTCAGTGCGAGGCTAAGCGGATGATTTTTTCATCAATTTGGGTGGTACCGCAGGAATTTTTACAAGTCTTGTCCCATTAGTGGGATAAGACTTTTTTGTATTTTGGAGGTTTTTTAAGATGAAACGATGGCAAAACATATAATTTTTAGGCAAAAAATAAATTTATTAAAAGGAAGATATTTATGAAAAAAATAATTGCTTTAACATTAACTTTAATTTGTTTATTCGCGTTTGCAGGCTGTAACGGTAAAAAAGATTCGTCTAAACTTAAGATAGGCGTAATACAGTATATGAGCCATCCGTCGCTTGATAACTGTTATAACGGTATAAAACAGGCACTAAAGGAATCGGGACTTGATTACACTATTGATTATCAAACAGGTTCAAGCACTGCGGCAGATTCCGACTGTTCTAATTTTGCAAAAAATATGGTATCTGATAAATGCGATATAATAATCGCTATAGCAACTCCTGCCGCAAAGGCGGCGTTTACGGCAACGGCGGATACTGAAATACCCGTAATCTTCTGTGCGGTATCAGACCCCGTAAGTGCGGGACTTGTAAAAAGCCTTAAAACTCCCGGTGACCTTTGTACGGGAACTTCCGATGTACTTGACCTTTCGGCACAGCTTGACCTTATAAAGTCTATGCAACCGGAAGTTAAGAAGATAGGTGTACTTTACACTTCATCTGAGGAAAATTCCATAACCAATCTTAAGAACTTTAAAAAGGTATGCGAGAAAAACGGCATTGAACTTGTACCGTCTGCGGTACAGGGTGCGTCTGATATACCGAGTGCGGCTGATAACCTTGCATCTAAGGTTGACTGCATAAACAACTTTACGGATAATAACGTAGTCAATAACCTTTCGGTACTTTTGAGTGCGGCTGATAAATACGGTATACCGGTTTACGGTTCTGAAGAAGAACAGGTTAAAAACGGCTGTCTTGCATCAGTTTCGATTGACTATGTATCTCTCGGAAAAACTACGGGAAATATGGCAGTAGACGTTTTAGGCGGTGCGGATATCACCAAAATGGCTGTAAAGTCAATAACCGACGCAACACCGGTTGTAAACAAAAAAGTACTTTCTTCACTTGGTATAACTATGCCTGATAAATATACAAACGTAAATTTGGTGGGTGAATAATGTTTAGTCTGTTTAGTTCTGTCGAGGTTTTTTTAGAGACAGGTCTTGTATTTTCACTGATAGCAATGGGATACTATGTATCCTATTACATACTCGATTTTCCCGACCTTACGGTTGAGGGTACATTCGTATCGGGTGCAGTGGTTTTCGGTATTATGGTAAGCAAGGGTATAAATCCGTGGCTTGCACTTATAGTATCATTTTTAGCCGGGTGTGTTTTTGGTACGGTTACAGGACTTTTAAAGGTAAAACTTAAAATACGCTCCCTGCTTTGCGGTATACTCGTTTCAACCGCTTTGATTTCTGTAAATTTAGTGGTTGTATCGGGCGGAATGTCGGGCGATTTTTCAGGTCAGTCAAATTCCTCAATTTCCTACGGCAGGGTGGTAAATACTCTGCATGATGCGTTTTTCGGAGATATCATACCGTCAAGAGTAAATAACATACCGCTTAGAAATCCTCTTATTTTCCTTATTGTGGCGGTTGCCTGCAAAATACTTCTTGATATGTATTTGAAAACAAAAAGCGGTTTGATACTAAGAGCCTCGGGAGATAACGGACAGTATGTAAAAATGCTCGGCGTAGACCCCGGTAAAAGCACCGTAATAGGTCTTGCAATCGGAAACGGCTATTCGGCGGTTGCGGGTGCACTTTATACACATATAAGCGGTAACGTAAATCAAAGTATGGGTATAGGTATGATAGTAATAGGACTCGCTTCTCTTATTATCGGTACTTCTCTGTTTAAAAGAGTCAGATTTTTAAAACCCACAACTAAAGTTATTTTCGGTGCGGTTATCTATCAGGCGTGTCTTACTGTTGCTCAAAAGTTGGGTGTTCCGAGTGCTTACAATAAAATTATTATGGCTTTAATATTTACGCTGGCACTTATTTTCAGCGGCAAGGTAAAGTTAAAGGGGGTAAGCACAAAATGCTGAAACTCGATAATATAAACGTTTCCTTTAATAAGGGTACGGTTGATGAGGCTATTCTCTTTGATAATTTTAATTTTGAGGTTAGTAAAGGCGAATTCGTGTCAATAGTAGGCTCAAACGGAAGCGGAAAAACCACTACATTAAACCTTATTTGCGGTACGGTTACTCCCGATAGCGGTGCGGTTATCTTCGGTGGAAAGGATATAACAAAACTTTCCGAACATAAAAGGGCACGTTTTATCGGTAGGGTGTTTCAAGACCCGAAACTCGGTACATGTTCAAATCTTACGGTACTTGAAAACTTTGCACTTGCCGACAATAAAAATAAACCCTACGGTCTGACAGTTGCCATAAGCAAAAAACGTTTAGACTATTACAGGCAGTTGCTATCAGACTGTAATATGGGACTTGAGGACAGACTGAATGTACAGATAGGTGCATTGTCGGGCGGTCAGCGTCAGGCGATAGCACTTGTAATAGCGGGAATGACAAAGGTTGATATGCTTATTTTAGACGAGCATACCGCAGCCCTTGACCCTAAATCATCGGAAACCATTATGCAACTTACCGATAAACAGATAAAGGAAAATGATTTGACCGCAATAATGGTAACGCATAATCTGCGTTATGCGGTGGAATACGGAAGCCGTCTTATTATGATGGACAAAGGCAAAATAATTCTCGATAAATCAGGCGAGGAAAAGAAAAACACCAAAACGCAGGATATACTTCATATATTCAACGAAATCAGTATTGAATGCGGAAATTAAGGTATAAGAGATGCACCGTACGTTTGTACGGTGCATCTCTTTTTAATTTATTATGCTTGTTGAGCCTGTTCAGGATATTTAATCTTTTTAACTTTAAACTGATTTATTGCGTAATCGCTTTTTTCTGTTTTAAGAGTTTTTATAAATTTTTCAATATCTTTATTAAATTCGTCTTGTTTTACAAGTTGGCGAATACTTAAATCAAGATTATCAAGATAATATGGGTCTGCTTCGATATCTTTCTTAACTATAAGGGCAAGACCTGCGTTATTTTCGTCCTCAACGATTTTAACTTCGTTTACTGCCATTGCCTTTACCGTATCATAACGGTCTGATGCGTAGGCGGTATCTTCTGTACCGAGAATGGTTGCGTGTGAATCAAGAGGCTTTGACTCGCCGTCTTCTGACTGTTGTTCGTCGGTGTGTCCCTCTTCGCCGTTATACTCGTGATATACCGTTTCAAAGTCCTTAGTACCATTTTTGAGTGCATCTGCATAAGCGTTAAACTGCTCTTTAAGGGTTGTTATTTCAGACTCTTCCTTTTCGCTGAAACTTACTTCTATCAGGTCGGCTATAACAAAGTTTTCAAGCATAGTAGATTTAACTTCATCGGCAGGAATTTCCTTTTTTCCGCCTTTGCCGTAAACGTGTTCAAAGTAACGGGTTGAATAATACGAGTCAACCATATAGTTTGTAAAAGTTTCTTCGCTTACTCCGTTGGGTTCGTAAATTTGAGAATACCCATAGTTTGACCAATAATAAGATGCATAAAGTTTAGCGTTTGATTCGTCTTCCTCTTTAAGTTTTATCTTTGCTTCTTTACACTTGATTTTATAAGCGGCTATTTTCTTAAGGCTTTCCATAGCCGTATCTTTAACCCAATCAACGTAATTTTTCTTGTCTATCTTTTTTGAATAGTAGTTGATGTTTGATGTGTCTGCCTTTTCATCGTCTTTAAGATTTTCTTCAACCTTACTGCGAGCCTCGGTGTCGGCATTGATAAGTGCACACATATAATAAGCAGATGTAAACTTAACATCACCTATTTTAACGGCAACTTCATTTTTTTTGTGACAGCCTGTGACACAGACTACTAACGATATAGCCAACACGGCAGTCGCAAGTTTTTTTACAAAATTCATTTTTAATTCCTCCGTAAGTGTAAATGTTTACATTATACTGATTATATAACAACATTAAAAAAAAGTCTACAAAAATTTTGCAAGTTCCGATACAAGTTCGGACATTTTTTGTTTTTGGGCAAGTTTTATAATATAACGCGGTTCGCCCGTTACAGATAGTGTAAAGCGGTTTTTAAAGCCCTCGCTTAAACGGGATGCAACTTGAGGGTCAATATGCGTGATATGAAGTACGGCACCTGTCTGCGTTCCCGTAATTTCGGTGATACCGGTATTACTTGCCTTATTCCGCAGAAGTGCCACGTCAATAAGTCCCATAACCGATTTAGGCGGTTCGCCAAAACGGTCACAGAGTTCGTCTATTACGTCACTTACATCGTCATCTGTTCTAATATCGGCTATACGTTTGTAAATACCGAGCCTTGCGGAAAGAGAGGGTATATAACTTTCGGGTATATGTGCGGATATATTGAGGTCAACCGTGCAGACGGCTTCTTGATGCGACTCTATGCCGTTTTCCTCGTTTACCGCGTCTGCCAAAAGTTTAAGGTACATATCATACCCTACCGCTTCCATATTTCCGTGCTGTTCACCGCCTAAAATACTTCCAGCACCCCTTATTTCAAGGTCACGAAGTGCTATTTTAAAGCCCGAACCGAATTCCGTAAATTCCCTTATTGCCTCAAGACGTTTTGCCGCCACTTCGGATAACTGTTTTGAACGGTTAAAACAAAAATACGCGTATGCTCTTCTCGGCGAACGTCCTACCCTGCCCCTTAACTGATGAAGTTGAGAGAGTCCCATACGGTCTGCATTTTCAATAATCAGTGTATTTACGTTTGGTACGTCAACCCCCGTTTCGATAATAGTAGTACAAACCAATATATCTATTTCGTTATCAATAAGTTTTTGCCATACGCCGTTTAGTTCGTCTTCACTCATTTTACCGTGTGCAATACCTATACGGGCGTTTGGAATTTTTGTCTTTAATTTTGACGCACAGGATATTATTGATTCAACCCTGTTATGCAGATAGTATACCTGACCTCCTCGGCGAAGTTCTTTGTTTACAGCGTCAATAATAACGCCGTCATTTTGTTCTAAAACGTAGGTCTGTACAGGGTGGCGGTCGCCGGGGGCTTCGTCTATTGATGACATATCACGCAGTCCCGACATTGCCATATTAAGCGTTCTCGGTATAGGTGTAGCACTAAGCGTCAGTATATCCACAAACGGATACAACTCTTTAAGGCGTTCCTTTTGTGCCACTCCGAAACGCTGTTCCTCATCTATTATAACAAGTCCTATATCTTTAAATTTTACGTCTTTTGATATCAGTCTGTGCGTACCTACAACCATATCAACCCTGCCACATTTAAGGTCGGTAATAATCTTTTGCTGTTGTTTTGGCGTTACAAACCTATTAAGCATTTTTACCGTTACGGGCATATCGCCGAAACGCCTTAAAATAGTGTTATAATGTTGCATAGAAAGAATGGTAGTCGGAACGAGCATAGCACACTGTTTGCCCTCGCTTATGCACTTGAAAGCGGCACGCAGTGCCACCTCGGTTTTGCCGAACCCTACGTCACCGCAAAGCAGTCTGTCCATAGGAACTTCACATTCCATATCTCCCTTTATTTCGTCTATACACTTTAATTGGTCTTCGGTTTCCTCATATTCAAATCTGCGTTCAAAATTATTCTGTAAATCGGTATCGGCAGAAAATGCGTAACCTTTAGTAGCCATTCTTTTTGCATACAAAGCGGTTAGTTGTTTTGCCATATCTTTAACTGCCGCTTTTACCCTGCTTCTTGTTTTCTGCCAATCACTGCCGCCTAAACGGTTGAGTTTTATACTTCCTTCTTCCGATGCACCGATATATTTTGATACAAGGTCAAGCTGTGTTACGGGTACATAAAGTACGTCGCTTCCGCTATACTTTATCGTTATATAATCTTTTGTAACACCCGAATTTGTGATACGGTTTATACCTGTAAATATACCTATTCCGTGTGCGGTATGGACAACGTAGTCACCTTGCTTTAATTCGTCGAGCGAGCCGATTTCCTTTGCATTTTTAGGTCTTTTTCTTTTGTGTTTTATATCTGAGGCTATATATCTGTGGGTAATAAGAGAAAATTTGATTGACGGGAGTTCAAACCCGCCTGACAGTCCGCCGCAAAGGATAAATATTCCGCTTTTTGGTATAGTGTCTGCATTTTTGAAAAATACGGCGTTTAAGCCCTTTTCATTCAGTTCTTCGGTTAGTATGCGTGCCGCTTTTTCCTCTCCTGCAAGCACAACCGCACAACCGCCCGTTTCAACTACATACTCTATGTCTTCTTTTAGTACTGTTACGTCACCGCTCCAAGCAGTGGAACGCTTAAAATTAAAAGCGATAAGTTCTTTTAACGGTATATCGTAAACCGAACGTGGGAAATTTTCAAAATAAACCGCATCTTTTATTTTCTCTTTAAATTCTTCCGTATCAAGCAGGAGTTTTGCGGTTGCCTTTGTTAAAATACCGTCTTCAAGAAGTCTTTTTGTGTCCTCATCCTGTTGCCATTTTATACTTTTTATTCGCTCTGCAATATTGCCTGATTCACATACTATAATTATTGCGTCTTCTGCATAATCAAACACCGTTGCAGGTTTTTCATACAAAAAAGGAATATATAAATCTTGTAAAATGGGCAAACCGTCTTTTAATTTGTTTATATCTTCTTCTATATATTTTTGGGTGTTTTCATTTAGTTTTTTAGTATTATTAAGGTATTCGTGAAGATTTTTTATAAGCTTTTCACTGTTATATGTCAGTTCGTTTGCAGGAGATACAGTTATACTTTTTACCTCATTCATTCGGCGTTGGGTTTCTATATCAAATTCCGAGATATTATCTACCTCGTCACCCCACATTTCTATTCTTACAGGACTCTTTGATGATACAGGGTAAATATCAACTATACCGCCTCTTACCGAAAACTGACCTACGCCCTCGGTAAGTTCGGTTCTTGTATATCCGCTTGATATCAGTTTTTCACACAGTTTCTTTATATCTACCGTATCACCTGATGATACCGTAAATATGTTTGACCTTAAAACTTCTTTTGGTACGGTATACTGCAAGGCAGAGTCTATTGATACCGTAAGCAACTCAAAATCCCCGTCAAGAAGTCTTGACAGGGTGTGTATTCTTTTATGTTCGTATTCTTTTGAGTAACCGCTCATACGTGCAAGATTATAATCTCTTGATGGGAAATTTACCACTCTTAGTCCCAAAGACGTTATATCGTCGCAAAGGTTAGATGACGTAGCTTCGTCTTCGGTTATAAGGACTATTTTTTTAGAAGTATGAACGCTCAGTCCCGAACACAGCAATGCTTTGTGTATCTGCGAGAGTCCCGACGCCAATAAAGGTGTATACCCTTTTGATACCGCATCTAAAAGTCTTGCATAGTCAGGTTCTTTTTTAAGTATATCAAATAAAAATTTCATACAATCATTTACTGTACTTGTTCATAGCACTTTGCATACCGTTTGCAATAATTTCTTCAACCGCTTTTACCGTATTATCTATCGCAAGTGAAAAGTTTTCTTTGTCCTCTTTCGGAATTTTACTCAGTACATAATCGGCAAGGTCATAATCGGGGTGCGGTTTTGCGCCGATGCCTATTTTTATACGCATTATTTCTTCTGTGCCTGAAAGTTCTATTATATCTTTAATACCGTTGTGTCCGCCTGCACTGCCTTTTTGACGAAGCCTTATTTTGCCGACGTCGAGTGTTGTGTCGTCAAACAAAATAAGTACTTTGCTGTACGGTATTTTATAAAAAGACGCAAGTTTAGTTACCGCTTTGCCTGAATTATTCATAAAGGTCTGCGGTTTTGCAACAATAACCCGTTTAGACGCTATCACCGTTTCGCCGTATACCGCATCAAGTTTATGTTTATTAAATTCAAAATTAAACTTTTCCGCTAATTTTTCCGCCGCGGCAAAACCTGCGTTATGGCGTGTGCCTTCATACTGCATACCAATATTTCCGAGTCCTACAATAAGATAATCAAACGAACTTTTTGAAAACATCTTAATCACCTGCATAATATTAACATATTTATTATATTTATTCAAGGGATACTTATAATACAAAATGCAAAACTTGACTTTTATAAGGTTTTTTGATATTATAACTGTGAATTAAATCATAGACAATAAATAAAATTTTACTCAAAACGGCAGGTGGAAATTTAT
Source organism: Clostridia bacterium (assembly GCA_024404325.1). Classification (GTDB taxonomy): domain Bacteria; phylum Bacillota; class Clostridia; order Oscillospirales; family Acutalibacteraceae; genus UBA737. The sequence goes on from JAKSQC010000015.1 coordinate 16,690, forward strand.
GCAAGAAGATAAATTTTCAGGATATTCAAGCAGTTCTTCCACTAAAAAAGTTGTGTTTAATACCTCTGTAAAGAATGATTACCTAATGAACAGAGCGTATAAAACACTCAGAGATAATGTGTTTTTTTACGGTCAGGGCGTAAAAACAATTGTTGTTACGAGCAATAACGTCAGTGAGGGTAAGAGCACGGTATCTACAGAACTTGTAAGAAGTTTTGCCGATGTTAATAAGAAGTCTCTTTTAATCGACTGCGATATGCGTAAGTCTGTTATGCTCAAAAACAGCACAAGGCCTGAAAATGTAAAAGGAATTTCCGATGTACTTTCGGGTTTTGAGAAAATAGAGGACGTACTGTATAAAACTCAGGACGAAAATTTTGATGTTATATTTTCCGGACGTTTTCCGCCAAGTCCGATAGAACTTATAAGTAACGGCAAACTAAAGGGCATACTTGAGCAACTCTCAGCCGACTACGATTATATAGTGATAGATTCACCGCCTTTAGGTGTTGAAATTGACGCCGCGGTAATTGCCACTTACTGCGACGGTGCAATAATAGTTATATCAAATCATAAGGTAAGTAAGGAATCTGTTATAAATATGAAAGAGCAACTTCATAAAAGCGGTTGCAAGATTTTAGGCGTTGTTTTTAATGAAACCGATAAAAAAGCATCAAGATACAATTATTAAAGAAAATATTATAACCTGCTATTTCATTTAAAAAGTGTTATGGCAGTTTTTTGTTTTTTGAATTGTATTTATAATTGACTTTATATTGGCAATATTGTAAAATAATAGTTATACCTCAGTATTTAAACCCGAACCAGCCTAAAAGGGCGGCTTTTAGGCGTCTTTCGGCTCATTGTCGCCCATAGGCGTGACGGATTTACGAGTATTTTAACGAAGCCACAGCGGAAAATTCTTGTTCCAAAATCTAGTTCGGGTTTAAATGCTGAGGTATATAAAAAGCGGTTAGGAAGTGTTTTGTTTGAAACCGGTGTATAAAAGAGTACTGCTTAAACTAAGTGGTGAAGTTTTGGCAGGAGAAAAAGGTACGGGAATTGACTTTGATAAGGTAATAGAGGTATGTTTGAGCATTAAAAAATGCGTTGATATGGGCGTGGAAATAGCCATAGTCGTAGGCGGAGGCAATTTCTGGCGTGGCCGTTCAAGCGGTAAGATGGACAGAACGAGAGCCGACCATATGGGAATGCTTGCAACCTCAATAAACTCCTTGGCACTTGCCGATGCACTTGAACAGTTAGGCGTACACGCAAGGGTACAGACCGCTATTGAAATGCGACAGATAGCAGAGCCGTATATAAGAAACAAGGCTATTCGTCACCTCGAAAAAGGCAGGGTTGTAATATTCGGTTGCGGAACGGGCAACCCGTTTTTCTCTACCGACACTGCGGCGGCATTGCGTGCGGCGGAAATAGGTGCCGACGTAATATTTAAAGCGACTAATGTTGACGGTGTTTATGACAGTGACCCGAAAACCAATGCAAATGCTAAAAAATACGATACACTTACCCATCACGAGGTTTTGCAAAAAGAACTTCACGTCATGGACAGTACGGCGGCATCTCTTTGTATGGATAACGGTATAGAAATACTTGTTTTCAATCTTAATGACCCCGAAAATATTACAAGAGCCGTTGAGGGTAATCACAACGGTACATTGATTAAATAATTATAGGAGGCTATACTATGCAAGAGCTTTTAAAGAATACAGAGGAAAGAATGGAAAAATCAATATCAGCACTTGAACGCGAATATAAGGCTGTAAGAGCAGGCAGGGCAAACGTATCGGTGCTTGACAGGGTTACGGTTGATTATTACGGTGTGCCGACACCTATTCAGCAGATGGCGGCAGTATCCGTACCCGAGCCTCGGACACTTTTAATTCAACCTTGGGACGCTACTACCCTAAAAAGTATAGAAAAGGCGATTTTGACGTCTGAAATAGGGATAAACCCTCAAAATGACGGCAAAGTTATAAGGCTTAACTTTCCGCCGCTCACCGAAGAAAGACGTAAGGAAATAGTAAAAGACGTACGCAAAAAAGCGGAGGACGCTAAGGTTGCACTCCGTAATCAACGCCGTGATGCACTTGATAAATTAAAGTCACTCAAAAAGGACAATAAGATAACCGAAGACGATGAGTCGAACGGTGAAAAGAAAATACAAAACCTTACCGATAAATTTTGTAAAGAAGCAGATGAACTCTCTGCACTTAAAGAAAAAGAAATAATGGAAATATAAAATATTTTTTAAATTTCAGCGGCACACTTTCCGTGTGCCGAATTTTTTAGGAGTGAGGGAAATGTCGCTTTTTAGGAAGAAAAACAATTTTTCAAGACCAATACCAGAACATATAGCCATAATTATGGACGGCAACGGCAGATGGGCAAAGAAGCGTTCGTTACCGCGTTCTGCAGGACACGCGGCAGGGTCTAAAAATTTTAAGGATATAGCGAGATACTGCAATAAAATAGGACTTAAATATTTAACCGTTTATGCCTTTTCCACAGAGAATTGGAAAAGACCTAAAGAGGAAGTTGACAATATTATGAATATTCTTCGCGATTATCTTAAAGATGCGAAGAATTTTAAGGATGAAAACATAAAGGTTAAGTTTATAGGTAATTTAGAACCTTTGGCTGACGATATTAAGGTGCTTATTGACGATGCCGAAAAAGAGTCACAAAATGCAACGGGACTTCACCTTAACATTGCTCTTAATTATGGAGGCAGGGATGAAATAGTACACGCGGTAAAAAGAATAATAAACGAGGGGATACCCGAAAGTGAGATTACCGAACAGACGGTTTGTGACAGGCTTTATACGGCAGGTCAGCCTGACCCCGATTTTATTATAAGACCGAGCGGTGAATACCGCCTTTCAAATTATTTAATATGGCAGTCTGCTTATGCGGAATATTGGTTTTCCGACATTTTATGGCCTGATTTTAAGCCTAAACATCTTGAAACGGCGATAGAGGAATTTAATCACAGAAACCGTCGGTACGGAGGGGTATGATTTATGAAGACAAGAATTATATCGGGAATTGTTATGATAGCCTTAGTAATTGCGGTTTTAGCGGTAGGACTTCTTTTAAGTCCGCTTGCAATTACTTTGTTTATAGCACTGCTTTGTGCTGTTGCCGTTTATGAACTTCTTTGTAATGCTTCGGGTATTAAGGATAAAGTATGCATTACGGGTGCTTGCGTTTATGCGGTTGTTATGACTGCGGTTTTGGACGTAAATATATCAAAATATCTAAAGGCTTCGGCTTTACCGTTTTGCGTTACGGCGGTGTATTTTGTCTTTGCCGTTATAATGATACTTAAAAATCACAAAGATTTTAAACTCGATAAAATAGCGGTATTTTCTGCTATGCCGATTTTTATTTGTTATGCATTTAATACACTTTTAGGTGTTATAAATCATCAAAACGGAATATATTATTTACTGTTACTGCTTAATTTTTCTTCTGTTTGCGATATGGGGGCGTATTTTGTCGGGGTTACGATGGGAAAACACAAACTCTGTCCTGAAATAAGCCCTAAAAAGACGGTTGAGGGAGCAGTAGGCGGAATAGTATCGGCGGTTATAGTTGCACTTATTTTAGTTTTGTGTTTTAACCGCAGTGACAAAATTATTGCAACCCTTTTGCTTACAATACCGCTTTGTATAGTAGGAATGTTAGGCGACCTTTTTGCTTCTTCTATAAAAAGAGCCGTCGGAATTAAAGACTACGGAACTTTAATTCCCGGTCACGGCGGAGTGCTTGACAGGGTAGACAGTATACTGCTTATAGCACCTATACTGTATATGTTTGTAAACTTTGGGGTAATTTAATGAAAGAATTAGTTATTTTAGGCTCAACGGGTTCTATCGGTATTCAAGGTTTAGAGGTTGCAAGGAAACTCGGTATCAAGGTTACGGGACTTACGGCGGGCAAAAATGCAAAGTTGCTTGAAAAACAGGCAAGGGAATTTAAACCGCTTTATGTTGCTTTGTCAGACGAGAATATGGCACGCGACCTTAAAATACGTCTTAAAGATACCGATATTAAGGTGCTTTCGGGTGAAGACGGCATTTGTGATATAGCACAAAGTACGGGAGATACGGTACTTAGTGCTATTGTCGGTATTGCGGGACTGAAACCAACCATTAGTGCTATAAATGCAGGCAAAACCATAGCCCTTGCAAACAAGGAAACAATGGTAACGGGCGGAGTTATAGTAAATAGGTTAGCAAAGGAAAACGGCGTAAAAATTCTCCCTGTTGACAGTGAACATTCGGCGATTTTTCAGTCTTTGCAGGGAACGCCTAAAGGCAGTCTAAAAAAAATACTTTTAACTGCGTCGGGCGGTCCGTTTTTAGGAAAAACAAAAGACGAACTTGAAAACGTTACCGCAAAACAGGCTCTTAAACATCCTAATTGGTCTATGGGTGCTAAAATCACGGTCGATTCGGCAACCCTTATGAATAAAGGACTTGAGGTTATAGAGGCAGTACATCTTTTCGGCGTAAGCGAAAGTGACATAGAAGTACTTATTCACCCTCAGAGTATATTACATTCGGGAATTGAACTGTCCGACGGTGCGGTTATAGCACAGCTCGGCACTCCCGATATGCGTCTTCCGATACAGTACGCACTTACATATCCAAACAGGGCAAACTTCTTTGAACGGTTGAGCCTTGCGGATATAGGTACACTTACGTTTTGCAAACCCGATACCGAAACCTTTAGGTGCTTACCCCTTTGTATTGAGGCGATACGCAAAGGCGGACTTTATCCTACTGCGGTAAACGGTGCAAACGAGGAGTCGGTGCGTCTGTTCCTTGAGGGGAAAATAGGATTTCTTGATATAGCAAAGTTAAACGAAATGGCAATGTTAAGTATAAAAAATAAAGCCGATTTTACGGTTGAGGACATTTTTGAAACGGATGCTGCTGCACGGAGAAGTGTAATTGAAAATAGTAAAAATGTGGTATAGGTAGTGATTAAAATTTCTGCTGTTGCAAACGCTTTTTCAAATGTATGGCCATATATTATTGCAATACTTGTGTTTTTGCTTATAATTGTAATACACGAATTCGGTCATTTTTTAATGGCAAAGATTTTAGGTGTAAGGGTAAACGAGTTTGCCGTAGGTTTCGGACCTAAAATATTTTCTAAAAAAATGGGCGATACTGCCTATTCGCTAAACCTCATACCTCTTGGCGGTTATTGTGCTATGGAGGGAGAAAACGAACATAGTTATGACAGTAAAGCGTTTTGCAATAAGAGTGCGTGGCGGAGATTTTTGATAGTGGTTATGGGTGCTGTTTTCAATCTTTTGTTAGGCTTTATTTTAATTGCCGTAACTTTAGCACCCGAAAAAAGATTTACTTCAACCGTAATAGCACAGTTCAGCGAAAATTCTGTAAGTCAAAATTACGGGCTTAAAGTAAATGATAAAATAGTGGAAATAGATTCAAGAAAGATTTTTACAACCTACGATTTAAGTTATGCGTTTACAAATGTTGATGACGGCATTGTAGATATTACGGTAATAAGGGACGGCAAAAAAGTAAGGCTTGATGATGTTAAGTTTAGTACCGAAACAGAACAGAATATAAGTTATATAACGGTTGATTTTTACGTTTACGGTATAAGGAAAACATTGGGCAATTATATTAAGCATACGTTAAATACTTCCTGTTCGTACTGTCTTGTGATATGGCGGTCGCTTATTGATTTGGTTACGGGTAAATACGGCATAAGTGCCGTTTCGGGGCCTATCGGTGTAACGGCGGCAATGGGCGGTGTGGCAAAACAAAATATTTTTGATTTGCTTCCGATTATGGCACTTATCACTATAAATTTAGGCATTTTCAATTTATTGCCCCTGCCTGCTCTTGACGGCGGAAGACTGCTTTTTATACTAATAGAAATGATTGTGCGTAAACCTGTACCGCAAAGATATGAAGCAACCGTTCACGCAATAGGCTTTGCGTTACTGTTAGGGTTTATGTTACTTGTAACCGCCAAGGATATATGGTGGCTGTTTATGAAATAAGAAAGAGGGGAAATACGGTGTACGATAATAAGACAACTAAAAAAGTCTTTGCAGGTAATGTGCCGATTGGCGGAGGCTCCGATATTACTGTACAGTCTATGCTTAACGTACCTGCACACGATATCAAGGGAAATATAGCTCAGGCACTGAAACTGCAAAATGCAGGTTGTGACATACTTCGTGTATCTGTTCCCGATAAAGAAGCCGTAAAAACGGTCGAGGCACTGAAAAACGCTTTAAAAATACCGCTTGTTGCGGATATCCATTTTGATTGGAAACTTGCGATAGAGAGCGTCGAGGCGGGTGTTGACAAGGTTAGAATAAACCCCGGAAATATCGGTGATGACGAACATGTAAAAGCGGTAGCAAAAGCGTGTAACAATAAAAATATACCTATAAGGATAGGCGTAAATTCAGGTTCGCTTGAAAAACATATACTTAAAAAATACGGCTCACCTACACCGCAGGCTATGGTTGAAAGCGGACTTTACCATATATCACTGCTTGAAAAATATGACTTTAACAATATAGTTTTGTCACTTAAATCGTCCGACACAAAGCGTATGTACGATTCTTACGTATTGGCGTCGGAAAAATGCCAGTATCCTCTTCATTTGGGTGTTACCGAAGCGGGTACAGAAAACATAGGTACTATAAAATCATCTGCCGGAATAGGCGGACTGTTACTTAGAAACATAGGCGATACAATTAGAATTTCACTTACCGATGACCCCGTAAAAGAGGTTGTTGCGGGAAAACGGCTTTTGAAGTCTTTAGGGCTTAAAAAAGGCGGTATCCGTTTTGTATCTTGTCCTACCTGCGGGAGAACTTCAATAGACCTTATTGGCCTTGCAAAAAGTGCCGAAGAAAAATTAAAAGATACAAATAAGGATATAACCGTTGCCATAATGGGTTGCGTTGTAAACGGACCGGGTGAAGCAAGAGAGGCGGACATTGGTATTGCAGGCGGTAAGGGTTGCGGTGTTATGTTTAAAAACGGTGAGATATTTAAAAATAACATTCCCGAGGACAGACTGCTTGACGAACTTATTAAAGAAATAGAAAAAATGTAGCCTAA
>JAKSQC010000016.1 GCA_024404325.1 Clostridia bacterium
TCCTATTCGTCACTATTTTTATTCAAACTGTAACACATCAATTGTAAACCTACAGTGCATATTATAATTTTTATAAATATAATATTGACATTTTAAGGTTGATATATTATAATGAACTGAGTAAAAAGTCATAGTTATGTGAAATGTATAAGATAGTGATTTTAATAGTTTGATTGTATTAAATGATGCAGTTCAAAAAATTGTTAAGGAACGAAGTTGCACACATAAAACTCTGTAATAAGCCCATAAATATAAAAGAAAAATGTTTGGCTTTTGCTTTTAAGGAAGAGCCAATATTTAATATAGGGGTATAGCTCAGCTGGTAGAGCATCGGTCTCCAAAACCGAGTGCCGAGGGTTCGATCCCTTCTGCCCCTGCCAGAAAAATCGACAAGTTTCGACAGAAACTTGTCGATTTTACTTCTTACCAATTCACTCTTCTCAAAAATCGAAGTGTGAAAGTTGTATAGATTTACGAGTATTTTAACGAAGCCACAGCGGAAAAGTCTTGTTCCAAAATCTGGTTCGGGTTTGAATGCTGAGGTATAGTAAAAGTGGACACTCAAAAGAGTTAAAGATATAATATACTCAAAGAAGTGTCGGTTATGAAAAGAACATTCAGCAAAGAATTTAAAATCAAATTATGCAAGTTGGTGTTAAAAGAGCTTAATGTTCAGGCGTGTTAAATTTAAGCTGAAATCTAATGTCGTTTTACGCACTAATCATTAGATATTGGTCCGTCAAACATATGAAATTCTTTAAGATTATTGTATACTGTTTTTCTTTCTCTATTAATACGGTAAAAACTTTGAACATTATTAAATCCGTTGTTTAAAATAATATCTGTTTTTCTGGAACTTGACGAAGCAAGGTCTGAAAGTGTGCGTTCATAACGAAGATTGTTTATGTACTGACAAAGTCCACAATGAAAATTTTCCTCAAACAATCTGGAAAAATAGGTTGGAGAATATCCAAATATATTTGCGAGAGAGTCGCGGTCAAGGGGTTCTCTGTAATGTTTATCTATATATAACAATATTTCTTCGAATTTTCGTTTTGTATCGGTTTTTTTGGATTGATAACCGTATCGGCTTAAAATGTTTCCTAAAATAAGGCCAATATATCCTTGTCTTTCCAGTAAATTAATTGTTCCTTGTTTAATAATAATTTCTTCAAGCAGGAGGAAAACTTTTTTATTAAATGCTTTATCATTTAAAAAATTTGGCAGAGAAGATTTCAATAAATTTGATATAGGTGCATATTCAAAGGGGCGAATGGTAAACAGTATATGTTCACCATTATCATTGGAATGGCATTCATGAAGTTCATATGGGTTGCAGTAATACATATCGCCACTTGTAAGTTTTTGCGTTTCATTTGCAACCGTTATAGTGTGATGTCCGCTTAAAATATAAGAGAGTTCTATTTCGCCATGGAAATGGGTTTGACAACCCGTATTCGTAAGTTTCTTGCAAATCAATTTATGCTTACGCTTTGTATAATCTTCAAAATAGCCAATCAATTAAATCATCTCCACAAACAGTATACCACAATATCATACAAAATGAAACAAAAAAATTTCATTTTATGAAGAAATCATTAAATTTATATTGTATAAATATGATGCAGGGGTTGTATAAACCAAATCTGCAAATGCAAAAATAGTGAAGGAGAAAAAACAATGGCAAGAACAAAATTACAGGGTATTTACATACCGGTAATCACACCTTTTAACGAGGATGAGAGCATCAATTTTGAAGCAATTAAAGGTATTGCGGAATTTCTTGGTAAAAACGGAGTTACAGGTATTATTCCATCCGGTTCTACCGGCGAAATTACAGCACTTACAGTTGATGAGCAGATAGCAATTAATAAGGCTTACATTGAAGCAGGACATGCTAACGGTCTTAAAGTAATTGCTTCTACCGGTGCATACCGTACTTGTGATGCTGTAAAAATGTCACAGGCAGCAGAGGCAGACGGTGCAGAGGGCGTTATGGCAGTAACTCCTTGGTATATGGGACCAAACAAAAAGGAACTTTATCAGCATTATAAAACCATACACGAAAGCATTAGTATTCCGGTTATGTTGTATCATAATCCTTATTATTCAACCGTTTTGCTCGATGATCAATTCATTGCAAAACTTTACAATGAGGGTTGCATTGATGCTATTAAGGAGCGTCAAGCAGATGTATACCGTCAACAAAATCTTCGTCGCTTAACCGATGATAATTTCTCTATCTTCTACGGATACGATGTATGTCCTGTAGAGTGCCTTACCTGTTGGTCTGACGGTTGGGTTTGCGGTACAGGAAATCTTTTCCCGGCTGAAAACGCAAAAGTTTATCAACTTGCAAAAGAGAAGAAAACTGTTGAAGCAATGAAGGCACACGAGGAACTCATTTGGCCTTATTTACACCTTTTCTCAGAGGCAGATTCCAACGGCGATGTTTTGTGGCTTCAAATTATTAAGGAAGGTCTTAAACTTCGTGGCGTAGAAGCAGGATTTAGTCGCAAACCGGTTTTATCTGATTTGCCACAGGAAACTGTTGAACGCTTGAAGACAACCTTAAAGCATTACGGCTATATAGATTAAATTTAAACTGAAAGGCAATCATTCTTATAGAATGGTTGCCTTTTTAATTATTTTAGCCATAACACTTGCTGACATACATATCAAAAATTTTTATAGGCATTGATTTTCATGTAAAATTATGCCGTTATTCTGTAATTTTTTTTGCAAAACAGAAATATCTGTGACTGAAAAATCGTTATAAATTGCAGCGGCGGTGCCTGCCGCTTCACCGCTAACAGCACAAACGGGAATAACCCTTGTTACATCCCATAGAGCATCGGTGACACTTATGTTTCTCCCGGCACAAATTAAATTTTTGATTTTATTTCCATGCAGAACAGAAAAAGGCATTTCAAAAACAGGTCCCGGCTTTCGCCAATCGGAGAATAATCCGACAGAGTCAGGAAACTCTTTATGCATTTCATTTGCCGTCATAACATAAGTACCGTTTAATCTTCTTGTCATTCTGATTTGTGGAACAGTTGCGACAGATGTAATTGTATGGTTTTCGCTGATTTTTCCGTCTTTTAAAAAGTGATTAAGTATGCAATTATGACTCGAAATTACTTGTTGAGATAGCTCCTTTTGGTCTAAACCACCATATTTCTTTTTAAAAATCAATTCAGTACCGTCACCCGCTTTTTCGTTGTCCGGCACATCGCTAAATCCAAGCATATTGAGATTGTATTTACGGTTATTGATTGAATAATACCAAGCGGAAAGCACATTACCTTGGGAAAAGAGTGCCTCGTTTTCTCCCGACTGATGAACAATATCCGCATCACCGGTGCAGTCTACAACAGATTTCACTTTGAAGGCAGTTCTGCCGGATTTGCTTTCGGTAATCAGATAACTGATTTTATTTTTTTCTTTTAATACCGATGAAATGACAGTGCCGTAAAGTATGTCAATACCGTTTTCTAATAATAAACGTTCAACATTAAGTGCAAAAACATATGGATTAAATTGAACTTCAAAGCGATGTTTGATTTTATCTTCTTTTGTTATTGACCTATTGGGGCTAATCCAAGTATGGTATCCTTTTTCGTCAATCTCGTAGCCATGGGAAACGCTCAAACGCAATAATTCTTCGGAAATCCCAAAACTGACCTGCCTGCCCATACCGTCGCATAAGGGCAAATAAATGGTTACAAGTCCCGAAGTTGCTAACCCACCTAACAAGAATTCTCTTTCAAAAAGGACGGTTTTAGCACCGTTTCTTGCAGCGGCTAATGCAGCAGAAATACCTGCAATACCACCGCCACAAACAGCAACATCATAAGTCCCTGCTACTTTTAAGTCCCTTTGTGGCTCGGTTATGATATCTGTCATAAAACTACGCCTCCAAACATCAATGTTTAATTGAAAAAGGTTTTATTATAGACTTATTTTGATTATAATAATATTATCATACTATGTTTTGAAATTCAACTTTATATTTGCTGTTGATTCTTCTTGAATAGAGGCTACGTTAAACCGATACTGACTTGACACAAAAGTAAAAATATAGTATATTATAGTGAAGAATTATGACAAAGGAGTTTGATTTTTCTATGAAAAAATTCATTAATGCCGTTGGAGATGTAGAAAAAGAAATGATACAAGGAATACTTAAAGTATATCCCGATAAAATAAAAGCGATTGATTGTGATGGTGTGCTTATTCGCAAAGAAAAAAATGAAAATAAAGTTGCTGTTATTTCAGGGGGCGGAAGCGGACACGAACCGTCGTTTGGCGGTTATGTCGGAAAAGGTATGTTGGATGCTGTAATTGCGGGTGCCGTTTATACTTCACCTTCTGCGGATCATATCTACGAAGCCATTAAGTCGGTTGCTACTCCCAAAGGTGTATTGATGATTCCTATGAATTATACAGGGGATATTATGAATTTTGAAATGGCTGCAGAGATGGCAGAAATGGAAGGTATTAAAACCGAAATGGTTGTTACAAATGATGATGTTGCCGTGGATAACAGTCTTTATACAGTAGGACGTCGCGGTGTTGCCGGAACTGTTTTTGTACATAAGATAGCAGGTGCTATGGCGGAAACAGGTGCTTCGCTTGAGGAAGTAAAAGCTGTTGCCGAAAAGGCAAATGCAAATGTACGCACAATGGGTGTAGCCATAAACCCAAGCACGATTCCTGCCGCTGGGAAACCCGGATTTGAACTTTTAGACGATGAAATGGAAGTTGGAATTGGAATTCACGGCGAGCCCGGTGTTAGGAAAGAAAAGCTTAAATCTGCCAATGAAATTGTTGATATGTTACTGGAAAAGATTTTATCAGATTTAGATTTTTCGGGCAGTGATGTTGCAATAATGGTAAACGGTTCAGGCGGAACGCCTTTGATGGAACTTTATATTATTAACAATCATGTGCATGATGTTTTGCTTTCAAAAGGTATAACGATTTATAAAACTTTTGTCGGTAATTATATGACCTCTATTGAACAAGAGGGATTTTCACTTACACTGTTCAAACTAGATGAGCAACTGAAAAATCTTTTGGATGCTCCGACGGATACGCCTGCTATGAAAGTGTAAAGGATATTAGGATGAATACAAAAACAATACTTGAAATTCTTGTAAAAATGCATCAAAAAATAGAAGAAGAAAAAGACTTTCTGACGGAACTTGATAATGCAATTGCCGACGGTGACCATGGTATAAATATGGCAAAGGGTTTTGCCGTTGTAGAGTCAAAACTCAGCCAACTTCAAGAACAAAGTATCGGTGCTGTGCTTAAAACTGTAGGAATGACATTAGTATCGGCGGTTGGCGGTTCAGCAGGTCCTCTCTACGGAACAGCGTTTATGAAAGCCGGTATGGTAATGGCGGATAAAAGCATTATGGATATGAACGACTTTTTGGCTTGTATGAAAGCTGCGGTGGACGGCGTTATGATGCGAGGTCGTTCTGTACAGGGTGAAAAAACAATGCTTGATGCTATGATTCCGGCACTGAATGCGATGGAAAAGGCAAATTCTGAAGATTTACCTGCAAAAGCGGTAGTTGAAGCGGGTGTAAAGGCTGCCCGAAACGGAGTAGAATACACTAAAACCATTCCCGCAACCAAGGGAAGGGCAAGTTATATTGGAGAGAGAAGTATAGGACATCAAGACCCCGGAGCAACATCGTTTACCTACTTGCTGGACGTTGTGGCAAAAGCATTGTAAGGAGCAAATATATGGTAGGGATAGTTATTGTTTCGCACAGCAAGAAATTGGCTGAAGGTGTTTTAGATGCCACTAAAATAATGGCAGATGGTTGTCCTATTGCTGTAGCTGGCGGAGCGGATGATGGTAGCTACGGTACGAGTTATGAAAAGATTTGCAATGCTGTCGATACAGTTTATTCGGAGGATGGAGTTATCGTACTTGTTGATATGGGCAGTGCAGTTATGACAACCGAAATGGTAATTGAAGATATGGGATATAATAACGTTTTTCTGCTTGACTGCCCTCTTGCGGAAGGAGCAATAGCCGCATCGTTGTCGTCATTTTGTGGCGACGATTTGGAAACGGTAAAACAGCAGGCACTTTCTGCTAAAACGGAAGCAAAATGGTGAAAAGATGAAAGAATTTGAATATAAAATTACAGATACCGTAGGACTTCACGCAAGACCGGCGGGGCTATTGGTTCAAAAAGCAAAAAAATATAACAGTCGCATTATGATTATAGCAAACGGTAAAGAATGTGAAGCAACACGTTTAATGTCCTTAATGTCGATGTCTATTAAGTGCGGTACGCTTATTAAGGTTACTGTTGATGGTGCGGATGAGCAGATTTGTGCGACAGAAATGGAAATGTTTTTTAAGCAAAATTTGTAAGGATATGATGAAATGATCTGTTTACACGGAAAGGTTGTATGTGGTGGTATTGTTTCAGGTACCGCATACGTTTTTCATCGAAAGACGGCAGAATATGAGGTGGAACAAAAAGCGACATGTGTGCCTGAGGAATTGAATCGCTTGGAAATCGCCGTTTCTGCGGTCAAAGAAGAACTTACTTTGTGTATAGAACAATCTGAAAATGATACGGCAAAAGACATCTTTGAAATTCACCGTATGATGTTGGAAGATGAGGATTTTTTGAATTTTTTAAAGGATGCGGTCGAAAATGGTGCAACAGTACATAAAGCAGTTTCTCAAACCGAACAGCATTTTTCAAAGTTATTCAAAGATACACAAGATGAATATATGATGGCCCGTGTCGATGATATACGGGATGTTTGCGGAAGACTGAAAGCATTTCTTTCAGAAGGAGAGTTATCGGTGGAGTCACAAGGGGCTGTTGTGCTTGTGACGGATGAATTGTTACCCGGTGATTTAATGAAATTCGGCAAAGAAAATCTGACAGGTATTATTATAAGTTCCGGCACGGTTTATTCCCATACATCAATTTTGATAAAAGAGATGGGAGTTCCTGCACTGATTTGTGGAAACGTTGATGAGATAAAAACAGGAATGACCGTTCTATTAAACGGTGATATGGGTACGGCGTATTTTGAACCGGATGACAAGACCGTTGAAGATTTCAGGCGTACTGAACAACTCGCCGGCAAAAAAAGGGAGAAGTCGCCGTTTCATAAATTTCAGGGTGCACTTTATGTAAATATCGGAAATGCACGGGACGTAAGCGATACATTGTTTAATAAATGTGACGGTATCGGTCTTTTTCGTACCGAATATATGTATTTTGGCAGATCTGACCTGCCGGACGAGGAAGAGCAATTTTCGGTTTACAGGGAAATTCTCCAAAAAGCGAACGGAAAAATTGTGACTGTCCGTACTTTTGATATTGGTTCGGATAAATCAGTCGAAACATTACCTTTAGGAAAGGAAGAAAACCCATCTTTAGGTTTTCGCGGACTTCGAGTATATTCGCTTTATCCAGAGGCTTTTAAAATACAACTCAGAGCACTGCTACGTGCGGCTGTGTACGGAAATTTGCGTATAATGTATCCTATGGTTACGTCAAGTGGAGAAATAGCCGAGATTAGACAAATACTGTTACAAGCGGCACAAGAACTTGCACAACAAGATATACCGTATAAGTTGCCACCGCAGGGGGCAATGATAGAGACACCCGCCGCCGCACTTTTATCCGATGAAATTGCGAAAACGGTTGATTTTTTCTCGGTTGGAACAAACGACCTTACACAATATACATATGCGTTTGACCGTCACGACGGACGCCTTGATTCGTTCTGCGACCAAAGTTACAAGGCGGTAATATCTTTGATAAAGACGGCAACGGAAAATGCACATAAGAACGGTATAGAAATAGGAATTTGCGGTGAGTTGGCTTCACTTCCGGAATTGACAGAAAAATGGACTCAATTGGGTATCGACTATCTTTCAATTTCGCCATCTGCATTAGCCTAAAATGTCAAAATGCTCACAAACCGTAGCCAATGAAAACAAATTAAAATACGCATCATAAATAGAGATGGGCGAACAAAGTTCGCCCATCTCTATTTATGATAAAAACAACATTATAGCAAGTCATATTTTTTTATTTGTACTTCTTTTTTAAGCCTTTCAATATCTTTTACAGAGGGGGGATTTGTCCCCTCTGTAAGACAGGTGGCTGTTCCGAAAGCAACCGCGTTTATTAAACATTCTTTACAGTCTGAATTTGCGGTTTTAGACATAAGAAAACCTGCTATTAGACTGTCACCTGCACCGATGGTGGATAAAGCCTTTATTTCAGGCGGTGTTGCAACAAAGCAACCGCTGTTACAAACAAGCATGGCACCTTTTTTGCCAAGACTGACTATAACATTTTCTATGCCGTTTGAGTGCAACTGTTTTGCACCGGAAAGAATTTGTGAAAAGTCGGTTATTTTTTTGCCGAAATACTCTGATATTTCTTCTTCATTGGGCTTAATAAGAAAAGGCTTGCAGTCGATAATGTCATTTAGTGAAAAAGAATTAGAGTCTATAACCGTTTTTATACCGCTTTTTGTGAAATTGTATATCATATTTTTAACTGCGTCTAATGAAACACCGTCGGGAATTCTGCCTGTTAAAGTTACTATATCATTTTTTGTGGCAGTTTTTAATACTTCGTCCTCAATTTGTTGTATTATTGAGTCGTCAGAGCTTAAACCTGTAAAACTTAGTCTTGTTTCAGGTCTGCCTTTTGTATGAACGATAATGTTTTCCCTTACTTTGCCGTCTACCGTTATTTTACGGATATTAAATTTATCTTGAGGAAGTTTATTAAGAAATTCGTCGGCATTTTCTTTTCCGAGAACAATTACGGCTGTACTTTCAACACCCACTTCCGCTAATGCACGGGAAATATTAACACCTTTACCTCCGGCGTTTTTTGATGTTACGGTAGCAATGTTTTCCTTTTCGCTTACAAAATTTTCGGCATCACAGTGTATGTCAAAGGCGGGGTTTAAGGTTAAAGTAATGATTTTCATAGTTTTCTTCATTTTTTTCACCAAAATAAATTATACAATAAGTTTGCACGAAGTGCAACTTGAAGTTACGCCCTTATGGACACAAAATGCCAAACAGTACTTTTTCAAGGTAAAAACCACTAAACAGTACATTTCGACAAACTGCATATTTCTTGAATGGACATCTCAAATTCTCCCTAAAATTCTAATTTGTGCTTTCCTTGCTTTTTACGGTTTTGCAAGAAGCAATCAGCATAACACGAAGTGATGTGCATTGTTCATTCATGGTTTTATATGTTTGCTCGTCAATATAATTTGTACGGAATAAGAGTTCTAACCAATATCCTGTTTCACTTGCCTCTTTCAGTGCGATTTCAAGTTTTGATATAAAATCCTTTTTGCCTTGTGCATAGTTCGCTTCGTATATATTTGCACCGATGGAAGTGCCGGAACGACCGATTTGATTCGAGATAATAGACTCATGTTTTGATTTAAGGTCTTTGACAAGGTTTATGATTTGGACGGAGAAAGACATAGACATATCTGCAAGCTTGTTTTCTTTCATAGGTAACGCCTCCCATTTGAAAGTATTATATAATATTTTCATTTAATCGTCAATGATGCCGCCGCTCTGCGGCTAATGATGTTTCTTCGCTGTGCTCCGAAATGATGTTGTGCCATTTCGTGCCACAATGGTGCGATGTTTGCCCCTTATGTCCCGCAGGACGCGTCATTGCCGAAGGCAACATCATACCCGCAGGGTGCATCATTTGCTCGACAGAGCAAACATCATTCAAAAAAGCCTCTTGTGTCGGTAGACAAAAGAGACTTTTTTGTTGGCTGGGGTGGCGAGATTCGAACTCACGAATGCAGCAGTCAAAGTGCTGTGTCTTACCGCTTGACGACACCCCAATATTATAATAACAAAAAAGAGTACCTCATATATTATTTGCACAGAGGTACTCAAAGTGGGGTGGAAGATGGGATTCGAACCCACGGTCTCCAGTGCCACAAACTGGCGCTTTAACCAACTAAGCTACATCCACCATAGTGCAAAAACCATTATACCATAAGTAGACAATTTGTCAAGAGTTAAATTTCAAAATCTTCAGCAGTGTAATTGCCTGATAATTTGGCGTTTTCGGGTATTCTTTTCAGCGGGTCGTATTTATAATGACGGCAGGAATCAAATCTGCCTGTAACCCCTCTTTTAAGACAGAAAATTTCGTCGGTATAATCAGATTTTTTTCCGTATCTACACCACGCACAGGAATGTTTGAGTTTTTTATCGAAAAACTTTGCACTCATAATAGACCCCCATAAACATTATACGGACATTATATCACAAAACAAGATGATTTTCTACTGCATTTTTGCTTGTAAATCAACAAATCTTATGTTAAAATAGATTAAAATTTACAAGAAGGTTATTTTGATATGAAAGATTTTTTTGTCAGTATAAATCTAACTGAGATAATAGCGTCTGTTTTTGTCGTTGTAATTGCATTTATTGTTTGGACGTTTGCAAAAAAAGTTCGTGATAAATTTGAGCAAAGAAACGAGGGCAGGCAAACCGTTCCTGCGGTGCATTTTATATTCGGTTTACTGCGTATAGTAATTCTTGCCTGTGCTGTTATTGTTATTTTGCAGATATTCGGTATAAACGTAACATCGGTTGTGGCAGGACTCGGAATAGCGAGTGCAATAGTCGGTTTGGCATTACAAGATTTGCTTAAAGACGTAATAATGGGAATACATATAATAAGCGACGGTTTTTTCACTATCGGCGACGGTATTGAGTATCAGGGAACAGAGGGTGTTGTAAAAGAATTTTCCTTAAAATCAACCAAAATAGAGGTGCTTGAAGACCACTCTGTAATAACGGTATGTAATAGAAATATTGACCAAATAAAAAAATATTCACAAATAGTTGATATAGATATACCTTTGTCTTACGGTGAGGACACAAAAAAGGTTTTTACTACGCTTGACGGTATAAGCAAAACGCTTGAAAAAGCGGACGGTGTGGAAAAATGTTGTTTTGAGGGTATACAAAGGTTTGATGAGTCGGCTGTTGTTTACAGAATAGACCTTTACTGTAATCCCAAAGACAGGGTTGTTTTAAGACGTAAAGCACTAAAAACCATTTTTGACGGATTACAAAACGAGGGTATAGTTATTCCATTTAATCAGTTGGATGTTCATCTTGATAAAAACTGATATTCTTTTTACGGTATTTGATAAGTGTTTGGGAGGACTTTGTTTTGGCAAGCGATAAAATAGTAATAAAGGGTGCGTCTGAACATAACCTGAAAGGTATTGACGTTGAAATACCAAGGGATAAACTTATCGTTTTTACGGGACTTTCGGGAAGCGGTAAATCTTCGCTTGCTTTCGATACCATATATGCCGAGGGGCAGAGAAGATACGTAGAGTCGCTGTCTTCCTATGCAAGACAGTTTTTAGGGCAAATGGAAAAGCCTAATGTTGACAGTATAGACGGTCTTTCCCCCGCAATTTCCATTGACCAAAAGACCACATCGAAAAATCCGCGTTCCACCGTTGGTACGGTTACCGAAATATACGATTATTTGCGTCTTTTGTATGCGAGGGTTGGTATACCGCACTGTCCTGTTTGCGGTAAGGAGATAAGCCAGCAGACTACCGACCAAATAGTAGATACTATTATGAAACTTGAAGAAGGCACAAAAATTCAGGTTCTTTCTCCCGTTGTAAGAGCGAGGAAAGGCGAACACGCAAAAGAACTTGAAAGTGCGAGAAAATCGGGATATGTCAGGGTTAGAATAGACGGAAATATTTATGACCTTTCGGAAGAAATAAAACTTGAAAAAAACAAAAAGCACACAATAGACGTTGTGGTAGACAGACTTGTTATAAAAAAGGATATACTTTCCCGTTTGACGGACAGTATTGAAACCGCGGTTTCCCTTTCGGGTGGACTTGTGTCGGTAGATGTTATAGATGGTGAAGAAATGCAATTTTCACAGAGTTATGCCTGTGAAGAACACTCGGTAAGCATACCTGAACTTACACCTACTATGTTTTCGTTTAATAACCCTATCGGTGCTTGTCCTACATGTACGGGAATAGGAATATTTATGAAAATAGACCCGCGTCTTATTATAAATGACGAAGATAAATCACTGATAGAGGGCTGTATAAAAGCGTCGGGTTGGGGTGTTAATTCTTGGTTTCACCCTGATTCGGGTGCAATCGCAGAGATGTATTACAGGGGACTTGCAGATTATTACGGCTTTGATATAAACACACCCTTTAAGGAACTGCCTGATGAGGCGAAAAACGCAGTGCTTTACGGTACGGGGGATACAAAACTTAAACTTAAACGCAATAACGAATGGGGCGGTGGCACATACTATGCACCGTTTGAGGGCATAGTAAATAACCTTGAACGCCGATATGCCAACACCAAAAGTGACTATCCAAGGGCGGAACTTGAAAGTTATATGACCGAAAGCGACTGCCCCGACTGTCACGGTGCAAGACTAAAGCCAGAATATCTTGCGGTTACGGTGGGGGATAAAAATATAAACGAGTTTTGCGATATGTCTATCGTTGAAGAACTTGAGTTTATTAGCGGGCTTAAATTCGGCAAAAGACACGAAATGATAGCAAAACCCATTTTAAAGGAAATAAGAGAAAGGCTTACGTTTCTTGCAAGTGTGGGCCTTGAGTATTTGTGCCTTTCGCGTTCTTCGGGGACACTGTCGGGAGGGGAGAGTCAGCGTATAAGACTTGCAACGCAGATAGGTTCTTCACTTATGGGAGTGCTTTATATACTTGACGAGCCGAGTATAGGACTGCATCAGCGTGATAATGAAAGACTGCTTAACACACTTAAAAGATTAAGAGATTTAGGGAATACGCTTATAGTAGTCGAACACGACGAAGATACAATGCGTGAAGCCGATTATATTGTGGATATAGGTCCGGGGGCTGGTATACACGGCGGTAATGTTGTATTTACGGGAACGCCTAAGGAACTTGAAAAGTGTAAAGGCTCTATAACTTCCGACTATCTTTCGGGACGTAAAAAAATACCCGTTCCGTCTCTCAGACGTAAGGGCAACGGCGGTTTTTTGACGGTAGAGGGTGCTTGCGAAAACAATCTTAAAAATTTAACCGTTAAAATACCGCTTGGAGAATTTGTATGTGTTACGGGCGTTTCGGGAAGCGGTAAATCATCTCTTGTAAATGATATTATCTATAAAACTCTTGCTAATAAATTAAATAAAGCAAAGACATTTGCGGGTAAGCATAAATGTATTAAAGGAACGGAAAATCTTGATAAGGTTATAGATATAGACCAGTCCCCAATAGGAAGAACACCGCGTTCAAATCCTGCTACCTATACGGGTGTATTTAACGATATAAGAGAACTTTTTGCATCTACTAAGGATGCAAAGGCAAAGGGTTACAGTGCAGGCAGGTTTTCCTTTAACGTAAAGGGCGGGAGATGTGAAGCCTGTCAGGGTGACGGTATAATTAAAATAGAAATGCACTTTTTACCTGATATTTACGTACCGTGCGAGGTATGTTCGGGAATGAGATATAACAGAGAAACTCTTAATATAAGGTATAAAGGCAAAAATATATATGAAGTCCTTGAAATGACTGTTGAGGAGGGAATGTACTTCTTTGAAAGTCTGCCTAAAATACACCGTAAACTCAAAACTTTATATGATGTGGGCTTGGGTTATATAAAGATAGGACAACCCGCTACTACGCTGTCAGGCGGTGAGGCACAGAGGGTTAAACTTGCCACCGAACTTTCAAAGCGTTCTACGGGTAAGACAATTTATATCCTTGATGAACCTACTACGGGACTTCATACAGCCGATGTTCACCGCCTTATCGAGGTATTGCAAAGGCTTGTTGAATTGGGTAATACCGTTCTTGTTATTGAGCATAATCTCGACGTAATAAAAACCGCCGATTATGTAATTGATTTAGGTCCTGAAGGCGGTAACAGGGGTGGAAACCTTGTTTGTGCGGGTACGCCTGAACAAATATGTAAGTGTGAACAGTCTTATACCGGTAAATTTTTAAAGAAATTCCTTTAAATTTACACATTATTAACCATTTTTTTATCTTTTAAGTTTACAATACGTGTGGGAAGTGAATGTGTATGATTGGGTACGTGAGGGTGTTAAAACCCGAAATGAAAGTAAAAGATTATGAAACCTATAAGGCGGTTTACTGTTCACTTTGCAAAAAACTCGGTAAGAATTACGGTATTCTTTCGAGATTTACACTTAGTTATGATTTTACTTTCCTTGCACTTCTTATAATGTCGCTAAAAGACGGTTGCACCGAGTTTGAGCGAAAACGTTGTGCGTTTAATCCGCTTAAAAAATGCAATTACTGTAAGGACACTAAAGACCTTGATATGCCGTCTGCATCGGCAATGATAATGCTGTATTATAAAATTCTCGATAATATTGATGATGAACGCGGCATAAAAAGGTTAGGTTATTATTTATTAAAACCTATTTTTGCAAACGCCCATAAAAAAGCAAAAAAGGACTATCCGCAGATAGAGGAAATAGTTAAGGAGTATATCGACACTCAAAGGCAACTTGAAAAGTCGGGTTGCAGTGAACTTGACAGGGTAGCAGACCCTACCGCAAAAGCACTCTCAAAAATACTTTCTCTTTGCAGTGATGATGAAAAACAAAAACGTGTTCTTTCAAGGCTCGGTTACGTTATAGGAAGATATATATATCTTTTAGACAGTGCATGTGATTTAAAACAGGATATAGAGGACGGAAGGTATAATGTACTTAAATATGAGGTTGATGGCAAGCCTGATAAGTATGCAAGAGAGCGGATAACACCGCAACTTTACACCTGCGTAAATGAGGCAGGGCTATGCTTTGAATTGCTCAGTATAAAGAAGTATAAGGATATACTCGGAAATATAATATATTTGGGACTTGAGGACACTTTTATAAAGGAGTTAAACAAATGAATGACCCGTATGCAATACTTGGCGTTTCGAGAGATGCGACCGACGAACAGATAAAAAACGCTTATAGGGAACTTGCAAGAAAGTACCACCCCGATAACTATGCCGATAACCCGCTTGCCGACCTTGCGGGTGAAAAAATGAAAGAGATAAACGATGCCTATGATGCTATAATGAATGAGCGTAGGTCAAAAGGAAGTTCGGGAAGTTATAATTATAATGGCAATAGCGGTAATACAGGCTTCCCCGAAGTGCGTTCTCTTATAAATCAGGGAAGACTCGAACAGGCACAGGAGGTACTTGACGGCGTACCGCCACAGTCAAGGAATGCGGAGTGGTATTTTTTAAACGGTACTGTATTATACCGCAGAGGTTGGTTTGACCAAGCGTATACGAGTTTTTGTACGGCTAACAGAATGGAGCCTAATAATGCAGAGTATGCGAATGCTATGAATAACGCACAAAGGCAGAGCGGACGTCAGTATAACCCGTACCGTTCCTACGGCAACAGTGGCGGTTGCAACGGTTGTGACGTTTGTTCAAGCCTGCTTTGTGCCGACTGTTGTTGCGAATGTATGGGCGGAGATTTAATACCTTGTTGCTAGCCTAACAAGAATAATCCGAACCCGCCCGAAAGAGCGACTTTTCGGCATATTTTTGCTTTTCGCTTTTGATGGGCGTCAGCCCATCTGCAATCTCAAAGACAAAAATCTTCACAAAAATTCACATCTTTCGTGTCAAAGAGTTTTTTAGTGGCGGATTTTTTGTTAGACAAGGCAAAAACGCAGTGAATACTATCGTATTCGCGAGTATTTTAACACAGTATAACGGAAAATCCGACCTTAAAAACCGAGTTTGAATTATTCTTGTTAGGCTAGGTGATTGCTTTGAAACAAAGTAAAAAAGTATCATTGTGTGCAGTTGTTTCTGCAATAGCAGTGGCTGTTATGCTTGTAAGTTATTTTCCGTATTTTACCTATGCGGTACCTGCCGTTGCAGGACTTTTTATGATGATACCGTTAATAGAAATAAACCCAAAGTATGCAATCCTTTGCTACATAACGAGTGCGGTACTCTCTCTTATTATTGCAGAGCCTGAATCTGCTTTACTCTATGCCTTACTGCTTGGTTACTATCCGATATTAAAAGCAGTAATAGAAAAATTGCAAAAGCCCGTTTTAGAATGGGCTATAAAAATTATTGTATTTAATATAGCGGTTATTTTGGTTTACTTTGGAATGTCTTTTGTGTTTAAAATTTCGGTAGACGATTTCGGAACACTCGGAAAGTACGGTGCATACGTATTTTTAGGGTTGGGTAATGTTGTTTTCGTAATATACGATATTGCAATTTCAAGAATGTCTGTAATGTATATGATGCGTGTGCATCCGTCGGTAAAAAGGTTGTTTAAGTAAATATAAAAAAATTTCTTGATTTTAATAAGGGACTGTTGTATAATACTCTTGTTGTAAAATTTAAATGCCGGTGTGGTGGAATTGGCAGACGCGCTGGACTCAAAATCCAGTGATAGCAATATCATGCGGGTTCGACCCCCGCCACCGGCACCAAAGCAAAAACCTATCACGAAAGTGGTAGGTTTTGGCTTTCTTATGTTTTTATTTACTTTCGCATAAAATTTTGTTATACTAAATAGGTAGGTCAAGTAAGTTATAAAAGAAAGACCAATAGAAAGGAAAAACAAAGATATGAAATTAAAAAAGGTATTCTCGGTTTTGCTATGTATTTTGTCAGTTATTACACTTTTTGGTTGCAACAGTAAAGAACGATTTACAAAAATAACTGAAATTGAAAAAAACAGCCGTATTTTTGAAGTAAACTATGACCGTGTTGATTATGACTACGGCGACAAGTTTTGGGCTGAAAACAATGATAATTGGGGTGGAGGATGCACGGCAGTTACAAAGGAGTTTTCCAACGGGCATCGAGTTGTTGGCAGAAATATGGACTTGAACATAGCCGATAAACCCGCATATGTCGTCAGAACAAACGCAAGTAAAGGCAGATATAAAACGGTCGGACTAGCCTTTACATTCCGTGACTACGCTCCGTTTTACGACGAAGTCAAAGAAAAGGGCATTAGCGACGAGTTCAAAAACATTCTTCCGTTCCTTTGCGACGATGTAATGAATGACCAGGGACTTCACATCGAAGTAAATATGAGGCACGCCGAGTGTGATTTTGCAGGAAATGATCAGTTTTCATTAAGGAGTACAAATCCTGACGGCGAAAGAAGAGTTCACATGTTTGAACTGCCACGCTACATAGCAGAACATTGTAAAACCGTTGCTGAGGCCAAAGAGTATGTTAAGACTTTGGATATTTACTCAAAAGACGGTTATTGGAATTACTGCTTCATTATTTCGGACAGTACCAAAACCGGCGAAACACACGCTTCTCTGCTTGAATTTTCCGCAATAGGCTTTTTGGGCGAAACTTACAATACGTACGTGCCTGATGATGAAAAAGTTTTGGCTGTAAATTGGATTGACGAAGAAGATATTTCCGAGATTGATTGGATAGGTGTAGGGCAAACAAACAAGGAAAAGTATTGCAAAATTCATGCTATTGCACAGGCAAACTTTTATCTTAATTGGTGGGCATATCAGCGTGAAGATATGAAGTCCGGCGAAGGAAGGTTTATGACCGTACAATCCCTGATTGACGAAGTTGATAACACAAGCCAAATGTACGATTTAATGCGAAGAATTTCTTACTCATGGTTTTACACCGATTACGATAATTGTAAAAAATACCATTTCGACCCAAGAAGTGAAAACTTAGGCGAGTTTCAGGGCGGAACATACGATTTCCTTTTTAACGAAGATTATGAAGACGTTATCAAGGAACTGTTTAACGCTTCAAATGCTGAAATCCGCTCAATGACAAGAGAACAAAAGGAACAAAAAGGCGGTATTTGGGAGTCAACCTTTACCGAAGTTGTTGATGTTACCGAGCAAACGATTGAAGTAAGATTTTTTGAAAATGAAGCTTTAAGATATAAAATCACTATGGATGGAATTGAACATCTTTCCGAGCTTGAAGCTCCCGTTTTCAGTGAACTTCCTGCTTATGATTTTTTTGAAAACTAAACCATAATTCTGCAACGAGTTGTTTTCTTAAAAAAGCAGAAATAACCGCCCGAAGTTCGGACGGTTATTTTTCTGTAATCTTAATATATATTTTAATCAGTAAACCTGATTTTTGAGCCGAGAGCGGTTTGACATTCTGTAAGTCCTGCCATTACAATTTGTTTTGTTCGTTCGTAAGATTTTTGACAGCGTGACGCACTGTCACCCGTAAGCCCATAAAGTGATGCACCGTCAGTGGCGTTTTCAAGCGGTATCATAGTATACTGATACCCGCTTCCGCCTTTATACTTGTTTACCCAAGTGGGTATAATGTCTACCGATGATAAAACGGTTGTACCGTCACTGTATTTATCAAAGGTGTAATAGAACAGCATACCGTCTTCGGTGTGACCTGTCGTACATTCGGGTGACATCAGTTCTTTACGTTGATTTGATATTGCATTACCCATTGAATATATGCACACGGAAGTATTTTGACTGTCCTCGGAATGTAACAGTTCTATAGGTTGTACAACGTGCGGATGCCCACCCACTATTACGTCAACACCGAGATTGCAAAGTTTTTGTGCTATGGTTTTCTGCCAAGTGTTTTGGTTTAATTGGTATTCTTCTCCCCAATGCATATAGAAAACAATGCAGTCTGCACCGTCTTTTTTCATAAGAGAAACAGTTTTTTGTGCTTCGGTATAGAATTTATCAATGTAATCATAAGAAAATGAATTTAAAAGACCGTTTGCCTGCGTTGAGATAATCGCACCGTTTATTGACTTACGCCCTGCAACATCACAACTGTTTTCGTATGTATAACAGGTCATTCCTATTTTTATGCCGTTTACCTTTTTTACAACGTAATAAGGGTCATTTTCGGTTTCTTTTGTACCTATAAACTCCATATTCTTAGATTTGAGTACCTGTGCTGTACGCTTTAAACCGAACATTCCCGTATCGTAGCAATGGTTATTTGCGGTAAGTAAGAAATTTATTCCCGAATTTTTGATTACATCTGCAAGACTGTCGGGCGTGTTAAATGCAGGGTAGCCTGAATATTTACCCGATTCGGTACCTCCGAAAGTCACTTCAAGGTTTGCTACCGCAAGGTCGGCTTCATTAAAATATTTTTTAACGTTTGGGAAAAATGCGGAAAAATCATAACCGTCGGCGGTTTTTGCACCGTCAAGTACTGTACTGTGAACTATAATGTCGCCGGTATTAACTACTTTTGCGGTAGATATAATATACGGCTCTTTCGATTTTGTACTTGAAGTTTGGGAACTTGTTATTTCCTTTTTTTCCTCATTTTTTGTTGATTTGACAATAGACTTAACTATTGAACTTATACCTAATATTATTAAAGCAAGTATAACAACACAACTTAATACGAAAATTCTACGTCTGATAATTGCTTTTCTTCTTTTTGAGTGTTTGTTTGGCATTTTTAATTCTCCTGTTTTACATAAAATTGCACAGTATTATAGGTATAAACACTGCGGGTATTATGTTCATAATTTTTATTTTGGTTATTCCGAGCATATTAAAAGACAATGCTATAATAAGCATAGAACCTATTACCGATATATGAGATATAACAGCAGTACTTAATATGGGTTGCAGTGCTGCTGCAAAAAGTGTTAAAGTTCCCTCAATTATCAGTACGGAAAAACACGAGAGCAGTACACCGAATCCAAAAGTTGAAGCAAGAACGGCAGAAGATATTAAATCTATTAAAGATTTAGTGTAAAGTGTTGCATTATCACCCGATATACCTGAATCAATACAACCGACTACCGTCATAGCACCGACGCAAAAAAGAAGCGTAGCAGAAACAAAGCCCTCTGCAATTTTGCTTTCCCCGTTTTTACTCAATTTGTTTTCTATTGTTTGTCCAAATTTATTTGTTAGTCTGTCAAGGTTTAAAAGTTCACCGATTACAGCACCTACGGCGGTTGAAATTATAATAATCAGTACATTTATACTGTCTTCAAAAAGTCCCTTTATTCCTATAAATAAAACGCATAACGCTACAGAGTACATAAGGGTTTGCTGTATACGTTCGGGTATTCCTTTTTTAAGAAAGATACCAACGGTTGCACCTAATATAACAAGTGCGAAATTTACTACCGCACCGCTTGTTAAAACTCTTATCAATATACCACCTCATATAATGAGATTATATAGAGATTATATATCAATTAAGTTTAAAATGTCAACTTATCTTTTTTATAAAAAAACAATATTTTATTGAAAATTGTAAATTTTTGTGATATTATTTTTATATAATAAATTGAGGAGGTTTTATTATGGATTCATTTAAAAAATTTATTGCGGAATTTATCGGTACTTGCGTGTTGGTTGTTTTCGGTTGCGGTACGGCTATGACGGTAGGGTGTGACGCGTCGTCAGGTTGCGGTTACATATTGACTGCCTTGGCTTTCGGACTCGTTATTGTTGCTATGGCATATTCTGTCGGCAATATATCGGGCTGTCATATCAACCCTGCGGTTTCAATCGGTATGCTGGTTTCTGGACGTATGTCTTTTAAAGATTTTATCGGTTATGTTATTTCTCAGTTTTTAGGTGCAACAGCAGGTGCACTTATATTAAACGGCATTTTTTCTTATGCAGATTTGACCGATAAAACAGGTGCTATCGGTTCAAATGCTCTTGCAAACGATTCTGTAATAGCGTCTTTAATCATTGAGGTAATCTTAACCTTTGTATTTGTTTTTGCGATTTTAGGCGTCACTTCAAAAATTGAAAACAGTTCGGTAGCAGGTGTAGTTATCGGTCTTACGTTGACACTTGTACACATTTTGGGTATCGGTCTTACCGGAACTTCGGTTAATCCTGCACGTTCTTTCGGTCCTGCACTTATCGCCGGCGGAGATTCACTTTCCTGCGTTTGGGTGTTTATCGTAGCACCGCTTATAGGCGGAGTGTTAGCGGCACTTGTTTATAAACTTATCAGTCTTAAAAATAAAGACTGATTATTTAACTTGCTTTTACCCACACCCTTTGGTGTGGGTTTTATGTTTATTGTTAAAAATTTGATAATTTGGTATTGTGTTTTGCTTTTAAAAATGTTATACTTGTTAAGCTATGGTCGAAATTACGGCTAAAATACCGAAAGGAGTACATATATGGTTGTTTCAAAAGAAGTAGAAAACATGTGTCCTGTTGCCAAAGGTCCGCATCACGGTCCGGCACCTATACCGGAAGAGGGGAAATGGATACAGGCAAAGGAGATTAAGGATATTTCCGCTTACACTCACGGTGTAGGTTGGTGTGCACCTCAGCAGGGTGCGTGCAAACTGTCGCTTAATGTTAAGGGCGGTATCATTGAGGAGGCTTTAGTCGAGACTATCGGTTGTTCGGGTATGACCCATTCGGCTGCTATGGCTGCTGAAATTCTCCCCGGTAAGACGGTTTTGGAGGCTCTTAACACCGACTTGGTTTGTGATGCTATAAATACCGCTATGCGTGAACTGTTTTTGCAGATAGTTTACGGTCGCAGTCAGTCCGCTTTTTCCGATGACGGTCTTGTAATCGGAGCAGGTATGGAGGACTTGGGTAAAGGTTTCCGTTCAATGGTAGGTACTATGTACGGTACTAAAGCTAAGGGCGTAAGATACCTTGAAATGACAGAAGGCTATTGTACTAAAATGGCTCTTGATGAAAATGATGAGGTTATCGGCTATGAGTTCGTATCACTCGGTAAGATGACAGACTTTATTAAAAAGGGTATGGAGCCTAATGAGGCTTATGAGAAGTCGATAGGTCACTACGGCAGATTTAATAAAGAAGACGGTGCGGTCAAGTATATTGACCCACGTAAAGAATAAGGAGGTACTGAATAATGGCACAGTTTGAAGGTTATGAGAGACGTGAGGCAAAAATCCTCGAAACTCTTAAAAAATACGGTATCTCGTCTATTGATGAATGTAAAGAAATCTGTGATAAAAAGGGAATAGACCCTTATACTATCGTTCAGGAAACACAGCCTATTTGCTTTGAAAATGCAAAGTGGGCATATACGGTAGGTTCTGCCATTGCCGTTAAAGAGGCAGAGCGTACAGGCGATAAGTCTGCCGCAACCGCCGCCGCTAATATCGGTATCGGTTTACAGGCATTTTGTATTAACGGTTCTGTTGCGGAAAACCGTAAGGTTGGTTTAGGTCACGGTAATCTCGGTAAAATGCTTTTGTCGGAAGAAACCGAGTGCTTCTGTTTCCTTGCAGGTCACGAATCTTTTGCAGCGGCTGAGGGTGCTATTAAGATTGCTCTTAACGCCAATAAGGTAAGGGTAAAACCGTTGCGTGTAATACTTAACGGTCTAGGCAAAGATGCCGCATACATAATTTCGCGTATCAACGGCTTTACATACGTTGAGACAGAGTTTGACCCCTATAAGGAAGAAGTTAAGGTTGTAAATACAAAGGCTTTCTCAAAGGGCGCAAGGTCAGACGTTAAATGCTACGGTGCGGATAACGTTCCCGAGGGTGTTGCAATAATGAAACTCGAAAACGTCGGCGTTTCCATTACAGGTAACTCAACCAACCCCACCCGTTTCCAGCATCCTGTTGCAGGTACATATAAAAAATGGTGCGTTGAAAACGGCGTAAACTACTTCTCGGTAGCATCAGGCGGCGGTACGGGAAGAACACTTCACCCTGATAATATGGGTGCAGGTCCGTCTTCATACGGTATGACCGATACTATGGGACGTATGCATTCTGATGCACAGTTTGCAGGTTCTTCGTCAGTTCCGGCTCACGTTGAGATGATGGGACTTATAGGGGCGGGCAACAACCCGATGGTTGGTATGACCGTCGCTTGTGCGGTTGCAGTACAAGAGGCTTTAAATAAGTAATATTTATGTTTTAAAAAATACCTCGTTATTTGAACATCTTAACGAGGTGTTTTTTATATCTATTAC
>JAKSQC010000017.1 GCA_024404325.1 Clostridia bacterium
TAATTATATGCGTGTGGTATGGCAGAAATGAGATGCCGCCGACCTTTCGACCGACAGCAAATATAGAATATGTCGCAACCAAAAGTTACCACACTTCTTTTCACTCCTACTCGATACCGTCAGGGTACTTTGTAAAAGGCGATTGGACATAATTCTATCTGAATAAAGTAATATAAAAACTACAATGATTTATAATAATCTTTCATCTGTTTTGCGTCTTCGGCTTGTGTTCCGTCCGACTCGCAAATATATACCGTTTCACAGTTATACTTTGCCGTCAGTTCCATTACCGGCTCAAATTGGGGCCCGTAAACAGTGTCGGCAAATGTAAGATGTCTTTTTTCTCCGCCGTTTGTATACTCTATTTTTGAAAAATGCGAATGGAAAGAGTGAAGTCTGTCACTGCCTAATTTATCCCTTATTTTAACAAAAACCGTTTCGTAGTCGCTTTTTGTCTTAAAAAAGCCTAAATCTCTTGCATTTAAGTGACCGAAGTCAATACAGGGTATCAGTCTTTCGTCAAGTTTGCAAAGTGCTATTACCTCGTCAAGTGTTCCGAGTTGATTTACCTTTCCCATTGTTTCGGGGCATATATGGATATGTCCCAAATTTTCCCTGTCGAGTGCATCAAGTGCCAATTTCATTGTATCGCAGGCAAGTGTCAGTGCCTGTTCACGGCTTATTTTACCGCAAGAACCTGTATGCACTACTATCCTTTTACCGCCCATTGCATTAACGGCTCTTGCACTTGATAAAATATAGTTTATGGAATTAAGTCTTTTTTCTTCCTCAACTGATGACATTGAAATATAATACGGTGCGTGAAGTGAAAGGGTTATACCGTTTTCCTTTGCGATAATACCGAGTTCGGTTGCCTTTTCAAGTCCTATATTCACACCCCTGCCACACTGATATTCAAAAGCGTCAAGTCCCATTTTCACAAGATATTCGGGAACTTCAAGACTGCTTTTATATCCCATTTCTTTAAAACTAAATGAGTTACCCGCAGGCCCGAATTTTGCAGACATACTATTCCTCCCCGTATCTTTCGATTTTATAAATTTTATAAACCAATTTTTCGAGCTTACGCTTAAAGCGGAAACGCAGTGAGCTTTCGGGTTTAATGGGTGTTAAAAGTACGGTTTTAAGACCTGATAAATTACCGCCTAAAGTATCGGTAAATATCTGGTCGCCGACAATGGCAATATTACATCTTTTTTCGCCCAACCGTTTAGCACCTCTTACAAAACCTGACGGCAACGGCTTTAACCCTAAACTGATAAAGTCAAGACCGATTTTTTCTGCAAACGGCTCTACCCTTTTCTTTTTAGAATTAGACAGTATACAAAGTTTTATACCGCTTTTTTTCATATCGTCAAGCCATATTGTAAGACCGTCCGTCAGCACCATACCGTGATGGGTGGACATTGTATTATCCACATCAAGTAACAATGCCTTAATAGAAAACTTTGTTAGTAAATCGTAGGTTATGTCGGTTATACGGTCAAGTTTAATATCAGGTTTTAAAAGCATACTTTGTTCTCCCTTAGCCTAACAAGGATAATCCGAACTCGGTTTTTGAGGGCGGATTTTCCGTTATACTGTGTTAAAATACTCGTGAATACGATAGTATTCACTGCGTTTTTGCCTTGCCTAACAAAAAATCCGCCACTAAAAAACTCTTTGACACGAAAGATGTGAATTTTTGTGAAGATTTTTGTCTTTGAGATTGCAGATGGGCTGACGCCCATCAAAAGCGAAAAGCAAAAATATGCCGAAAAGTCGCTCTTTCGGGCGGGTTCGGATTATTCTTGTTAGGCTAAAAAACAAAAAGGCGGTTAAAAAACCGCCTTACAAGATTTAATTAGCGGAACTTCCTCTTACGGGCAGCCTCCGATTTCTTTTTACGCTTTACAGAGGGCTTTTCATAATGCTCTCTTTTGCGAACTTCTTGAATGACACCGTCTTTAGCGGTCTGCCTTTTAAAGCGACGCAAAGCATTATCGAGTGACTCGTTCTCTTTAACTCTAATTTGACTCATTTAATTCCCTCCTTACGTAAAATTCCCAGGACAATACTTGTAGATGTTATTATACTATACAGTAAACTGCTATGTCAAGCATTCTTTTGATTTTTTATGACATATATTCCCAAAAAGAGAGAAAAAATGTTATAATGCACAAAACGGGTAATTTTAATTTGGTTAAAAATCAATTATTA
Organism: Clostridia bacterium; assembly: GCA_024404325.1. Classification (GTDB taxonomy): domain Bacteria; phylum Bacillota; class Clostridia; order Oscillospirales; family Acutalibacteraceae; genus UBA737. The sequence continues at coordinate 2,221 of JAKSQC010000017.1, forward strand.
ATTTTCTATTTGTTGCATAAGGTAGTCGGAGAACTCTTTGCAGGTAGCACTGTTATCGCTTTCGTCGATAACTACCTTTTTATCAACTTCGGTACAAAATACAAGTGCCTTACACAATTTTTCTGCCTTTTTTGTAAAACCGATATGACGAAGCATCATTTCGGTTGCCTTAAACATACTCGTAGGATTGGCATACTCGCCCCTGCCCTGTTCTATAAGACGCGGTGCAGTACCGTGTATTGGCTCAAACATAGCATATTCATCACCGATATTGGCACTTCCCGCCGTACCGACACCGCCCTGTATCTGAGCTGCTTCGTCGGTAATTATATCGCCGTAAAGGTTAGGAAGCACAAACACCTCAAATTTACTGCGGATATTCTCATTTACGAGATTAGCGGTCATTATATCAATATACCAGTCTTCCGCCGTAATTTCAGGGTAGTCCTCTGCTACCTTATGGCAGATTTCGGAAAACTTACCGTCTGTCTTTTTCATAATATTAGCCTTTGTGACTATTGCCACGTTTGTTTTACCGTTGTTGCGTGCATATTCAAACGCAGCCCGTGCTATACGCTTTGTACCCTCGTTGGTAGTAACTTTAAAGTCAAAAGCAAGGGTATCGGGTATTTCAACGCCGTGAGAGCCTAAAACGTATTCACCCTCGGTATTTTCTCTGAAAAACGTCCAATCAATACCGAGTTCCTTTACCGCAACAGGACGGACGTTTGCATAAAGATCAAGTTCCCTACGCATTGCTACGTTAGCACTTTCAAGCGTACCGCCTTTCAGTGTAGTTGTAGGTGCTTTGAGTATAACGTTACAAGCCTTGATTTCGGCTAAAACGTCATCGGGGATAGCCTTATTTTTTGCTATTCTGTTTTCAATAGTAAGTCCCTCGATTATGCGAAGTTCTACCTTGCCCGCCTTTATTTCATCTTTAAGCAAAAACTCTAAAAGCCTTTGCGATTCTGCGGATATTATAGGACCTATACCGTCACCGCTGCATATACCGATTACTATTTTTTCAAGTTTCGAGTAATCGGTATATTTTTTTTCGCTCTCCATTTTTTTCTCTCTGGCTATCTGCTCGTTTAATAATTTTCTGAACTGCTCTACTGCATTTTCTACATAATTTTCCATAATCAGTTTTCCTTTGTGAAAGCAAGCAGTCCGCCTGCTTTTAATATTTTCTTTTGTCTGTCGGTAAAGTTACAGACAAGTGTTGCAGTGTTACCGTTTGTCTTATCGGTAAGGGTTATACTGCCACTGTCCATACCTGCAAAAATATCATTAAGGACAAGTGTATCATCCTGCGATATTTTATCGTAATCGTCGGGATTTTGGAAGGTCAACGGCATTATACCTGCATTTATGAGGTTTGCTATATGTATACGGGCAAAACTCTTTGCGATTACAACCCTTACACCTAAATACATAGGAACGAGTGCCGCATGTTCTCTTGAAGAACCCTGACCGTAGTTACTTCCGCCTACTACAATACTCTGTCCTAATTTTAAAGCACGCTCGGGGAATGTTTTATCGCATACACCAAAACAGAACTGCGATAAAAACGGTATATTTGAGCGGTAAGGAAGTATCTTTGCACCTGCGGGCATTATATGGTCGGTAGTGATATTGTCGCCAACCTTTAACGCAACCTGTGCTTTAAGCGTATCTTCCTGAGGTCTTGATTTCGGGAACGGCTTTATATTAGGACCTCTTAACACCTTAATACTGTCTGCACAGGATACGGGTGCAGGAGGAATTACCGCTGTATCGTTTATTTTGAATTTCTTTGGCATTTTAACCTTTGGCATTGTACCTAAAAGTCTTGGGTCTGTAATTTCACCCGTAAGTGCCGCCGCAACTGCGGTTTCGGGCGATACCAAATATACGCCTGCATCGGCAGTACCGCTTCTGCCCTCAAAGTTACGGTTAAAGGTACGAAGTGATACACCCGCTGAATTAGGCGAAAATCCCATTCCTATACAAGGTCCGCAAGCACACTCTAAAAGTCTTGCTCCGCTTGCGAGTATATCACTTAAAGCACCGCAGTCGGAAAGCATTGTAAGTACCTGCTTAGAACCGGGTGAAATAGAAAGACTTACCGTAGGTTTAATGGTTTTGCCCTTTAAGAGGGCTGCTACTTTCAGCATATCAAGAAGTGAAGAATTAGTGCAAGAGCCAATACAAACTTGGTCTACTTTAGTACCTTTTAATGACTCTACCGTAACAACGTTATCGGGGCTGTGCGGACAGGCAATAAGCGGTTTTAACTCGTCAAGATTAATATCTATTACCTTATCGTAAACCGCATCCTCATCGCTTGAAAGCGGAATATAGTCCTGCTCTCTGCCCTCAGATTTCAAAAATTCCCTTGTTACCTCATCAGACGGGAAAATAGAGGTTGTAGCACCAAGTTCGGTACCCATATTCGTAATGGTTGCTCTCTCAGGTACGGAAAGATATTTAATTCCCTCTCCGCCCCATTCGATAATGGCACCTACACCGCCTTTAACCGACAGTATACGCAATATTTCAAGGCTTATGTCTTTTGCGGTGACAAACGGTTTTAATCTTCCCGTAAGGTTTACCTTATACATTTTAGGCATCGTAATATAGTACGCACCTCCGCCCATAGCAACCGCAACGTCAAGACCGCCGGCCCCCATAGCAAGCATACCTATACCGCCACCCGTAGGTGTGTGACTGTCAGAGCCGATAAGGGTTTTAGACGGCTTGCCGAAACGTTCAAGGTGTACCTGATGGCATATACCGTTACCGGGACGGGAAAAGTAAATTCCGTGCTTTTCTGCAACCGACTGTATATAACGGTGGTCGTCGGCATTCTCAAAACCCGACTGCAACGTATTATGGTCTATGTATGCAACGCTTCTTTCTGTCTTAACCCTGTCAAGTTCCATAGCCTCAAACTCAAGATACGCCATAGTACCCGTAGCGTCCTGCGTTAAGGTTTGGTCGATTTTAAGAGATATTTCACTGCCAACGGTCATTTCACCGCTTATTAAATGTTCTTTTATTATTTTTTGTGCTATCGTATAACCCATTACTCTTTTCCTTTCTTCATTATGCTTTCATACGCATTTTTTAAATGCATGTCAACAAGTTTTACCGTTTTCCTGCCGTCGCACGATGATATCGCATCATAAATTGCCTTGTGCTCCGACACCGACTGTACCGCTCTTTTTGTATCTGTTACGGATACTTTTCTGTATTTTTGAATTTTTTTATGTAACGGCATCAGTACATCATAAAAAATCGTACTGCCACTCATTTTATAAACCATTTCGTGGAACTGATTATCCATTATTTTAAGACGGTCGGCATCCTGCTTTTCAAGATAAAATTCCTGTAATTCAACCGTTTCTTTTAATTTTTCAAGTTGCTCTTCGGTGCGGTTTTCCGCCGCCATTTTGGCTACGATACTTTCAATTTTACTTCTTATAAGAAAAATGTCCTCAAGATCGGCTTCACTTATTCCTATAACCACCGAACCTTTACCCGACTCGCTTATAAGATGTTCCTGCTCAAGTCTTCTTAAAGCCTCTCTTATCGGTGTTCTGCTGACACCGAGTTCGGTACTCAGTTTGGTTTCGGTAAGTATTTCTCCCCTCGCATAAACACCGCTTAATATATCGGTTTCTATCTTATCAAAAACTTGGTCGGCAAGGGATATCGTTTTATGTTCAATCATTATTCTTACCTCCCTTATAGTCTCGGCAGAGTGCCGTTTGACAGTTGCTCTATTTTTTGTTCGATTTCGGAGGTGGAAAGGGATGTTTGCCTGCCCTGTTCGTACTCACCGTCTATCCACTCTTTCATTTTTACAACAAGTTCGCTTCTCTTATCAACGGCGTCAGTACCCGTAAGAGAATAGTTTTGATTTATCCAGTATGCTATTCCCGCAAGTCCCGAAGTTTTACCCAAAAGGACAGACACCGGACCGTTAAGTATCTTATCGGTATTAAAAATATTGTAAATTTCCTCGTCTTTTAAAAGTCCGTCGGCGTGAATACCTGCTCTCGTCACGTTAAAGTTTTTACCTACAAACGGTGTCATGGGCGGTATTTCATAACCGATTTCTTTTTTAAAATACTCTGCTATTTCGGTTATTACGGTAGTATCCATACCGTCAAGCGAACCTCTAAGTGAAGCATATTCCATAACCATTGCCTCAAGCGGTACATTGCCCGTTCTCTCTCCGATACCGAGCAGTGAGCAGTTTACACCCGATGCACCGTAAAGCCACGCGGTAGACGCATTGGCAACCGATTTATAAAAATCGTTATGACCGTGCCATTCAAGCATTTCGCTCGGTACGTCGGAATAGTGTTGCAGACCGTATATAATACCCGGCACACTTCTCGGAAGTGCCACTTCAGGGTATGGTACGCCGTAACCCATAGTATCGCAAGCCCTTATTCTTACGGGTATTTTTGCATCTTCCGACATCTTCATAAGTTCGTTTACAAACGGTACTACAAAACCGTAAAAATCTGCCCTTGTTATATCTTCAAGGTGACATCTCGGCATAACACCCGCCTCAAACGCCTGTGCTACTGCCGAAAGGTATGTATCCATAGCCTGTTTTCTGCTCATTTTCAGTTTCTTGAAAATATGATAGTCACTGCAAGAAACAAGTATTCCCGTTTCCCTTATTCCTAAATCTTTTACAAGTTTAAAGTCCTCTTTATTAGCCCTTATCCATGTGGTTATTTCGGGAAATTTAAGTCCCAAAGCCTGACAGCGTTCTATAGCGTCACGGTCTTTTTTGCTGTAAACAAAAAACTCTGTTTGACGAATTATTCCGTACGGACCGCCCAGCCTTGACATAAACTTGTAAAGTTCAACAATCTGTTCTACCGTGTACGGCTCCACCGACTGTTGACCGTCTCTTAAAGAGGTATCTGTTATCCAAATATCCTTTGGCATACCGAGAGGTACTCTGCGGTGATTAAACGCTATCTTCGGTACATCGTCATAACTGTAAAATTCACGGTATAAATTCGGCTTTTCTACGTCCTGCAAAGAATACTTATAGGTATTAGATTCAAGCAGGTTTGTTTTATTTGATAATTCAAGCACTGATGTCACCCCAAAATATTATTTTTGTATAACTGTATACAATTATACCACTGTACATACATACTGTCAAGCACAAATACATTTAGGTTTCCCGTTTTTGCAGATAAACTTGCGTAAAAATAAATGGGCGGTCATTGACCGCCCATTTTTAGTTCATAGTTTCTAGTGCCGATGTGTCCTGCGGACGGCATTGTATAGTTTTTAGTTTTGTAGGGGACGATGCACACGCCCGTTTGAGTTCGTTAAAAAATATATAAAAACGGTAGGGCGTGGAGGCCCTACCCTACATTGTCAATTGATTTTCCCAAGCACAATATTATTATCTGCAAGATGTTTTTTAATTCTTACAAGGTCGGCAAGGTTAAATTTACCGTCCCCTGTTACATCAAGCCGTTCATCAAAAGTATCAGTATTTGAAAGCAACGCCTTGCGAAAATATGGTAAATCGTTTGCATCAATAACCCCATCCCCCGACGGGTCACCAATAAGTTTTATAAATTCATATTTAATATAATTTTCAACAGCATAGTAATGAGCATAACTATTTTCATGGCAATAGATTTTAAGATTACCGCAATTAGAAAATGCACCCTCGCCTATATCAGTTACACTTTTTGGTATTGTTATGCTTGTCATGTTGGTACATCCCTTAAACGCATAACCTCCTATAATTGTTGCACTATCCCCGATGGTTACACTTGTAAGCCTATGGCAATATTCAAAGGCACAAGCATCTATACTCATTACGCTGTTAGGTATATTTATTTTTTCAAGGCTACTGCAACCGTAAAACGCATATTCGCCTACGCTTGTTACGCCGTCCCCAATGGTTACACTTGTAAGAGCATCGCAACAATCAAACGCATAGCCTGCTATGATTATTACACTGTCAGGTATAGTTATACTTGCAAGTCTATCGCAATCTTCAAATACACTGTATGCAATAACTCTTGTCCCATCTTTTATTATATATTCTCCTGATATATCAAATTTTGCTCCTATTAAACAATTGTCGATATATAAAACTCCATTTTCCCAATTACTTTGATTATTATAATATGCAGTACCATTAAATGCATAACCGCCTATGCTTGTTACACTGCTTGGTATATCTATATTTGCAATACTACTGCAACCGTAAAACGCTTCAAAGCCTATACTTGTCACACTGTTTGGCATGTTTATATTTGTAAGACTGCTACAATTTAAAAATGCTCTGTTTCCTATACTTGTTACAGGATAACCGCCTAATGTTGAAGGTATGGTTATATCTCCACTGATACTTTCATCACAATCGGTAATCTCCGCCTCGCCGTTATTAACGGTATAACTATAATAACCATAACCGTACTGCACTGCACTTACTGTAAAGGTGCCAAGCGGTATTATACTTAAAATAAGCATAATACTGATAATCAGTGCAAATAACTTTTTGAATGTTTGTTTTTTCATAAACCCATCTCCTGAATTTTGATATTTAAACAGGACTATTATCAAAAAGTGTACTTTTTGACAATTGTGGGTTATGAAAAAATAGATATATAATTTATTGCTTAATGAACAAAAAGCACTTGAAACTTATGTAAATATATGGTAAAATCACTGTTGAAAACGGACTGTCAAAAAGTACACCTTTTGACAGTCCGTTTTTTATAATATCTATTTAAAACAGAAAAATAAATGCAAATTAAAAATACAACTCTGCTATGCCGTCGGCAAGTTGTGAAAAAAGTAGGGCGGTTGCTACTTTCGGTTTTCCCTCACACATAACTATTGCCACATATTTTGGGTTTTCGGCAGGGAAAAATCCGCAAAACCAACTGTTTGTAATTTCTATACCGTTTTCATCATATCTGCCCGTTTGTGCGGTAGCGGTCTTGCCCGATGCAGTACACTTACTCGGTTGTGCCAAAGTACCCGTACCCTCGGTTATTACGGTTGAAAGATATTTTTTAAGCGTATTTGCGGTATCTTCGCTCATAACCCTTGTAGGTTTGCCTTTATCGTATTCTTTAAGTTTACCGTCCCTTACAATGCCCTCAACCATAGACGGTATATAGTAAGTGCCGTCACTTGCAATCGAGCAGTAAAGTGTAAGCATTGAAACGGGTGACAGCAGTAAATCACCCTGACCTATACTTAAATTAGCAAGGGTTGCATCATTTGAAAGTCTGTTAAGTTTAGTGAGATTACCGTCTGCCGTTTTAATACCGTCTGCAATTCTTAAAGGCATACCGAAGTTTAAGGCAGATGCTTTTTTATACACCGCTTCAGCACCCGTATTTATAGCAAAGTTATAAAAGAAAGTATTGCAGGAAAAGGCAAGGGCGTGTTTTAAATCAACAAAGCCGTGACCGTCCCTTTTATGGCAATTAAAGGTACGGTCTATAATATAGGTACTTCCCGTACAGTTAAAACAAAAGTCGCCTTTACCCAAATCAAGTGCCGCCGCCGCAACGCAGGGTTTAAACACCGAGCCTACGCTGTAAGCGGTAATTGCACGGTTTAATAAGGGCGAATTATCGGCGGTAAGATAGTCTGACACTGCTGATAAATCGTAATTTGGTCTGCTTACCATCGCCCTGATTTTACCGCTTTTTGCATCTGCTATCACCACAGTACCGCAGTCAATACCGTCCGACACTTTTTCGGCTATGTTTTGTATATTAACGTCAATCGTACTTTTAAGACCGCCCGCCAATACAGAAGTATCATTTTCAAAGCAGGGCGAAACACCGCCTAAAACATTACCTTTACCGTCAACCGAAAATACGGCGTCTACGGTTTTATCACTGTAAAGTATGCTATCGTATGCATACTCAAGTCCCGTAACACCGTGTCCGCTGCTGTCGGTATACCCTATTATATGAGAGGCGGGCGTTTCGGAAGTACAATGCTCGTAAACCGTAGCAAAAGCAATGTCCGTACTGTTTATTTTTTTCCTCGCATTACATATTATGGGTTTGCCGTCCGCAAGCCGTTTTAATGTTTGCTCTTTTTCTTCATCATTTAATATCCTGCTTGCTCCCACAACGCCCCTCGGCGTAGGCGATACCGCCGCTACAGTATGATAAGCAGAGTTAGTAAGCGGTGTCATATTGCAGTCAAATATAGTACCTCTAAGGTTAGACACCGTTATTCTGTAACTGCTTTGCTTTGTCTGTACTTCTTTATAATTACCTGTCGATATTACCGCCACTCTTAAAATACAGGTCATAAATAAAAGCACCGTAATAAAAAAACATATAACCGTTCTTCTTGCAAAAATTTTAGAAAACAAAACACTGTCGTTCATCAGTCTTCACCCGTTTTAGTGTTGACAAAAAACAACAGTGTTATTATTTAAACTTTCATTCTGAGCATTGAGCCTTTTTTTAAAGGATGCTCAAACGGTATTTTAATTATCTGCATAGGATGCGGTGCAGACTCAATACCCACACCGTTTTCATCGTAAAGAATATCTGTTGATACTTTAAACGGTATGCTTCCTGCTTCTAAGCAGTCAAGTACAGTACCTCGCAGAAACTTATTTTTAAGCACCGCCGTAATACAACCGTCCTCATAACCGTTTACAACTGCCGCTACCGCATAATCTCTTATATACCCTGCATTTTCATAGGTTTGAGCGTTCTGCGGTCTGCCGAAATAAAAGCCTGTAGAGTATGTCCTATGGCTTATTTTGTTAAGTTCCTCTTTTACCCAAGAAGGCAATTGCCAGCCGTTTTGCCTGTCTTTAAGACTGTCAACAGCCCCTCTGTAAGCATTCGCGGTTACCGCAACGTAATATTCGGTCTTTGCCCTGCCCTCGATTTTTAAACTGCTTATCCCCGCATCTGCCATTTTATCAAGATACTCTGCCATACAAAGGTCATTTGCATTTAAAATATAAGTACCCTTTTCGTCTTCGGTTATATCGAAATACTGACCTTGCCTTGTCTGCTCCATAAGGGAATAACTCCACCTGCAAGGCTGGGCACAGTCGCCACGGTTTGCGTCCCTGCCCGTCATATAACTTGAAAGCAGACACCGTGCCGAAAACGATACACACATAGCACCGTGAACAAAAGCCTCTATTTCCAAGTCGGCAGGGGTATCAGACCTTATTTCGGATATTTCTTCTAATGACAGTTCCCTTGCAAGAACCACCCGTTTAGCACCCATATCATAAAGTGCCTTTGCCGTTTCGGTATTTACTATTCCCGACTGCACCGATGCGTGGAGTTCGCAGTTTGGTGCATATTTTTTTACAAGTCCTATCGTTCCGAGGTCGGATGCAATTACCGCATCTGTACCAAGAGCATTTATACACTCTAAAAATTCGGGAAGTCTTTTCATTTCCTCATTATGAGGTATTGTATTACAGGTAACATGCACCTTTACACCGTTTTTATGTGCATATTCTATTCCTTTTTTAAGTGCATCTTCATCAAAATTTGCCGACGCCGTTCGCATTCCGAATTCCTTGCCTGCAAGGTATACTGCGTCTGCACCAAAGTCTACGGCGGTTTTAAGCCTTGACAAGTCCCCCGCAGGGCACAACAGTTCAGGCAATTTCATATTACCACTCTTCATATATCCAATTCTTTTCCGCCTTAAGTTTCGCAATTAAAGAATTATGCTGTGATAAGGTCTTGGTATAATAAAATTTCATAGAAGCGTCGGTAACAAAATAGTAATAATCGAAATTATCGGCAGGCGAAACCGTAGCCTTTATTGCACCGATACTCGGCGAACAAACGGGTCCGGGCGGTAAGCCTTTACACTGATAGGTATCATATCTGCCGTTGCCGTGAGGATATTTGCGTGTAGGCGACGAGCCGAGCGTTGGAAAATTCTGTTTATCATCAAGCCGATGGTAAAATATCGCAGACACCTTTGGCATTTCTTCTTCGTTTCCGCCCGCTTCAAGTTCTACAATTGAAGACAGCGTCATTATTTCGTGCATACTGTATTTTGAAGATGCCAGCTTTTCTTTAGTTGCCTTATCAAGTTTTTCATCAAGGGTTTTAAGCATTTTTTCTACCGCAAGATATGCACATTCCTTAGAATCGTAATTATAGAATTCATAAGTATCGGGATATAGATAACCCTCAAGACGGTAATATACCGACTCAGTAGGTATATTCTTTACAAAATCATATTTAAATTCTCCGCTGTCAATAACATCAAAGAAATCCGATTTTTTACATACACCGTTTTCCTCTAACAGTTTTGCTATATCGTCAACGGTTGCGGCTTCCGGAATTTTAACCTTTACGCTTTCTGCTTTTGCACCCTGTGTTACAAGCATTTCGGCAAGGACTTCATATCCTGCTTCATTGTTGAAACTGTAAAGACCGTATTTGTACTGACTGTCAAAATGCTTAAGACGTGAATACACCCTGAACAACACAGGAAGTCTTACCGCGTTTGCTTCTTTTAATTTTTCGGCTATTACCTTAGTGGTAGCACCTGACGGTATTTCCACAACACAGTTTTCTCCTCTGCCGAAGCCGATACCGAGATAGTCAGCCCCCGCATAAATAACGCCGAAAGCAATACCGACGGATACAATAATTATTGCGACTATCCAAATAATATTTTTTACTATACCGCCGCTTTTTGAGTGTTTATCTGCACTCTTTTTTTGCAAAGGCTCATATTCCTGTACAGTAAAGCCCTCTCCTATTACATAACTGTCCCCGTCATTTTCAGGCAAAGATACGTTGTTGTTTTCCTCCATTTTTATATTCCCCTTACATATCTCATAGACTTACAAAGTTTATCTGATAAATCTTTATCACCCGTTATTGCGGCCAGATACTCAAAACCGAAGTCAATTCCTGCTCCTGCACCCCAACCGGTGACTATATTTCCATCGGTGACACAGGGTTTATTAAGCACATCAGCACCGATTAGGTCTTTTTCAAACCCGTTAAAACAAACCGCCTTTTTGCCCTTTAGCAGTCCCTTATTACCGAGAATAGATGGGGCTGCACAAATAGCACCCATAATAAGATTGTTTAAAGCACAATAATCAATAAATTCCTGTACCTTTAGGCTGTTTTCAAGATTAACCGTTCCGGGCATACCGCCGGGAAGAATTATACCTTGTAAATTATCAAAAGTTGCATTTTCAAGCGTTATATCGCAACTTAACTGTATACCGTGAGTACCTGTTACAAGACTACCGCTAACACCTACCGTCTTAACCTCTACACCGCCACGTCTTAAAACGTCAATAGGTGCTACTGCCTCTATCTCTTCAAAACCGTCTGCTAAAAAAACATATACCATTATGCCTACTCCTTAAAAAGTTTTAACGTTTCCTCAAGTACGTCACTTGCTATATCTTCAATACTTCTTACAATACCGTTATTCGCACAGGGTATTTTAGTCCAATTAGAGTATTCCGCAGTGAAATTTGCCGCTTCACGGCAGTTTTCAAGATATTTTATGTTACTTTCGTGTATATCCTTTTTCTGTTCGTTGCCGTTATACCTTACACTTAACAGATTTTGCGACACATCTATCGGCATATCAAGAAAAATCACCTTATCGGGTTTCGGTATTCCTATCTTGTTGTATTCAAAGTCATATAGCCAACATAGAAAATCTTTCCACTCATTTTTAGGAAGTTTTGAGGTTTGATGAACGGCATTGGAGGTGGTATACCTACCCGCTATAACCGTACCGCCGTTGTTGTAAAATTCTCCCCAATTTGATTTAAAAGATGCATATCTGTCAACAGTATAAAAGACAGACGCCGCATAGGCGTTTACATCGTCAGGGCGTTTACCGAACTGCCCTGCAAGATACATTTTTACAAGCTCGCTTGACCTGCTTTCATAATCGGGAAAAGATACGCTTTTACACTCTATACCGTTATTTTTGAGTGCTTTAGGCAACAGTTCAAGCTGGGTTGACTTTCCGCTACCGTCAAGCCCCTCTATTACAATAAGTTTACCCATTATTTCTTAACGCTCCGTAAAATTCTTTTACTTCACTTGCCTTGCCACAGGACATTTTACCCTCAGGACAACTTCCGTAAAGACACGGAGGTCCCGATTTTTTAAAGAGTTCGGGTGCAACCTTTGTTACAAGTTTAAGCATCTGATTGGCAACGTCCCTTATCTCCCACTGTGCACGGTTGCAACAGCGGTGGCGGAAGAAGTTATTAAGCGACCTTGCATTCATAGTAACAACCATCTTTGTTTCGCAGGCATTAGGAAGTACAAACCTTGCGTCCTCAATAGCCTTTTTCTGTGCTAAACGCTCGGCAGTCTTTTCGTCTTTTCCCTCTGCTATAAAAGTTGCCTTATGCTTTTTAGACAGTATTTCGGTTATGCGTTCATAAACTTCCCTGTCTTGACTCATAGTTTCTTCATACAGTTTTAAAGCCTCGCTATCCTCGGCAATTTCAGGCGGAACAACGTACTCAAAATCACCCTCCGTAACATACCTTTGACTCTTAACCGAATATGATGCTATGCGGTGACGGGTTATCTGTGCCAAAAAAGAACGTGACACACCCTCTATACCGAATGTAAAACTTGCGTGTTCAATAGGACTTTCGTGACCTATTTCGGAAAGCATTTCAACAAACGAAGATGCTTTTTCGTCTGTAAGTCCATCCATCAAATCGCCTATTGAAGAAGAACTGTAACAAAGTTTAGCCGCAGAAGCTACGGTTTTTTCAGGACTCGGTGTATATGAAATAAGCATAACGTTAGGCATTTTTATATCCTCCCATTTTTTTATACAAAGACATTATAACAAACTTACTTAATTATATCAATCGGTTTTTTGTAGAATAACATAAAATTTTTGTAAAATTTAATATGAAAAATTATGTAATATTTTTTTATAAAAGGTCTTTTTATGTTGGGAAAAATGTGTTATTATATATAAAGTAAAAAAATAATCGTTTTCGGAGGGCTTTTTATGTCAAACATTGATTTTAAACACACTCCTTACGGTGACCTTGCTATTGTAAGTATGCGTGGTTGCGAGGACATCTCATCTCAGGTGGATTTTCAACTTAAACAGTGGCGTAATATTCCTGAAGATGAATCGTTTGTAGTGGGTGCAAACTGTCCGAGATTCGGAACAGGTGAAGCAAAAGCGGTGCTTAACCATACCGCACGCGGTCTTGACGCTTATATTATATGCGACTGCTTTAATTACAGTGTAACCTACAAAATGTACGGTCAGACAGTGCCTATGAGCCCTGATGACCATTTTCAAGACCTAAAGAGAGTTATCGCGGCATTTGGCGGAAAGGCCAGAAGAATTACGGTAATAATGCCAATGCTCTACGAGGGCAGACAGCATAGAAGAACCGCAAGAGAATCTATGGACTGTGCAATGGCACTTAAGGAATTAGTTTCTATGGGCGTAAAAAACATAATCACATTTGACGCACACGACCCACGTGTAAACAATGCTATTCCGCTTGACGGATTTGATAATGTTCAGGCGGCATATCAAATGATAAAAGCACTCCTTAAAACCGTTCCTGATATTAAACTTGACCGCGAACACACTATGATAGTATCCCCTGACGAGGGCGGTATGTCACGTTGTATTTACTATTCCTCGGTACTAGGCCTTGAACTCGGTATGTTCTATAAACGCCGTAACTATTCGGTAGTGGTAAACGGAAGAAATCCGATAGAAGCACACGAATTTTTAGGCAACGATATAACGGGCAAAGATTTAATACTTGTTGACGATATGATTTCTTCGGGCGAATCTATGCTTGATATTGCCGCAAAACTTAAAGAGATGGGTGCAGGACGTATATTCGTTTTCTCAACATTCGGTCTTTTTGTTGAGGGACTTGAGAAGTTTGACGATTATCACAAACGCGGACTTATTGATAAGGTATTTACAACCAACCTTATTTATCAAACACCCGAACTTCTTTCAAGAAAATGGTATTGCAGTGTTAATATGTCAAAATACATTGCACTGTTAGTAGATACACTTAACAACGATAATTCAATAAGCAGTCTTTTAGACCCTGCCGACAGAATAAAAAAAGTTGTTACAAAATATCAAAACGATAGGAAATAATAAAAACATATGAAATTGGGGCTGTGAAAAAACTTACGTTTTTTTACAGCCCCTTAATTTTATATACTTAATTTATTCCAATAAATGGTGCAGGGTTAATATTCTTATTTCCCGAAATTACCTCAAAATGAAGATGGTTACCGCTTGAATCTCCCGTACAGCCTACAAGTGCTATAAGGTCACCTGCGGATACGGTATCACCGACACTTACACAAAGTTTGCTTGCATGTGCATAAACCGTTATAAGACCGTTACCGTGGTCAATTTTAACACAGTTGCCATAGCCTTTGTAATATGAAGCAAAGGTTACTTTGCCACCTGCTACTGCGTAAATCGAAGTGCCTTTGGGTGAGCGTAAATCTATACCCTTATGACCTCTGCCGTCACCGTAATACGCACTTACTTCCCATACTCCTTTAGGAAGCGGGAATACAAAGCCGGAGTTTTTCGCTATGCTCTTTTCTTCAACACTCACCTTGTTTTTCGCAGTGCCTTTGATAATAACTTCGTCAATAGGTTCTTTTACAACCTCATCGGAAATCTGCTGACGTTCAGTTTCTACGCCGTTTATTAAAACTACATTTTCTGTAATGCGTCTTATACCCTTTTGTCCTTTTGTTTCCACTTCCAAGTAATCTACCGACTCTTCATCGGTTGTTTCGGTTACAGTTTTATAATCGGTTTCAATATCGGAAGTATTTGTCACAATAGTTCTTACATCAAGTGACGAAATCAAACCGCTTACATAATTAACGCTGTCAAGTTTATCCGAGAGAAAATATCCGTTATCAAAGGAAATGTTATCAATAAATTCCGTCTTACATTCGGTATCGGGGATATTAAACTGATTAAGACGTTTATTTATACACTCTGTAAGAGCGGTTTCCTCTACGCACGCCACTATTTCGCCGTTTATTATGAGTGACGACGCATAAACTATATTTTCGGTATTCTCAATAATTGCATCGGCTAAAACGGCATCACTGTCGATAACGTCATTAAGCACTAAAGCTGTAGAATAAACAGGCGTGCTTATGACTTGCTCTACATTTTCGTTATCAACCGAATTAACTCTTTTCTTAACAATATCCATCGCTTCGGAGAACTGTTGTTTGCTTTTAACCGTAGCTATTATCTTGCCGTCGTAATTTACTCTGTAAGCAACCGTAGCACCGCAGGCGTGAAGCCCGTAGAAAAGCGACATTGTTGCAAGGAGAGCAAATACCCCTACTTTTATTATCTTATTAAGCCCTAAAATCTTTTTAAAAAAGATTTTTAAGCAGTCATTTATAAGAGAAAAGGCATCATCAAAGATACAGCATAACTCCCTTCAAAAGTTACAAACTTGTAACAACTTACTTTATTATTATACCTAAAAGTTACAAAATTGCAACCTTTTTTTGAAAAATTTTAAATATTTTCAAAGGAGAAGTCCCCAAACGCACTGTTTAGGGACTTTTATCAAAACATAGATATTTGGTTTGTATCGGGCAAATCATTCATAGCACCAAGGTCTGCAAGGTTTTGTATTATGGTTTTAGAGACACCCGCCTCAATCGCAAAATCTTCTCGTGAAACAAAGTTACCCTTTTTTGCTGCCTCATATATTGAGTACGCCGCCTTTTCTCCTACACCTGATAATGCACCGAACGGCAGACGCATTTTGCCGTTTTCGGGCAGATACTTCATAGCGTGGGAATACCTTATATCAATAGGAAGTACCTCTATACCTCTTGAAAGCATTTCGTTGAATATCATAAGGTTATTATATATATCGAGTTCTTTTTTGCTTGCTTCCTTACCCTTTTCGGTAATCGACCTCATTAGTTTTCTTACGGCGTCCTTACCCTTTATAACGGTAGCAACGTCAACATCTTCAGGACGTGCGGTAAAATAAGCACAGTAAAATTCAAGGGGCTTGTACACCTTATACCACGCAAGTCTGAGTGCCGAAATAACGTATGCCGCCGCGTGTGCTTTAGGGAACATATACTCTATCTTTTTACAACTGCTTATATACCACTCGGGAACTCTTACGGCACGCATATCTTCCGCCATGGCATTCCAGTCTTCATCGGTTATTTTACCCTTTGCATAAAGTCCCTTACGCACCGTTTCGGTTATCTTAAAGGCTCTGCCCTCCTCCATACCCTGATGAATAAGATATACCATTATGTTATCACGTGTTCCTATAACTTCGGAAATGGTACAAGTGCCGTCATCTATTAAACTCTTTGCATTTCCGTGCCATACGTTGGTACCGTGGGAAAGACCTGAAATCTGCAATAAGTCGGCAAAATTTTGAGGTTTACAGTCAATAAGCATATCCCGCGTCAGCCTTGTGCCGAATTCGGGAAGACCGAGTGTTCCAGTCTTTGAGTCAATATCTTCGGGCGTTACACCCAAAGCCTCGGTAGAGGTAAAAAGACTGTAAATCTTAGGGTCGCTCATAGATACGTCGTTTACCGGTATTCCCGAATATTCCTCAAGATATTTATATGTAGTCGGCACAACGTGACCTAACTCATCAAGTTTAAGAATTGTATCGTGAATTGAATGGAAATCAAAATGAGTTGTGATAATATCGGAATTTACATCGTCTGCAGGGTGTTGAACAGGACAAAAATCGTATATAGTCATACCCTTAGGTACTATTATCATACCCGCAGGGTGTTGACCTGTTGTCGTTTTAACCTGAGCGTGTTCAACCAAACCTGCAAGACGGTTAAGTTCGGCAGAACTTAGCGTTACATTCATTTTTTCCGCATACGCCTTTGCAAAACCGAAAGCAGTCTTTTCGGCTATTGTGGAAATCGTACCCGCTTTATATACATTTTCTGCACCAAACAGGGTCTTTGTAAACTCCTGAACATCATTCTGCACCTCGTCCGAGAAGTTAAGGTCAATATCAGGCACTTTATCTCCCTTAAAGCCCAAAAAGGTTTCAAAGGGTATATCGTGACCGTTTCGGTTAAGTTTTGCCCCACATTTCGGACATTCCTTTTCGGGCAAATCAAAGCCTGAACCAACAGAACCGTCCGTAAAGAATTCACTATACTGACACTTTGGACAAACGTAGTGCGGTGCTAACGGGTTTACCTCCGAAATTCCCGCCATAGTTGCAACAAATGAAGAGCCGACAGAACCTCTCGAGCCTACTAAATATCCCTGCTCCTCACTGTAAGCAACAAGTTTTTGAGCAGATATGTACATTATCGAAAACCCGTTACTTATAATGGAATTAAGTTCTTTATTAAGACGTTTTTCAACTATTTCGGGTACGGGATCGCCGTAAATTTTGTGTGCATTTTCCCAACAAATATCACGGAGCATATCGTCAGAGCCTTCAATTACAGGCGGATAATTGCCCTCGGGTACGGGAATAACGTCATCGCTTACCATATCGGCAATTTTGTTAGGATTATCTATTACGAATTCCTTTGCACGAACGCCGAAGTATTCAAAATCTAACAGCATTTCCTCGGTTGTCTTTAAATACAAAGGTGCTTGATATTCTATATCGTCAAAGCCCTGACCTGCCATAACTATCTGCCTTATAATTCCGTCCTCTTTTTTAAGGAAATGGACGTCACCCGTAGCAACAACCGGCAGACCTAATTCATCTGCTATCTCTACAACTTTTCGGTTAAAGTCCTTTATAACCTCATCGCTTGTAACGTGTTTAAAGCGGTTTGGTATTACCTGACCTGTCTTCTTATCGGTTTTATCGGGTAAAACGGAGTCCCTTACCATAAATGCATTATTGCCAATAGGTTGTATTTCAAGATAATCATAATACTTTGCTATCTTAATAAGTTCATCGTGAGACTTACCGTCCACTACCGCCCTGTAAAACTCGCCCTGCTCACACGCAGAGCCTACTATTAGACCTTCTCTTAATTTATCAAGTTTACTCCGCAGAGTTATCGGCTTGCCGTGAAAATCGTAAAGATGTGCATTTGATACAAGTTCGTAAAGATTTTTAAGTCCCGTAAGGTTTTTAACAAGAATTATTTGGTGGTTGCGAAGCCTTGCTATTTCCTTTGAAGAAAGTTTTGATAAATCGTTACGTGTATCATCTATAAAATAACTCTCAACACCGTAAATAACCTTAAACTCTCCGCCTTTTTTGCGTATCTTGGATACAGCAGCAGCAGCGGCAGGGTAAGCCTGTACTACGCCGTGGTCGGTAATGGCAACAGCCTTATGTCCCCATTTGTATGCCCTGTCTATAATATCGCCGGCACTTGATACCGCGTCCTTTGCCGACATATTGGTATGGCAGTGAAGTTCAACCCTCTTTTCACCGTCATAGCAGTCTGATTGTTCGTATTTCTTAAGCGTAGCAATAGATTTTACATCAACAACAAAATCGTTAGCCCATCTGTCAAACGAATAATCGCCGTTTACTACAACGCATACACCGTCACAAAGCGGTTTTATACTCTTTTTGAATTCTTTTACCGCCGTTTCCATATCATCGCTGTACTTAGGGTCAAAAAACTTTTTAAGTGACGCATTAAAAGAATTCGTACCGTCACTGAAAAAGAACTTTGCAACAACCATTTTACCGCCGCGTCTTGTGTCAACTTCGCGTACCTCTAAGCCGAAAACCTCGCCCCACACCGAAATAAACACACTCTCATCATCGTTTTGAGGCGGTTTTATTTCTGACATTTTCATAATGTCGGTGTTTATTTTTCTTCCGAAAAACAGTTTTGCACTCTCAAGATATACAGGAAGTCCGTCAGACGGAATATAATCGTATTTAACCTCGACTTGCTTTTCCTTAGGCTTGTCCATAGAAACATACTGTTTTTCTTCAGGCATTTTTATTTCTATATCCTCTGTCTGCCCTGTAAATTCGATATTAACCTCTCTGCCGAATATATTTTTAACATCATTTTTAAAAATCTTTTCAAAGCCGTTGTTTGTTATGTTTTTAAGACCGCCGTATTTTAAATCTATTTTAACGGTATCCCCGTCAAAACTATAAGTTGCACCGTTAAAGTATCCGTTAAAAACTGCATTTTTAAGACGTATTTCCTCTGTAATATCGGCAAAGGCTTCATCACACAGTGAATTTCCGTCAAATAAAAGTTTAACTTCAATTTTTTCAAGGGAAAGAACAGATTTTACACACTGCTTAAATTCCAAAATAAACTGTCTTTTAATATATTTTTTACTTTGTATTTCTATATTGAGTGTGCGTTCGCCTTCAAGCAGGTCGCACGATTTTATCACTGCGTCCGAAAATGCAGTGTTAAGAGATTTATTAAGATATGTACCGAACAGTTCCTCAAAGGAATACATTTGTTTTACACCCTCCGTTTAGGCTACATTTTTTCTATTTCTTTAATAAGTTCGTCAAGCAGTCTGTCCTCGG
>JAKSQC010000018.1 GCA_024404325.1 Clostridia bacterium
TCGTACCGTTTCTCTACAATTTTTTAACAAACTTAAACGGGCGGATGTGGGCATCCGCCTGTACGAGTAATTATAAAAACTAAAAACTACAAAATTTGACAAATTATGTTGAATATGGTAGAATATAGGTGGCGTGAAAACGCCCCTAAAGGCAACTATATAAACGGTAGGCGGTTAGCCCTTTTATTTAAGAGGGCATTTGCCCTCTTTTAAATAAGGGGGTGATGCTATGGAATATTACTATTTATTAGTTTTAATTCTTATTGTAGCCACAGGTTACATATTAAGCATAAAAAAGTAACCGCCCCAGCTTCCAACGTGGCGGTTACTTTTTAACCAAAACAGAGGGCTAACCGTCTATCGGTTGCCTTTCTGTTAATATTATAGCATAAAAATTCGGTTTGTCAACAATTTTGTAGGGTACGATGCCCACATCGTACCGTTTTTCTACGATTTTTTAACAAACTTAAACGGGCGGATGTGGGCATCCGCCCCTACGAGTAAAAACTAAAAACTATTTCGGGTGGGTGCTTATGAATAAAATCGAGAGTTTTAAGGTTGACCATATTAAACTTAAAACAGGTCTTTACGTTTCACGTAAGGACAATTATAACGGTACTGTTGCCACTACGTTTGACATTAGAATGGTAAAACCGTACAAGGACGATGTTATAGATATCCGAGCTATGCACACAATAGAGCATTTGGGTGCTACTTATTTCAGAAACAGCAAGTTTAAGAATGAAGTTATATACTTTGGCCCTATGGGTTGTCAAACAGGGTTTTATCTTGTGCTGTTTGGTGACTATAAGTCCGAAGATATTTTTGATTTTGTTGTAGATATGTGTGATTTTATAATAAACTTTGACGGGGAAATACCCGGTGCATCAAAAATAGAGTGCGGAAACTATTTATCTCACGATTTAATCGTGGCAAAGAATATTGCAAAGAAATACAAAGACGAACTTGTAAAATACAGAAATTTTTTGTATTGATTAAATATTTTTTGCGGGCTAAAGCCCGCATTTTTTATTTTTTCTTTGATTATATTTGCTAAAAAAATGTAATAATATTATTATGTATGGATAAATTTAGAAAATTACTTGACAAGCACCGTTAAAAAAAGGTAAAATGAAATGAATAATATGGGTTATTATATTTGTAATTTATGTCCTGACGGTATGGTTGGGCTTATATAAAGTTTTTTATAATATTGGAGGCTTTTTATTTAATGAATGATGCTCAAAAGAAAACGGGTAACGGAAACTCTGCTAATCTCAAGCAGAGAAGATTTGTTGCACCGAAAAATGGCGTTAAAAATACACTGAGCGATACTACAAAGGCTAAATTTAACAAGCAGGGAAAACCTGTTAATAAAAAAAGACAGAGTACACAAAATTCAGGAAATCATCAAAAAAACAGTAAACCTATAAAAATAATACCGCTTGGCGGACTTGGTGAAATAGGCAAGAATATAACGCTTTATGAATATGACGGAGATATGTTGCTTGTAGACTGCGGTATGAGTTTCCCTGACGAGGAATTACCGGGTATTGATATTGTAATTCCTGATTTTACTTATATACTTGAAAATAAGGACAAAATCAAAGGACTTATAGTAACTCACGGTCACGAAGACCATATAGGTGCTATACCGTATTTACTGCGTAACTTTAATCTACCTATATATGCTACAAGACTTACAATCGGTTTAATAGAGCAGAAACTAAAGGAAGAGCGTTTGCTAAACGGTTCAAATTTGAATGTTGTAAAACCGACAGAAAAAATCAAGCTTGGAAAATTTGAGGTAGAATTTATACATGTTAATCACTCAATACCCGATGCTGTGGCATTTGCGATTACCTGTGCTGCCGGTACGGTGGTGCAAACGGGCGATTTTAAGATAGACAGTACACCGATAGACGATAAGGTTATTGACCTTGCACGTTTTGCAGAACTCGGCAGAAAGGGTGTTTTAGCACTGCTGTCGGACTCTACCAACGCAGAACGTCCCGGTTTTACTGCGTCTGAAAGGCTTGTTGGAGAGTCGTTTTCCACTCTGTTTAAAAAGGCAGAGGGACACAGAATTGTTGTTGCTACGTTTTCCTCTAATATACACCGTATTCAACAGATAATAGATGAGGCTGTACGTTGTAAGCGTAAGGTTGCAGTTTCTGGGAGAAGTATGATAAACGTAGTAGAGGTAAGCCGTGAACTCGGCTATCTTAAAATTCCAAACGGCGTTATGGTAGAAATGGAAGAACTCAAAAACTACCGTCCCGATAAACTTGTTATAATCACTACGGGCAGTCAGGGTGAGCCGTTATCCGCACTGCACAGAATTGCGTTTTCCGAGCACCGTCAGGTAGAAATAATACCGGGTGATATGTTTATTATTTCTGCGACTCCGATACCGGGTAATGAAAAATTGGTAAGCAAGGTTATAAATGAACTTTTAAAACGCGGGGCTAACGTAGTATATGAAAAAATGTACGATGTACATGTTTCGGGGCACGCTTGCAAAGAAGAACTTAAAATGATGTTAAGCGTAGTAAAGCCTAAATACTTTATACCTGTACACGGTGAGCAAAGGCATCTGTTTAAGCACGCACTTTTGGCGTACGGTATGGGTATAAGTGAGAAAAACGTTTTGATTGCAAACAACGGTAACGTTATAGAAATCACAAAAAAGGAAATTAAGAATGTTGAAACCGTGCCGGCGGGCAGGGTGTTTGTTGACGGTCTTGGCGTAGGCGATGTTGGAAGCATAGTATTGCGTGACAGAAAGCATTTGGCTGAAGACGGTATTATTGTTGTCACTGTTGTTATGGACAGGGAAAGCCGTGAATTGGTTTCAGGCCCTGACATTATTTCAAGAGGCTTTGTATACGTTAAGGAATCTGAAGAACTTATGAGCAGTCTTGAAAATGTTGTTTGCGATGTTCTCGACAGTTGCTATATGAATGATATTTTAGATTGGAATGCATTAAAAGCCAAAATTAAGGACGGCGTCGCCAAGTTCCTTTATACAAAAACTCATCGTTCACCCATGGTATTACCGGTTATAATGGAAGTTTAAATTCTTTTCCCCTGCTGTTTTTCGGCAGGGGAGCAAATGCGAAAGGAAGTTACATAATATGAAAGTTGTATTACTTGCCGACGTTAAGGGTAAGGGTAAAAAGGGAGATTTATGTCAGGTGTCCGACGGATACGCAAGGAATTTCCTATTCCCGAAAAATCTCGCGATTGAGGCTGACAGTGCCGCTATGTCGGAACTGAAAAGCCGTGAAGAGTCAAAGGCACATCATAAAAAAGAAGAAATATCAAACGCTAACGATTTAGCGTCAAAACTTAATGGAAAAACAGTTACAATTAAGGCAAAAGCCGGAACTGCCGGCAGACTCTTCGGCAGTGTAACTTCAAAAGAAATTGCCGAAGAAATTAAAAACGCGTTTGGTATAGAAATTGACCGTAAGAAGATGAGTGTTGCCGATATAAAGAATTTCGGTGATTACGAGGCGGAAATCAAACTATATACCGGTATAACGGCTAAAATTAACGTAAAGGTAACGGAGTAGACTTATGAGTGATAACAATCTGATTTTTGACCTTGATGGCGGTAGACTGCCGTATTCGGTTGAGGCAGAACAGGCGGTTTTAGGTTCACTGATAATAGACCCTATGTGTATTACCGAAGTTGCGGTGCAGATGAAACCGGAGTACTTTTATATTCCTCAGCATAAGGATATTTATTCTGCGATTTCGTCTATGTATGAACTTAGCCAGTCGATAGATTTTGTGTCGCTGCTTGAAAAACTCAAAAAGGACGGCGTATATGACGAGGCAGGCGGTAAGACCTATCTTACACAGCTTGTACAGTCTGTACCTACCTCCGCAAATGTTTTGACCTATGTCGCAATAGTAAGGGAAAGATACTACGCAAGGGCTCTTATGGGTGCGGCACAGAGTATTATTAAGGATATAAACGAAAACGTTTTAGATTCCTCTAAAATGCTTGACGCGGCAGAACAACGCATTTATGAAATACGTCAGGGCAGGGATATAAGCGGGCTTACACATATTAAGGACGTTATTGAGGGCGAAACCTACGAACGTCTTACTAAAATGAACGACCCGGAAACGAGAAACGATTATATAGGTATACCTAGCGGTATAGGTGAACTTGATAAAATCACAACGGGACTTAATAAGTCAGACCTTATTATTTTAGGTGCAAGACCCGGTATGGGTAAAACCTCGTTTGCACTTAACATTGCAAGAAATGTTGCGGTAACGGCAGGTAAGACGGTATGTTTCTTCTCGCTTGAAATGTCGCGTGAACAGTTGGCACAGCGTATGTTGTCGAGCGAAGCGGGTATACCGAGCAACAAACTGCGTACAGGCGAACTTGACGCCGACGAATGGACAAAATTAGCACAGGCGGGCGATACCCTCTCAAAAGCTAATATCTACTTCGACGAAACCTCCAATATAACTGTTCAGCAGATGAAAGCAAAACTGATGCGTATGAAAAAGGTTGACCTTGTGGTAATAGATTATTTGGGACTTATGCATTCAGCACGCCAGATAGATAACCGTGTACAAGAGGTGTCGGATATAACCCGTAATCTTAAAATAATGGCTAAAGATTTAAAGGTTCCGGTAATTGCTTGTGCACAGTTGTCGAGAGGTACCGAAACAAAGGGCAGATCACACAAACCTGCACTTTCCGATTTGCGTGATTCGGGTTCTATTGAGCAGGACGCTGATATTGTTTTGTTCCTTTACAGAGAGAATTATTACGATAATGAAAAAAAGCAGGATGATGATATGAGCGATCCGACAAAGGCAGAATGTATCATAGCCAAAAACCGTCACGGCAGTACCGATACCGTAAAACTGCATTGGAATGCCGAGTTTACGAGGTTTACCTCTGTGGATGTGTTCAGGAATGAAGAGTAAGGTAATTGAGGCTATTACAAAATATTCTCTTTTAAATGATGTAAACCGCGTTACGGTGGCACTTTCTGGCGGTGCTGATTCAATGTCACTTTTAAACGTATTTTATGAAATGAAAGACGAACTTAAAATAGATTTAAGGGCGGCTCACTTTAATCATAAAATACGAGGTAGTGAGGCAGACAGCGACGAGCAGTTTGTAAGGGAATACTGTAAAAGTTTAGGAATAGAACTTTTTGTTTCGGGTGCAGACGTTTTACGCTATGCAAAGGAAAATCACGAAAGCACCGAACTTGCCGCAAGGAAACTGCGTTACGAATTTTTGGAAAGTGTTGCAGACGGCGGTGTTGTTGCTACGGCTCATACCGCAAGTGACAGTCTTGAAACGGTACTTTTAAATTTGTCAAGGGGAACGGCACTTAAAGGTCTTTGCGGTATACCTGCAAAAAGAGGAATTTTTATAAGACCGCTTATTATGTGTACACGAAGTGATATAGAAAAATACTGCGGTGAGAAAGAAATTTCCTATGTGACCGACAGCACCAATCTTTGCGACGATTACACAAGAAACAAAATTCGTCACAATATAATTCCCGTTTTAAAGGATATTAACCCCGCAGTCGAAAACGGTGTTATGAGGACTGCTTGCAGTATTGCGGAAGATTGCAGTTTTATAGATGAGTTTGCCGACAGGGAATATAAAAACCGTATTACAAATGACGGTCTTTCGGTTAAAAATTTAAGTGATACCCATATTTCTGTTGCAAAACGGGTTATAATGCGGTATTATGAATTAGTCTGCGGTGATACAGCCGATAATTTCCACATTAACGGAATATACGGTATTTGTCTTACAGGCGGTAGGGTTAGCATACCAAACAGTATGTCTGCCGTTTGCGAAAACAGTATTTTGAAATTTTGTAAACTAAATGAAGAAAAGTTTAAAAAAACAAATTTTAAAGTAGAAATTTCAAAAAGCGTTAATGATTTGTTTCAAAACGGACAAAAAGTTAATAAATTGTTTTTAAAAAATACACTTGACTGTGATAAAATAGTAGGAAAATTAGAAGTGCGGACAAGACTTTCTTCCGACAGTGTAAAACTTAAAAACAGAAACGGCACTAAAACTCTTAAAAAACTGTATACCGAATACAAAATTCCGCTTTGCGAAAGGGATAATCTTCCCGTCATAGCAGACGAAAAAGGTGTTGTATGGATATATAAGATAGGGGTTGCAAAGCGGTGTGCCGTTGATGAGAATACAAAAAATATTTTTAAGATAACTACTGAAACGGTGTGAAAAGTAAGTGAATACGGCGGTTAAACGTATTTTAATTTCAAAAAGAAAACTTAAAAATATAAACAAAAGGCTTGGCAGACAGATAACCAAAGACTATAAAGATAAAAACCTTTTGATAGTGTGTATACTTAAAAGCTCTGCGGTATTTGTAAGCGACCTTTTAAGAAACATAAAATGCGACTGTAAGGTTGATTATATCAGTGTATCATCATATAACGGTACTAAGCCTACGGGTAATATTGAGTTTAAAAAAGATATTGATATAAACCCCGAAGGATATGATATACTTTTAATAGACGATATTATTGATACAGGTAACACGCTTAAGTATGTTAAAGAAATATTATTGGAGAAAAATCCTTTTAGTATTAGAATATGTTGTCTGCTTGATAAACCTTACGGCAGGAAAGCCGATATAAATGCCGATTACATAGGAAAGATAATACCTGATGAATATGTCATAGGGTACGGTCTTGATTATGACGAAAAATACAGAAATTTACCTTTCATCGGAATACTTTCCGATGAACAGGAAAGGAGATAAACGCATTTGAATAAGAATTTAAAAAACGTACTGCTTTATATAGGAATACCGGTTATTCTTATAGTGGCATTTTTTACGGTATCAAACCTGTCAAAGAATACTGTACAGACAAAGTATTACGAGGTAGTACAAAAGATTACAAACAATGAGGTTTCCGAGTTTGAACTTAATCTTTACAGCGGCGACCTTACCTATGTTCTCCGTGATGACGGTAAAACTTATAGGTATACGGTAGCCGATTCGTCAATTTTTTATAATGATGTAAACGAAGCTGTAAAGGAAATAAATAAGGAAAACGCAGGTACTAAAAATATAATAAAATATAACTATAAGAGTGGCGGAGAGGCATCATGGTTTATGAGTATGCTTCCTACCATCGTGCTTATAGGAATAATGGTTTTATTCTGGATATTCGTAATGAGGCGTATGAACGCTACTATGGGTACAGATAAAACCATGGGCTTTGGAAAGGCTAAGGCGAAAAAAGCAGACGACCGCAAGAAGACTACCTTTGCAGACGTTGCAGGTGCAGACGAAGAAAAGGAAGAAATGGCGGAAATAGTAGATTTTCTTAAAGATCCTAAGAAATTTAATGAATTAGGGGCAAGAATACCTAAAGGAGTACTGCTTGTAGGCCCTCCGGGAACGGGTAAAACATTGCTTGCACGTGCGGTTGCAGGGGAAGCAGGAGTGCCGTTTTTCTCAATATCGGGTTCTGACTTTGTTGAGATGTTTGTGGGTGTCGGTGCATCAAGGGTGCGTGACCTTTTCGGTGAGGCAAAGAAAAATGCACCTGCTATAATATTTATTGA
Organism: Clostridia bacterium; assembly: GCA_024404325.1. Lineage (GTDB taxonomy): Bacteria > Bacillota > Clostridia > Oscillospirales > Acutalibacteraceae > UBA737. The sequence continues at coordinate 7,616 of JAKSQC010000018.1, forward strand.
TGAAATAGATGCTGTCGGAAGACAAAGAGGAGCAGGTCTTGGTGGCGGTCACGACGAGCGTGAGCAGACGCTTAACCAACTTCTTGTTGAAATGGACGGTTTCGGTGCAAATGAGGGTGTTATAGTAATGGCGGCAACAAACCGTCCTGACATTCTCGACCGTGCATTGTTAAGACCGGGCAGATTTGACCGTCAGATAACCGTAAACTATCCCGATGTTAAGGGCAGAGAGGAAATATTAAAGGTACACTCAAGAGGAAAGCCGTTAGGACCTGATGTAAACCTTGCAACCATTGCAAAGTCGTCTTCGGGCTTTACGGGGGCAGACCTTGAGAATTTGCTTAACGAGGCGGCATTGCTTGCAGTCCGTCACGGTAAAAAGGCGATTACACAGGAAGAAATTGAAGAAGCTACCATTAAGGTAGTTATGGGTACGGAAAAGAAGTCGCACGTAGTAAGGGATAAGGATAAACTCGTAACATCTTACCATGAGGCAGGTCACGCAATAGTATCCTACTTCCTGCCTACGCAAGACCCTGTTCATCAAATTTCAATCATTCAGCGTGGAATGGCGGCGGGATATACAATGTATCTTCCCGAAGATGAAAAGGGGCACACCTCAAGAAATCAAATTCTTGAACAGATTTGTTCACTTTTGGGCGGACGTGCGGCAGAGCAACTTACTCAGGACGACGTATGCACAGGTGCATCTAACGATATAGAGCGTGCTACTGACCTTGCACGAAAGATGGTAACGAAGTTCGGTATGAGCGACAAACTTGGACTTGTAACCTACGGCCACGATAATAACGAGGTGTTTTTAGGCAGAGATTTCTCATCAACGCCTAACTATTCCGAAAAGACCGCTGCTGCTATTGACGATGAAATAGAGGCTGTTGTAATGGCACAGTATAAAAAAGCACTTAAATTACTTGAAGAGAATATGCCGAAACTTCACGAAGTTGCAAAATGCTTGTTTGACAACGAAAAAATTTCGGGTGACGACTTCAGAACTATTATGCAAAAGGCATAAATTGGAAATTAAAAAAATACTCTTGAAAAAAATTGCTTCCTTTGGTATAATTAAACACTGTAATAGGTGTGTACCAAAGGGGGCTTTTTTGTGGCAAAAACGGGGTTTGATAATAACGAATATATAAGACTTCAATCGCAAAATATTCGTGATAGGATAACATTGTTCGGCGGAAAACTTTATATGGAGTTCGGCGGAAAACTTTTTGACGATTATCACGCTTCCCGTGTATTGCCGGGTTTTGAGCCTGATTCTAAAGTAAAAATGCTTTTACAACTTAAAGACGATGCGGAAATAGTAATAGTTATAAATGCCGATGCGATAGAAAAAAACAAACGCAGGGGTGACCTTGGTATTACTTATGACCTTGATACACTTCGCCTTATAGATGCATTTAGGGGTATAGGGCTGTACGTCGGAAGTGTGGTAATAACCTGTTATACGGGACAACCTTTGGCACTTGCTTTTGAAAAAAGACTTAAGTCTTTAGGTATTAAGGTATATAGGCATTATCCGATAAATGATTATCCGTCTAATATACAGCTTATAGTAAGTGAGGACGGATTTGGTAAGAATGACTATATAGAAACAAAACGTCAGTTGGTGGTTGTTACCGCACCGGGACCGGGAAGCGGTAAGATGGCAACCTGCCTTTCGCAGTTATACCACGAGCATAAGAGGGGAATAAAGGCGGGGTATGCTAAATTTGAGACATTTCCTATATGGAATTTACCGCTTAAACACCCTGTAAACGTAGCATACGAGGCGGCAACGGCAGACCTTAATGATGTTAATATGATAGACCCGTTCCACCTTGAAGCATACGGTAAAACTGCCATCAACTACAACCGCGATATAGAAATTTTCCCTGTACTTAATGCTATGATGGAAAAAATTATGGGGAAATCTCCTTATAAGAGTCCAACCGATATGGGCGTTAATATGGCAGGTTGTGCTATATGTGACGATGAGGCTGTAGAAAATGCTGCAAAGCAGGAGATAATAAGAAGATACTACAGTGCTATATGCTCTGTGCGTCAGGGAATGGGAGAACAAAGCGAGGTCGCTAAAATAGAACTTCTTATGAATCAAATGGGCATATCCGTAAGTGACCGTCCTGTAGTAGACACGGCAAAGAAAAAAGCTGAAATTACATCTGCACCGGCTACGGCACTTGAACTCCAAAACGGTAAAATTATAACGGGTAAAACTTCATCTCTTTTAGGTGCGGCGTCATCTATGCTTTTGAACGCACTTAAAGAAATAACGGGAATACCCGATGAAGTACAGCTTTTATCACCGACGATTATTGAGCCTATACAGCGAATGAAGACCGAAGTATTAGGAAACCATAACCCGAGACTTCACGTTGACGAACTGCTTATAGCACTTTCCATCTGTGCGGCTACCGATGAAACTGCTAAAAAGGCACTTGACGGAATAAAGAGCCTTAGAGGGCTTGAGGCACATTCAACGGTTATACTCTCCCGTGTAGACGAGCAGACGTTCAGAAAACTCGGTGTTAATATGACCTGTGAGCCGAAATATCAAACTAAAAAGTTATATCATACATAAAACAAAGCTTCACATTTTGTGAAGCTTTTAAAACGTAAATTTACCTGTATGGGGGAATAAAGTTTTGCAATCTTTTGAATTTTTACTTGCACTTGCACTGATACTTATATTTACTAAAATTTTCGGTATAATGACCGCAAAGGTACATCTGCCACAGGTGGTAGGTGCTATAATTGCGGGTATACTTTTAGGGCCGAGCGGTTTTGGTATACTTGAGGAATCTGATTTTCTGCTCAAAACTTCCGAAATCGGCGTAATAATGCTTATGTTTATAGCGGGTGTTGATACTGATATAAACGAACTCAAACACACGGGTATAAAAGCGTTTTTTATAGCAGTACTCGGTGTATTTGTGCCGATTTTGGGTTGTGGCGGAGCATATTATGTATTTTTTGGAAATGCATTTGATTTTGATAATTTTATGCGTGCCGCATTTGTGGGGGTTGTGTTTGCGGCGACATCTGTAAGTATAACGGTTGAAACGCTTAACGAGATGGGCAAACTGAAAACAACCGTAGGCACAACCTTGCTTTCTGCCGCCATTATAGATGATATCATAGGAATAGTAGTTTTAAGTGTTTTAAGCGGACTCGGAGATTCATCGGTGAAACCTGCATTAGTTATACTTAAGATTTTACTTTTCTTTGTGTTTACGCTTGTAGTCGGTTTTTTGGTTTATAAACTTTTTAAAAGAATTTCCGCTTCAATAAACCATAAATACAAAAGAAGAATAGCCGTATGGGCATTGGCATTTTGTTTTATAATGGCTTACTGTGCGGAAAAACTTTTCGGTGTTGCCGATATTACGGGTGCGTACTTTGCAGGTGTTATTTTATGTAACCTTACCGAGATGCGTCAGTATATAGCAAAGAAAATAACCGTTGCATCCTACGTCTTTTTCTCCCCTGTATTCTTTGCGGGAATTGGACTTAAAACAAATCTTTCAGGCTTTAATCTTCACATACTTACTTTCGCCGTGGTACTTATTTTTATGGCTGTTATTACAAAGATTGTCGGGTGCGGTATGGCGGCAAGGACTTGTAAATTAAGCAAACGTGAGTCCCTTACCGTCGGTGTAGGTATGGTGGCACGCGGTGAGGTTGCACTAATGGTTGCACAAAAGGGAATAGGTGCGGGTTATATTGATGAAAAGGTGTTCCCTGCAATAGTTTTGTGCGTTGTGGTAGCGGCACTTGCAACGCCCATACTCTTAAAATTGTGTTATAAAACGCCAAAAATTGCAACCGAGTAAAGTGTCTTAGTACGGCGTCCTAAACGGTATGCCGAAGTAATCGGCAAGAGAAAGTACTACATTTTGTGCAATGGCGTCAATATTATCTCTTATCCAAGTTGCATCTTGATAATTGTCGTGATAGGCAAATTCAATAAGCACACTCGGTACTCTAGTTCTTCTTACTTCGCCAATCGAGGTCGTAGGAACTGTCCTTACCAGATTAGGCAAAGGATAAATCATCTGTAAATTATTTGCTATAATATCGGCGGCACGCTTGCCGTTTACACTTGTGGGATAGTAATATACTTCGCTTCCCCTTGCTCTGCCGTCGCCTGCGGCGGTTGCATTGGAATGAAGTGCTAAATGTAAATCGTAGTTTCCCGCATTTGATGCGGCAATCGACGATGCCGCAGTCATTTGCGGTGTATTTCTTGTAAAGTCTATGCCCGTTGCATACAGGTAAGGCTCCATTGCGTCGGCAATCAAATTCATATAGTATTCTTCATTGCCTCCTATTACGTATGGATTAAACTCCTGCGTTGACGGACTGAGATAAATAGATGGCATAAAAAAATCCCCCTTCCGTAAAGATTATGACGGAAGGGGAAATTTTATGCATTCATATATTGTGCAACAGTATTTCTTACTACCGACGAAAACCAACAGTACAGTGCTTCTCCGAGTTCTTGGAATATCGGGTCGCCGTCATGGGAACATAGCATAGCAAAGGTCTGTCCCATTCTTCGTTCTGTTTGAGAGCCTCTGCGGTATGCAAGGTAATAAAACGAAAATGCACCCGTATCGGAAGACGAACTGTAAAGTTCGGCGTTGTATTTTTTCAAAGTGTCAAGAAAACTCTTTTGTGCCATACCTGAAAGCGTGTCATCAGATATGTATTGCTCAAAACCTACAGTCGCCGTAAAGGAAAGCAAAAGTCTTCTCTGCAATAACATTTCATAGTCGCCGTTGGAATTTTCGCTTGATGCGTTGGCATCCTCAATGAATTTATCTGCTACGTCTTTACCGATTTTTTTTGCAAGTTTTATCTTTTCACTGTTTGGCTTTTGAGCATCACTGCCTGCCATACTGTTACGCTTTACATCAACTGAGGGCTTGTCACCTGCAATTTTAATATCGTTATCGTAACACACTTTAATCACCCTTTGTTTTATTATACTCCTTTAATGCAAGTGCTAACTGTGCAGGACAGGAAGTATCTTTATATCCGCACTTTATGTTTTCAAGTTTTTCGATTACTTCGTCAACCTTCATACCTTTTACAAGCCTTGATATACCCTGAAGATTTCCGTTGCAACCTCCTGTATACTTAACCGAAACGAGAATATCATTTTCAATTTCAATGTCGATAAATCTTGAACATACGCCATTAGTTTTATATGTGAAAGTCATAATATTTATTCCTTTTATGTAATTTCTGCTTTTTTAAAGAAAGCAGAAAAACTACCTGTCTTTAAACTTGTTGCTTCTGACGGGGTGACGCAATTTTCTTAACGCCTTTGCCTCAATTTGACGGATACGCTCTCTTGTTACGTTAAATTCTGAGCCTACCTCTTCAAGGGTATGACATCTGCCGTCTTTAAGACCGAAACGAAGACGTATTACCGATTCTTCTCTCGGTGTAAGTGTATGAAGAACGCTGTCTATATCTTCGTTTGTAATGGTTTTGAGTGCGGCGTCGTCCGGTGCTAAGGCATCTTCGTCACGAATAAAGTCCATAAGTCTTGAATCTTCCTCAGGACCTATAGGAGTTTCCATTGAAACGGGTTCTTGTGCTACACGCATAATTTCTCTTACACGCTCTACCGGAAGTTCCATTTTTTCGGCTATTAACTCCTCACTCGGCTCGTAGCCGTTTTCATGAAGAAGTTGACTTTGTATCTTCTTTAAACGGTTTATCGTTTCCACCATATGAACAGGGATACGTATGGTTCTCGCTTGGTCGGCAATGGCTCTTGTAATTGCCTGTCTTATCCACCAAGTAGCATAGGTCGAAAACTTAAAGCCTTTTGTGTAATCAAACTTATCAACCGCTTTTATAAGTCCTACGTTGCCCTCTTGAATAAGGTCAAGGAAATACATACCGCGTCCTACATACTTTTTGGCAATGCTTACAACAAGACGCAGATTTGCCTCTGTAAGTCGCTGTTTTGCAGTTTCGCTTCCCTCACTGATTTTTACCGCAAGTTCTATTTCCTCTTCAGAGGTTAAAAGAGGGACTCGCCCTATTTCCCTTAAATAAACCTTTACAGGGTCATCAAGCGATATATTATCAACGGAAATATCCTCTTCTAAATTTTCAACGTCCATCTCCTCGAGTTTTAACTCGTCATCGGTTGGCTCTTCGTCAAAATCAAGGTCTAAAAGCGGAGGCTCGGTAAAAAGTTCATCGATGTCGTCAGGAGCATTTTCTATTTCGTCAATAGAGGCATCGTCTTTCTTTTCTTCTATTGTTTCGTCCTTATCATCTGTTAAGTTTTCTGATAACCTTTTTTCCTCGTTTTCCATTTTATTTATTCCCCTTTTTTTTATTTTCTATAAGTTTTTTAAGATTTTCTGCCCAATCATCATTAGACATATTCTTTACATCGCCTGAATTTTTTTGCAGTCTCTCATCTAATATTACCTTAATACTGTCTTTTAATACCGTTTTAGCGTTTTTATTGCCCTTTTCACTGTTTGCAAGTGACACCAAATATCCCATTTCGGCACTTGAAAGTTCATCACCGAAGTAAGAAATATCTAACTCTCTTCCGCTTTGTATACACTCACACAATTTTAAGTATATACGTCTGTTAAGTGAGGTAAACATATCATCGGGCTTTAATGTATCAAAGGCGGTATCAAACATATCGGGATGTTGCAAAAGTACTGCAATAACCGTTTCTTCGGCATTTGTTGCCTTAATGTTTGTACGTTTTTCAGGGTTTATATCGTCCTTTGTAAATTTAGGTGTGATTATTTCGGCTATTTCCTTTTTTTCACGTGTTTTGTGTGCATTTTTTCTTAGTTCATTAACTTTGCTCTCAAGTGCGGTGCGTGACACACCGTATTTATCACTCATTCTGCCTATATAAAGGTCACGCGTCATAATATCGTTTGACTGGGCTATTATTGATGCCGCACGGCTTAGATATTGCAGTCTTCCGTCATCGCTGTTTGTGTCAATGCCCTCTACCGCCATAAGCAGTTTATATTCTATTTCGCTTACAGCACCGTCAAGTAATGCCGAAAATCTTACCGAGCCGTGTTTTTTTATAAATTCATCGGGGTCTTTGCCGTCGGGTACTACTATAACCCTTACGTCAAGCCCTGTGTCTTTTAAAATCTCTCCCGCACGTTTTACCGCTTTTTGACCTGCCGCATCTGCATCAAGGGTTAGGACTATTTCTTTTGTATATCTTGAAAGCAGTTTTGCCTGTTCTGATGTAAACGAAGTTCCGAGTGCCGCAACGGTGTTTTTAAAACCTGCCTGATGAAGGGATATAACGTCCATATTACCTTCAACCAGAATTATACGCTCTTCGCAGTGATTTTTTGCATAATTCATACCAAAAAGATTTTCGCTTTTTTTGTAAACGGGCGTATCGGAGGTGTTTACGTATTTACCGCCCGACTTATCTTCACCTGGCATTGCTCTCCCGCTAAAGCCTATTACTTTACCCCTTATATTTATGATAGGGAACATAACACGTTTTTTGAAACGGTCGTAATAGCTATCGTTTCTGCTTTTTGCAATAACGTTTGCCTGCAACATATCGGCAATTTTAAAACCCTTTGATTTAAGGTGATTTAAAAGCATATCCCAACTGTCGGGTGCGGCACCCAAACCGAAGTGTTTAATTGTGTTTACGGTAAGTCCTCTTGAGATAAGATAATCTAATGCCCACTTGCCGTCGGGCGACATTAAGTATTCGTGATAAAATCTTGCACTTTCGCGATTTATTTCAAAGATAGTGTTTTTTAGTCTTTGCATAGAATCGTCATAGCCGTCCTGCGGTATTACAACACCGCTTTTTTCGGCTAAAAGTTTTATAGCCTCAATGTAATCAAGGTTTTCTATAAGTTTTACAAAACTGAAAACGTCACCGCCTGCACCACAACCGAAACAGTAAAATGAACCGTTTTCGGGATATACCGTAAAAGACGGAGTTTTCTCATTGTGAAACGGACAAAGACCTACTAAGTTTTTACCCCTGCGTTTTAAATTTACATACGGTGCTATTACGTTTTCAATATCGTTTCTGTATTTGATTTCATTTATAACACTTTCAGGTATTGCCAACTTACAGCACCTCTTTTCTATTCTTGTAGCCTATAGTTTCCAAAATTTAGGTATATATATATCCGAATAGGTTGTAACCGCGTAATGGTCGGTCATACTTGCTATATAATCTGTAACGGCACGTTCAGTGCCCTCACGCTCGTAAATATGTTTGTATTCATTAGTTAATTTGTCGGTATTTTTTATAAAATAATTATAAAGTCCCTCAACAATGCCGTATACTTTTTCTTCTTCAAACTGTACTTTGCTGTTTCGGTAAACGTATTCAAAAAGGAAATCGTAAAGTTCGTTATAATATTTTTGGGTAGTACCGTCCATTTTAATATCATAGCCGTCACTGTTATATACTACCGATTTTACAAGAGTATCTATTCTCTTGCTTTTTTTATTCCCGAGATATTGTGTAATACTGCTTGGTATATCGCTTTCCTTAATTATGCCTGCATTAACGGCATCGTCAATATCGTGGTTTATGTAGGCAATACGGTCGCTTATCCTTACTATCCTGCCTTCGGGCGTAGATGCCCACTCGTCTTTGGCGTGATGAAGTATGCCGTCAAGCACTTCGTATGTCAAATTAAGACCTTTTCCGTCACGCTCTAATTTCTTACATACTCTTACGCTTTGTTCGTAGTGGGTAAAACCTCCGTTACATAGTTTGTTTAAAGCCCGCTCACCTGCGTGACCGAACGGAGTATGTCCTAAATCGTGACCGAGTGCTATCGCTTCGGTTAAATCTTCATTAAGTCTTAATGCCCTTGCAATCGTTCTTGCTATCTGTGACACTTCAAGCGTATGTGTAAGGCGTGTGCGGTAATGGTCTGATTCAGGAGATAAAAATACCTGAGTTTTGTGCTTTAGCCTGCGGAAAGACTTTGAATGTATTATCCTGTCGCGGTCACGCTGATACTCGGTTCTCAATTCGCATTTTTCTTCGTGATTTTCTCTGCCTTTTGTATTACAACTGAGCGTCGCAAATGAACAAAGGGTGTTTTTTTCGATATCCTCGATAACCGTCCTTACGCTATCCACATATTTCACCGCCTAAACGAAATTATCTAATATTAATATTAGTAAAAAAAATCAATTATCCTCTTTTTTTCAAATTTTTATAGAAAAAATACATTCTTCTGCAAAGTTTGCAACAAGCCGTGCAGAAAAACTTTCACACAGTGTATCTTCAAAATTTTTAATATCTTCCTTTTTTAAAGAGAAAAACACCTCGACGTTATCGGCAAACACTGTATCGTTTACAGTGCCGTTGCAGTTTTCTATTACCGATAAAAGTCTGCTGTGGTCGGTATACTCGCATTTAACCGAGTATTTTGCACCAAGGCACATTTTTACCTTTTGTGCTGAAAGCAAGGCATCTCTTGAAGCAGATGAATATGCTCTTACAAGTCCGCCCGTTCCCAAAAGTACACCGCCGAAGTAACGCGTTACAACTATAAGTATATCGGTAACACCGCTACCGTTAATAATATCAAGTATCGGTTTTCCTGCCGTACCGTGCGGTTCGCCGTCGTCAGAAAACCTCGCCGTTTTGTCTTTTAATAAATATGCATATACATTATGTTTTGCATCAAAGAATTTACTTCTTGTTTCTGATATTATTCGTGTCGCATCTTCTTCGCTTTCGCAGTGGTATACGTTTGCAATAAAACGCGAACGCTTTTCGAAGTATTCCGCAGAACAGTTTTCCAAAACGGTTATGTATTCCGTCAAAGTATCTCACCTCTAAAAACAAAAATCGCAACCGCATTAAAGCAGCTGCGATAATTAGGTAATTATTTATCTTCCATACCAAAACGCTTTTTGAATCTGTCAACACGTCCGCCGGTGTCAACCAACTTCTGCTTACCTGTAAAAAACGGATGACATTTAGAACAAATATCCAAACGAATGTCTTTCTTTGTAGAGCGTGTTTCAAATTCAGCACCGCATGCACACTTAATAGTTACCTTTTCATACTGTGGATGAATACCTTCCTTCATCATTGTCACCCCTTTCTTCGTAGTAACATTAGAATGATATCACATTGTTATCAAAAAAGCAAGCATAATTTTTAAAAATAGGGTTATTTTTGAAATTTTTTCTTCAAATTTTCATATATTTCAACACTTTTAAATCTAATAACGTATTTTTTGCCGTTTTCCGCCATAGAAGCACTTGCTTTGCTTGCGGTGTCTGCAAGCGATGCATCGGCAGCGGCGGGAATACAAACGGCAGGGAATATAACACACCACCAATTATGTCCTTTTGCCTCTCCGAGCCTTACAGTTAAAGATTTATACGTTCCCGCGGGAAGCGTAAAACCGTCATATTCCCGTGTTTCAAAATAACTGTCGCAAACGGTGGCAACAGCATTGTATTTAAACCCGTTTTTAAGTAGAACTTCATTTGCTATTTCGCATATCTTATCAGTTTTTTCTTCTGCTGAAATAATGGCGTCTTCAAGATTATTGCACCTGTCAAATATAATATCCGAATTTTTTAAAAGTTCGTCACGCACTTTGAGTTTTACATTTTGGTCGGCGTCTGTATCGGAATTTGCGATAATATGAAGTCTGAGTACATTTGCTCTGAGGTCATCACACTCTGCATTAAAGCGTGAAAAACTAAGTAAAACAGCACATATAAGACCGAAAATGATACCGAGTTCTATGTTCTTTTTTAAAATTTTATTCATAAAAACACTCCTGTCAAAATTGTGTTGCTTACAATATTGACAGGAGTTTTAATATTTATTCAAATATTATACCTTTGCTTTGAGGTACGGTTACTGTGCCGTTTAAAAGTTCGGCACAGCGTTCGGCTTTCTCTTTACCGTCATATATACTAAACACCGTAGGCCCGCTCCCCGATAACGAAACACCTAAAGGCAAAGTCTTGATAAAAACTTCTTTTATATCGCCGTAATCAAAAACGCTTGAAAAAGCATTACTGCAATTTAAAGATATTTCTTTTATACTGCGGTTGTTTATTGCCTTTATCATTTCATCAGTTTTTAAGGGCAGGCAATCCATACCGTCAAGTTTTTTATACATATCTTTGGTTGATGATTTTTCTCCCGCTTTTACTACTACTATATAGCACTGCGGTATATCGGGAAGTTTTTCAATCTTTTCACCTATACCGCCTACCCTTGCAGTACCGCCTATAATACAAAAAGGTACGTCTGCACCGACTGTAGCACCTATTTTACAAAGTTCCGTTTCATCAAGACCTGTTTTATAAAGTTTGTTTAGTCCGCAAATTACTGCGGCGGCATCGGCACTTCCACCGCCCATTCCCGAGGCAAGCGGAATGTTTTTGTTTATGCTTATTTTCACACCGCCTGAAATTCCTACGTATTCAAAAAATCTTACAGCCGATAAATAAGCAATATTATCTTCACCGTTTATTTCTTCACAGTCGCAACAAACCGATATCTTATCGGCAATTTGCAGTTTTACCGTATCGTGGAGAGATATAGACTGCATAACCGAATCCAACAGATGATAACCGTCATCTCTTTTACCGCAAATATCAAGCGTTAAATTTAACTTTGCATTTGCTTTTAATGTTATTTCATTCATAGTTCAAGGTTTTTTGCGTTGTTCAATTTAAACGATAATGCCATAAGACTGTCACCAAAATGCATATTTTCTACGATTATGTCCTTAAAATCGAGCGAAAGGTCATAATGACTGAAATTCCAAAAGCCCCTTACACCGAGTTTATAAAGTTGCTCGGAAATTTGTTTTGCAGATTCTTTCGGTATACAAAGCACAGCCGTTTTCGGCATATTTTCACGGCAAAATTCATCAAGGGTGTTTATATTCCTTATAGGCAGATTTCGCACCATCTGTCCTACAAGCGATTCTTTACAGTCAAACAGTCCTATAAGTTGAAAACCCTTTGACTCAAAGTTTATATGTTGTGCTACTGCCCGTCCTAAATTACCTACGCCTATCAGTATCATACTTTGAGATTTATCAAGTCCCAATATATGACCTATTTCGCTTTGCAACATTTCGACATTATATCCGTAACCTTGCTGACCGAAACCGCCGAAACAGTTGAGGTCTTGACGTATCTGACTTGCGGTAAGCCCCATTTTTTCCGAAAGTTCCCGTGATGATATTCGCGATACACCCGATAATTTAAGTTCGCCTAAAAATCTATAATATCTCGGAAGCCGTCTTATAACCGAATTAGATATTACTCCGTTATTCATTTTATAAAGCCCCCTAATAGATATTTATAATTTAATAATAGTATAAATTGAAAAAAATGTCAACTAAAAAACACTTGACTTTTTTTATGTTTGCATTATAATAAAATAGTAATCATTACTGATTTGAGGCTTTTTTAATGAAAAACTTTTCGCGTCAGCGTGAAGCGGTACTAAAGGTGCTTAAAAATACAAAAAGCCACCCTACCGCAACGCAGGTGTATGAGCAGGTCAAAAAAATCATACCGAATATCAGTTTGGGTACGGTATACAGAAACCTTGCTGAACTTTATGATAACGGTGAAATAATAAAGGTCAGCGTAGGTGACGGCTTTGAGCATTTTGATGCCGATACGTCCTCGCATATACATTTGCATTGTAAAAAATGCGGAAGTACAGTTGACGTTTACCCTGATACCGATATTGGATATAAACTTGCAAGCGAAGTCGGGTTTATACCCGAAAGGTCGGTATGTACGGTGTACGGTATTTGTAAAAAATGCCAACAAAAACACAGTTAATTTTATTATTTGGAGGAAATAGAAATGAAAAAGTATGTATGTTTGGTTTGCGGTTACGTTTATGAGGGTAACGAGGCTCCGTCAGAGTGTCCGATTTGCCACGCTCCTGCATCTAAGTTCAGTGAGCAGTCAGGCGATATGTCTTGGGCGGCAGAACACGTAATCGGTGTTGCAAAGGGTGTTGACCAAAGGATAATTGACGGTCTTCGTGAGAACTTTCAGGGAGAATGTACCGAGGTAGGTATGTATCTTGCAATGGCAAGAGCAGCTCACAGAGAGGGATATCCCGAAATCGGTATGTATTGGGAAAAAGCCGCTTTTGAAGAAGCAGAACACGCAGCAAAATTTGCCGAGATGTTAGGCGAAGTAGTAAGCGAAAGCACAAAAGAAAACCTTAAAGTACGCGTTGAAGCAGAAAACGGTGCTACAATGGGTAAGACAGAACTTGCAAAACTTGCAAAGGAATTAGGTCTTGACGCTATCCACGATACCGTTCACGAAATGGCACGCGACGAAGCCCGCCACGGTAAAGCATTCGAGGGACTTCTCAAAAGATATTTTTAATAATAGTTGACAAATCAGAATAAACTGTTATAATAAAGATACAAAAGGACTACCAAGCAGATGGTTGTCCCAAAGTTTAGTTAAAAAGAATTAACCGCACATGTTGGAAGCAGGGCGGTTATTTCTTTTTTGTTATATTGATAAC